>CAMAVQ010000087.1 GCA_945861755.1 Gemmatimonas phototrophica
TTTGTCCTCGACTATGCGGCCAACACCGACCTGGAATTCCATCCCGAACTACTCGACTCTTACCGGTTGGTGCTCAGCGTGGGCCACGACGAGTACTGGTCTGCCCCCATGCGCGATCACCTGGAAGCCTATATAGGCCGGGGCGGGAATGTGGCTTTTTTCAGCGGCAACTCGGTGTGCTGGCAGGTGCGAAGCGAGGAGGAAGGCAAGGCGCTGACCTGCTGGAAGCAGATGTACAGCTTCGATCCGGCCTACGCCAGCGGCGACCACCGGCTGCTGAGCAGTCTGTGGAGTCACCACCTGGTGGGCCGACCGGAGAACCAGTTGACGGGTGTGGGTTTCTTGTGGGGTGGGTATCACCTCAGCCACGGGCAGCTGATGGATGGGTCGGGGGCCTTCACCGTGCATCGGCCCGAACACTGGGTTTTTGCGGGGAGCGGCATGAGGCAGGGCGAAACCTTTGGCGGCAAGCACACCATCGTGGGGTACGAGTGCGATGGCTGCGAACTGCGCTGGGAGGGCGGCCTGCCCTACCCGACAAACCGGGACGGCACCCCAGAGGGTTTCGAGGTGCTCTGCACGGCCCCGGGCCAGTGGCACCCCGACGATTGCGAGTGGTACGATGGCTGGGAAAAAGGGCGGAAGGGTCAGGCGGTGATGGGCCTGTACACGCGCGGCGGCACGGTGTTCACTGCCGGCACCACCGACTGGTCCCACGGCCTGCGGGGCGGGGATGCGGCGGTGGAACGGATCACGCGGAATGTGCTGGAGCGGTTGTCGCGCCCTCAATAGTCCATTCGCCGTGGCCCCGCTCCAAGCGGGGAATGAGCCGAGATGGGAACCCCCCCTCCTGAAACGCCTCAACCCGACCCCGCCGACCCCGCCCGGACCAGCGCGCCCCTGGCGTCGGGGTTTACTGTTAGGGCGGTGCTGCTGGGTTGTCTCTTTTCCTTCTTCGTCGCCGCCGGGGACGCGTACGGGACCTTCTATCTCATCGGGTCCTTTATGGCCCTGGGCACCAGCACCGTGGGTGCCATCTTCCTCCTGTTCCTGCTCACCGGGCTGGTCAATCCCCTGCTGAAGCTGATCCAACCGCGCCTGGGCCTGAACCGCCAGGAACTGCTGCTGATCTACGTCATGATGGTGATGGCCTCGCCCATACCCACCCTCTTCGCGGGCAGAATTTTCGGCACCATTCTGGCGCCCTATTACTTTGCCACCCCCGAGAATAATTGGCACAACCTGATTCAGCCCTATTTCCCTGGCTGGATGAGCCCGCAAAATCCCCGGCTGCCCGCCCTCTTCTACGAGGGGCTGGAACAGGGAAGGGTCATCCCCTGGGCAGACTGGGCGCCGACCTTCCTGGTCTGGTTGCCCTTTGTCTGGGCCCTCTTCCTGGTGATGATGGTCCCCGCCATCCTGTTGCGCAAGCAGTGGGTCGAACACGAGCGCCTGATCTATCCCCTGGTGCAGGTGCCCCTGGCCATGACCGAACAGGGCGACGAGGGGAAGCGCTTCAGCTCCTTCTACAAGAACCCGGTGATGTGGGCCGGCTTCGCGGTGCCGGCGCTCTGGGGCACCCTGCATGGATTCCACACCTACTTTCCCAACGCTGTGCCCATCGCCCAGGACGTGGACATGATCTATCTGATTGTGCCCATCTTTGGCGGCGCCTCGGAGCTACAGTTCAAGTTCCGCTTCAACATCCTGGGCTTCTTCTACTTCGTCAAGACGGATACCGCTTTCAGTTTCTGGTTTTTCAATCTCTTCGCCAATGCGCTGCGGGGCGCTTTTGGCATTTTGGGCGTCACCAGTTCGGAGACGCTGGGCGGAGGGAACCACATCGCCAGCCCGATCCTGCTCCACCAGGCCATCGGCGGCATGCTGGCCCTTTTCGCCGGCACCCTGTGGACGGCAAGAAAACATCTGAGGGCCGTATTTCGCAAGGCGTTCTTGGGAGATGCGCAGGTGGACGACTCCGGGGAGATCCTCTCCTATCGCAGCGCCGTGGTTTTGTTGCTGGTGGCCAGTGTGGTGCTGGTGGGCTGGCTGTGGCTGGCCGGCATGCCGGTGTGGGTAGCACTGGCGGTGCTCTTCCTGGCGGCGGCGCTGATCGTGGGCTACACCCGGTTGGTAGCGGAGAGCGGCTTGTCCGACGGCGCGCTGCCGGGCACGCCGGTGAGCATCCTGATCTCGGCGGTGGGCTGCTCGGCCATCGGCACCGGAGGGCTGGTCCTGCTGGCGACGACCTATTTCTGGACTTCAGGGGTGCGCAGTTTTGTGATGACTTCGTGCGCCAACAGCCTCAAGATGGGGGAGGAATTGGCAGGGCGCAAGCGGCCGCTATTTTGGGTTATGATCCTGGCGCTGACCATCGGCCTGGTCAGCTCGATCTGGACGGTCATGGTCTTGAGCCACAAGTACGGGGCGTTAAATCTGATGCAGTGGATCGTGGGCTGGCAGGGAGGGTACGACTACCTGGAGCCCTGGCTGGGCACCCCGACGGGGCCGCACCTGTGGGGCTGGATCAACACCGGGATCGGGGCGGGGTTTATGGCGCTGCTGATGGTAGCGCGCTGGCGCTATTCCTGGTGGCCGGTGCATCCGCTGGGCTATCCCTTGGGGGCCACGGTGATCATGGATCATCTCTGGTTCAACATGTTCCTGGCCTGGGGCATCAAGGTGCTGGTGCTCAAATACGGGGGCGTCGGGCTCTACCAGAAGACCCGGCCCTTCTTCCTGGGCATGATCGCCGGCCATATCGTGCCCGGAGGGATTTTTCTCTTCGTCGATCACTTCACCGGCATGACCAGCAACCCTATTTTTTGGGGATGATCAGCGGCACTTCACCCGTGTTTGGTTCACCGCATTTTACTTTTACTAGAGAGGAATCCATGGCAAAGAGCAAATCCAAGTACCGCGCCGTCATCATCGGCGGGGGCAGCATCGGCGGGGCGCACGCCCAAGGGTACAACAACACTGCGGGCATCGAGCTGGTGGCCTGCGCCGATGTGGACGAGACCAAGGGTAAAAGTTTTGCGGCCAAACACGGCATTGCGAAGACCTATACGGATTATAGGCAGATGCTCGACCAAGAACAGCCCGACCTCGTCAGTGTCTGCACCTGGCACCCCTTACACGCGGAGATGACCATTGCGGCGGCGGCCCGCCGGCCCAAAGCCATCCTCTGCGAGAAGCCGATGGCCACCTCTACCGGGGAGGCCGAGGCGATGATGATCGCCTGCCAGCGCAACGGGGTGAAGCTGGCCATTGGGTTTCAGCGGCGCTTCCTGCCGGCCTGGGTCAAGGCCAAGGAACTGATCGCCCAGGGGGCCATCGGTCGGCCCGAGCGCATCCTGCACACTCGGCGCACCGGCCTGCTCAACGCCACCAGCCACGGTCTCGACTGTATGCGCTACATGCTGGGTGATCCGGCGGTGGAGTGGGTCTTTGCCCAGGTGGAGCGCAAGACCGACCGCTACGAGCGCAGTGTGCGCTCCGAGGACTGTGTGGGCGGGTTTTTGCGCTTCGCCGGCGGGGTGCAGGGCAGCTTTCAGACCGACCTAGTCGAGGACGACAAATGGGCTTTTGCCCAGGGCAGCGAAGGCATGGTGGACTTCGACGACGGCTGGGTGCGCTACTTCAACGCCAAGACGGGCGGATGGAAAGAGGTGGAGGTGGAGGAGTTGGACCCGATGGCGGCCCAGGCCGAGGAGTTGGTGGCCTGGATCGAGGACCGGCTGGTCCACCGCAACCAGGCCGAGAACGGGATGTGGACCATGCAGATGATGATGGGGGCGTACGAGTCGGCCCGCTGCCACGAGGTGGTGCACCTGCCGATGCAGACCCGGCTCAACCCGTTGGATCTGATGGTGGAGTCGGGGCAATTGCCGGTGCAGCGGCCTGGCCGCTACGAGATCCGCAGTTTTCTGTTGGGCGGGGAGGGCATGCACCTGGAGCACTAGGCCCCAGGCGCATACACACCGCTCATTTGCCCTTCTTCTTGCCTTTCTTCCCCTGCTTCCCCTGCTTCTTCTTCCACGCCTCGTACTCGACCTTGGCGGCTGCGGAGAGCGGATAGTACTTGCGCAAGTCTCCGCCTTCGGAGAGGCGCTGGCGCGAGAAGTCCTCCCATTCGGCATGGGCGGCGGCTCTTTCCAAAAGCTGCGGGGCCAGCTTGATGGGCACCACCACCGCCCCGTCGTCGTCGGCGATGATGAGGTCGCCGGGCATGACCAGCACCCCGCCACAGGCGACGGGCACGTTGACGGCAAAGGGCATGAGATTGGTCTGGGTGTGGAAATTGGGCGTCACGCCCTTCAGCCACAGGCCCAGGCCCAGGTGCTGCACCTTGGGGTAGTCGCGGATGCAGCCGTCGATCACCACCCCGATCCCGCCCCGCCCCTTGAAGTAGGTCAGCATCATATCCCCGAAACAGCCACTAGTCAGGTCACCCCGCGCGTCGACCACGACGATGTCACCCGGCTGGGTGTGGTACAGGGTGTGGCGGTGCAACTGACGCTCGGGGTCGGCGTACTCGTCCGCTCCGTACAGGTCCTCGCGTTTGGGCATGAACTGCAGCGTCAGGGCGGGTCCCACCACCACCTTGCCCGGCGAATGAGAGACCGGGCCGTGCAGGTGCGCGTCGCGCAAGCCTAGGCGGAACAACTCGCCGCTGGCGGTGGCGCTGCCGATGTGGGCCAGGCCCTCGACCAGGTACTTGGGCGGGCGCTGGATATCTTGGGTCTGGATGGGCTCGCTCATAGGGTGCCTTTCTGGTTTAGCCGTGCAGGATGGGGTGGCCGTTGCCGGGGAAGAAGATCATGTCCATGATGAAGGAGATGCCCACCCCCAGGAAGTGGCCGCTGATCAGGCCGACGAAAAAGGGGGTGGCCTTGCGATAGAGATCGATGCCGCCAAAACGCATGATGATGCTTTTGGCCGCCCAGGCGATGAAGATGGGAGCGGCCTGGTTGCGGACCATCCACACCGCGGAGATGGCTAGGCCAATGGGGTGCAGCGGCCACCAGGGAAAACGGTACTGCATGAAGGTGAGGAACACCATGCCCAGGCCGCCGGCTCCGAAGAAGGTGAGTTTGGGCAGGTTGGGGCCGAGAGGGGTTTTGATCTTGGCCACCGCCTCCTCAAAGCTGCGCAGGCCGGCACCGCCCGAAACTCTAAAAAACCAGGAGCTGAAATTGGAGGCGCCCTGGTCGTAGGCCATGTAGATGATATAGGAGATGGAGGCAGAAAACCCCACCAGCACCGCCACGGCGATGGCCAGGCTCAGGTCCCGCCGGCTCATGCGCAGGCTGTCGTGTAGTTTGGAGGCGTTGGCAGCGGCGGGCATGAAGATGGACTGCACGTCGCCAAAGAAGGAATAACACAGCCCCAGGGCCGCCAAACCTTTGGAGGGGATGGCGCTGGTGCCCAGGGTCGCCGTGGTCATGGACTCGGCCACCACCGGGGTGGTCAGGTAGTAGACCCCGGCCTGTACTACCAGGCGGGTGATGCCCAGGTAGGCGATGAGCACGCAGCTCAGGAAGAGCAAGGCCACCAAGAGGGGCATGCCGGCCTTGCACAGCCAGGCCAGCATATAGAGCACGGCCAGGACAAAGCCGACCACTGCCACCCGGTAGGAGAGCAACTCGCGGGAATCGTCGACCGGGTAGTTTGGGTCGAGGGCCTTGCGCCAGACCTCGCGCAGGTGGTCGCGGGCCATCCACAATCCCCACAGCACCATCACCATAAAGGCGCCCCAACACTGCCAGGAGGTGGAGGGCAGGCCCCAGATAAAGGCATCCGCCTCGGTGGCCGTGATCCCCAGGCCAAAGCGGTTGAAGATACCTTCCTCTACCAGGGTGAAGATGTAGAAGAACCAGATGCTGAAGGAGACGTTGAGGTTGGCAAAAAACATAAAGCCGATGACCGGGAAGTAGAGATTGATGATGATGGGCGGGAAGCCGCGCGCCACCTGCACCGGGTAGGTCCAGGGAATCTGGGGGAAGAAGTGATAGAAAAAGCCCACCATGTTCCAGAAGACAATGAAGAGGGGCACCCCGGCGCCGATCCAGAAGACCTTGTTGCGCAGGATCGCCGGCACCCGGTCGGTGCTGCCCTCGGCCACCATCAGGGCCTGGGGGACCTCCATGAGCGGGTAGGCCAGACGCTCGCGCTCGACCCACTGCCTTCGCAGGATGACCACCATGCCGAAGCAGGCGAAGTACAGGGACCAGATGAAGCTGATCCACCAGAACAGGGGCATGGCCCAGGCGTCCAGCAGGGTGCTCCAGGGCACGGGCTCGCCGAAGGGCAGGCCTTCGAAGAACCAGGTCATGGCCAGACCCTTGTTGCTGGGGATGAGCCAGTGGGGCAGGTGAGGGATGAGAAATTGATCCCACTGGTTCTCGGCGGAGGTGAAGTACTCGGGGGTGGTGGGGATGGAGAGCAGGAATCCCACCATGAAGATGGGGATGCCGGTGGTCACCAGCCCCATGACCATCACCGTCATCAGCTCGGCAGGGCGCAGCCCCCATGCCGGCTTCAGGGTATTGACCAGGATGTTGATCAGGATGAGACAGAGGAAGGGGAAACCGACGCAGATGGGGAAGAAGGACCAGGTGATCTCCGAGGAACCCAGTACCCAGATGGCATAGGGGCCGCCCAGGCAGACCACTAGCACCATCAGCACACCCAGGACCAGGGAACGCAAGGTCAGGCCGCTGTGCTCGACTTCGTCAGACATCTTATTGGTCTCGGCGCTCGACCGGCTGAGTGGGCCCGGTCAGGATCGCCTCGCCCCAGGTCGAGTCGTCGTCGCCGGTGCCGTAGACGATGAAGTGGCCGCCGTACGGGCCGCCGTCGGGGTCGGTGTGTACGATTTCCAGGCCCCAGGTATCGCCCACCTGGGGCGGGGCCCAGCGCGGATCACTCTTGGCGAAGGTGGCCTGCAGGTCCACCCGAGCTTCGAGGATGAAGTCGCCCGGGCTGCGGCCCCAGGGGTTCATATGAAGCTGGTAGTCGACGGCGCTCTTGGGCAGGGGTTCCTCGATATAGGTTGTGTCGGGTGCGCCGTGCCGCCACCAGGCACCGTACTCCGGTTTGCGGGTGTCGATGACAAAACAAAAGGCATTGTCCCCCTGGCCAAAGAACTCGGGGGCCAGGTCGCGCGGGGCCTCGATGAACCAGCAGATGCAGTCTTTGAAGTACCAGCGTTTATCCTGGTGCTCGGGGTCGTCGGCGTCGTTGACATTGTCGCGCACCTCGGCACCTAGGTACAGGTACTTGGCGTCCCAGGCGGTGTAGTAGCGGGCCTGCAAATCGTCCTCGGGCGAGGGCTCGTCGCCGTGGTCGGTGAGCCGGTTGCGCGAAGGGTCGAACCAGGGCATCTGGCGCAGGCGGTAGATATCCCACCCCCCGTCGCTGAAAGCCAACTCTTTCCACTCGGACAAATCGCCGTCGATGGCGGGAGCGCTGCGCAGCAAGGGCAGGTGCAGTACCGGGATCTGGGCGCTCAGCGCGGCGCTGCAGGCCAGCGTCAGGCAGAACGCCGATAGGGTCTTGGACATCGGGATTGCTCCGCGAGAAGGGAATTAGTCAAACAAGATATCTCCCTGCTCGCAGACGTGTCAAGCAGCGGGCTACCCGTGCAGGATGGGGTGGCCGTTGCCGGGAAAAAAGAGGGCGTCGATGAGGAAGGAGAGACCCACCCCGAGGAAGTGGCCCAGGATCAGACCGATGAAGAAAGGGGCGGCCCGGCGGTAGAGGTCGATGCCGCCCAGGCGCATGAGCAAACTCTTGGCCGCCCAGGCGACGAAGATGGCGGCGGCCTGGTTGCGGATCATCCACGCCGAGACGATGGTCAGGCCGATGGGGTGCAGGGGCCACCAGGGCAGACGGTAGTGCAGGAAGGTCAGCACCGACATGGCCAGGGCACCGGCCCCGAAAAAGGCCAGCTTTTGGTACTGAACCCCGGCTGGGTTGGCGATGCGCGAGGCGGCGTAGTCAAAGGCCAGCACCCCGGCCCCGCCAGAGACCCGGAAGAACCAGGAACTGAAGTTCGAAGCCCCCTGATCGTAGGCCATATAGAGGATGTAAAGAGTGGACACGGCAAAACTCAGCCCCAGGGCCAGGGCGATGGCCAGGCAAAGGTTCCGCCGGCCCAGATCCAGGCTGTCGTGTAACTTGGAGGCGTGAGCTGCGGCGGGCATGAAGATGGACTGCACGTCGCCGAAGAAGGAAAAGGTCAGGCCCAGGGCCACCAAACCCGGGGCCGTGACTGCCTTGGTGCCCAGCACCGCCAGGGTCATGGCCTGGCTGACCATTGGGGTGGTCAGATAGTAGACCCCGGCCTGCACCACCAGGCGGGTGATGCCTAAGTAAGCGATGAGCACCCCGGCCAGGAAGAGGGCGGCTGCGCCCAGGGGCAGGCCGGCCCGGCAAAGCCAGGCCAGCATATAGAGCACCGCCAGGGCCAATCCCACTACCGCCACTCGGTAGGAGAGCAACTCGCGCGAATCGTCCACCCCACAGGCTGGATCGCGGGCCTTGCGCCAGACCTGGCGCAGGTGGTCGCGGGCCATCCACAATCCCCATATCACCATCGCCACAAAGGCGCCCCAGCACTGCCAGGAGGTGGTGGGGAAACCACCCACCACAAAGGCGTCGCCTTCGGTGATGCCCAGGCCCAGGCGGTTACAGACGCCCTCCTCGAAGAGGGCGACCAGATAGAAAAACCAGATACTGAAGGAGACGTTGAGGTTGGCGAAGTACATGAAGCCGACCACCGGAAAGTACAGGCGGATATTGATCGGCGGGAAACTCCGGCCCACCTGCACTGCGTAGTCCCAGCTGATCTGCGGCACGAAGGGATAGAAGAAGCCGGCGGCGTTCCACAGGGTGATGGTCAGCGGCAGGGCAACGCCCAGCCAGAGCAGCCGGCGGCGCAGGATGGCCGGGACGCGACTGGTTGGGTCGGGATTGGCCAGCAAGGTCTGGGGCAGTTCCATGAGCGGGTAGGCCAGGCGCTCGCGCTCGATCCACTGCTTGCGCAGGATCACCACCAGGGCGAAGCAGGCGAAATACAGGGACCAGATGAAGCTGAACCACCAGAAGAGCGGCATGACCCAGGCTTCCAGCAGGGTGCCCCAGGGCACGGGTTCGCCAAAGGGCAGGCCTTCGAAGAACCAGGTCATGGCCAGGCCCTGGTTGCTGGGGATGAGCCAGCGGGGCAGGTTGGGCAGGATGTAGCGGTCCCACTGGTTTTCGGGCGAGGCGAAGTAGAGGGGAGTGGTGGGGATGGCCAGCACATACCCCATGATGAAGAAGGGGGTGCCGGCGACTACCAGGCCCATGGCCAGAACGGTGGCCAACTCGGCGGGGCGCAGGGCCCAGCCTGGGCGCAGGGATTTGAGGGCGATGTTGAAGAAGAGCAGGCAGAGGAAGGGGAAACCCACGCCGATGGGGAAGAAGGACCAGGTGATCTCCGAGGAGCCCAGCACCCAGGTGGCGCAGGGGGCGCCCAGGCTGACCACCAGCACCAGGAGAACGCCCAGGAGCAGGGCGCGCCCGCTCAGGTTGCCGCGAGAGGTGGGCATGGGCCTTTAGCCCTGGCGGTAGTCTTCGGCCGAATCTTGGGGGGCGAAACCTATCAACTGGCGGGCGTTGGCCAAACTGCGGTACGCCCAGCGGTTGTCGGAGGCCACGTAGAAAATCTCGAAGCGCAGGTCTGCGGGGGCCGCCAGGCATTTTTCGACCATCTGCGCCGCGTCGCGCTGACTGCACCAGGCGCCGAACTCGCGCGGCAGAGTAGGGCGGTTCTCGGGGTTGACCCGGCCCAGGCGCAGGCAGAAGGTCGTGAGATCATAAGATTCGGCATAGTGGCGGGCCAGGGCCTCGCCCCAGACCTTGCTGCAGCCGTACATGCCACCTGGATAGATGGGAGCCTGGTCGGTGATCAGGGGCCAGGTGGGCGGGACCTGGTCGTAGCGGCCGGCGGCCAGGTCGGCGTAGGGAGGATGCTTCTCCCAGCCAATGACCGCGGTGCCGCTGCTGGCGTAGACGATGCGTTTGACCCCGGCCCGGCGCGCCGCCTCGAAGACGTTGTAGGTGCCCAGGAGGTTGTACTTGAGTACTTTCTCCCAGTCGTCACCCAGAAAGGCGGCCAGGTGTACCACCGCGTCCTGGCCTGCAAAGGCCGGCAGGATGGAATCGAGGTCGGCGATGTCCCCCTGATGGCAGTCCACGCCGGGCAGCGGGCGGCGGTTGAGGGCCCGCAGGGTGTATTTGCCTTCGAGCTGCCGGCGCACGGCGCTGCCGATCAGGCCGCTCATTCCGGTGACCAATACTTTTTGCAATTCCATGGATCTTCCTCCTGGTGGGGAAATGGCAGGAGGATACGGCGGGCAGTGGTCTCTTGTCAAACCAGGCGCGGTGCTTGCGGGGCTCTCCGGCATTGGCTAATATTGGAGCCGGAAAAACTTTTTAGAGGACGGGAATTTGAGCGCGATTTGCTTGGTACTATTTGCCCTCCTGCTGGGCCTGCCCGCCGGGGGAGCGGCAGAGCCGGTAAAAGTGGTGGTATGGGATTTTGGTGGGGTGCCCGGCCACCAGGTCTGGATCAAGCAGGCGGTCAAGGATTTCAACGCCAGCCGCCAGGACATCTATATCGAGCTGGAGATTCGCGATTGGGCCACCCAGCGCGAGAGTCTGATCAGTACCACCATTGCCGGCGACGGGCCGGACATCATTCGCGTCCACCACAAGTACTCGGTGGAGTTCGGCCAGTTGGGTGGGCTCTATGCGCTGGAGAATTTCCCCGACTTCCCCCAGGTGGCCGAGCGCTTCTTCCCCAATGTGCTGGAGCAGGTCGAGTACCAAGGTAAACACTACGGGCTGCCCATCACCATGCTGCCCTTTGTGCTGGCGGTGAATAAGAGCATCCTCGACCAGTACCACCTGCAGATCCCCCACACCTGGGAGGAGATGAAGGCCATGGGGCCGGTGCTCAAGGCACAGGGCATCGAGGTTTTCACTATGCCCGGTGGCGTAAACCTGGACACCGCGTACCGCTTTCTGCCCCTGCTCTACAAGGCCGGCGGCCGGCTCTTCGACGAGGGCTGGACCCACGCCACCTTCAACGGGCCGGCCGGGTTGGCAGCCCTCACCTTCCTGATAGAAATGAAGCAGGCGGGGTTCTTCCCCTCGGCCAGCGCGGCCTATGCCTTCGATGAAAACGCCGCCCATTGGTGTACCGAAAAAGCAGCGCTGTCCATCGAGGGGCCCTGGTGGCAGGATGTAGTGCTGGGCAACTACAAGTTCGACACCAGCAAGCTGGTGCTGGCCCAGGTGCCTGGCCCAGCTCAGCCCATCGAGTCCAATCCGCCGCGCACCTTGCTGGACGTGGTCATGGTCGCCATCACCGGGTACAGCAAGGTGCCCCAGGAGGCCTGGACGGTGCTCAAGGCCCTCAATGTGGACGATCCGGTGTGGAAGGTGCCCAATCCGGCCATGGGGGGAATCCCGGCCCACAAGGCAGCCTACGAGCCGGGGGTGCAGTCCAGATACATAAACCTGGAGGTGCTGGCTGAGGCCGGCCGCAACGGGCTGGGCTGGCCCGGACATCCGGGGATCACCGAGATCCAGCGCAGCATCGCCGATGCGGTCAACATGGCCCTGACCGGGACCCTGAGTCCCAAAGAGGCTCTGGACAATGCTGCCGAGGAGGTCAACGAGATCCTTAATGACTACTAGCGCGCGTTCCTCACGGCTGCAAAAACAGCTCACCCCGTACTATTTCCTGCTGCCGGCCCTGCTGGTGCTGGCCGTGATTATTCTCTGGCCCATCTTCAATAACCTGGCCATGAGTGTGCAGAAGGTGCGCCTGCTCAAGGGGGGAGAGAGCGAATGGGTGGGGCTGGCCAACTACGCCAAGCTGCTGGGCAGCCGCAGCTTCCTGTCCAGCGTGGGCAGTTCGCTCAGATTCACCGCCCTCTCCCTGCCCATCGCCTTGGTGCTGGGCCTTTTCCTGGCCCTGGTTTTCAACGAGATCAAGAAGTACCGCCCCTTCTTCACCGCTTTCCTGCTGGTGCCCTGGGCCATCGCTCCGGTGGTCACCGGCTATATGTGGCGCTGGCTTTTCCACGACAGCTTCGGGTTGGTGAACTACTTCCTGCTCAGCGTGGGGATCATCGACGCCAATATCCCCTGGCTGGCGCAGCCGGGACCCGCCATGGGTGCGGTGGTGGTGGCCAATGTCTGGCGTTTCATGCCCTATATCACCATCATGCTGCTGGCCGGCCTGCAGGGCATCTCCACCGAGTTGTACGAGGCGGCCCAGGTGGACGGGGCCAATGTGGTGCAGCGCTTCTGGAATATCACCCTGCCCCAACTGCGGCACGTCATCGGGGTGGTTTTCCTCTTCGCGACCATCTGGATGGTCAATGACTTCGGTCTGATCTTTATCATGACCGAGGGCGGGCCAGCTGCTTCCACTCAGGTGGTGCCAATCACCATCTACCGCATCGCCTTCGAGAATCTCCAATTGGGCCGGGGCGCGGCAGCGGCGGTGCTGCTGCTGATCTTCCTGCTCTCTCTCAGCGTGCTCTTCATTCGGGTGTTGTTCAAGGAGCGGAGGCGGGCCGATGAAAACTAAGACCCAGGCGCAGATCCGGGCCTGGCTGGGGTACGGCCTGGGGGGCTTCAGCGCCTTCCTGTTGGTTCTGCCCCTGATCTGGGTGGTCAGCACCTCACTGCGTCCCCTCAGCGAGGTGACCAGCACTCCACCCATGGTCTTTCCGCGTTCCATCACCTTCAAAGCGTACGTGGACCTGTGGGACGCGGCGCCCTTTGGCGCCTATATCTTCAACAGTGTGGTCATCTCCCTGGCCACGGCGCTGATCGCCCTGGCCTTCAGCATCAGCGCGGCTTATGCCTTTGCGCGGTTCCGTTTTCCGGGCAGCACCCTGCTGCTGATGCTGGTGGTGATGTCGCAGATGCTGCCCGGGTCCTCCATCCTCATTCCCCTCTTCCAGGTGATCCGCAACCTGGGCTTGCTGGACACCCGCGCCGGCATGGTGCTGATCTACACCGGCTTCGCCATCCCTTTTTGCACCTGGCTGCTCAACGGCTATTTCCGCGCTATCCCCGAGGAGTTGGAGCAGGCGGCCCTCATCGACGGCTGCTCGCGCCTGCAATTCCTCTGGCGCATCCTCCTGCCACTGGCCGCCC
Organism: Gemmatimonas phototrophica; assembly: GCA_945861755.1. Taxonomy (GTDB): domain Bacteria; phylum Latescibacterota; class UBA2968; order UBA8231; family UBA8231; genus SICG01. The sequence continues at coordinate 13,228 of CAMAVQ010000087.1, forward strand.
CGGCGGTAGTGGCGGTGGGCACCTTCGCCTTCCTGCTCTCGTGGAACGAGTTTCTCTTCGCTTTTGTGTTCACCAAGTCCAAGGCCCTCACCATTGCGGTGGGCCTGCGCTCGGCCTTCCTGGGCCAGTACGTCAACAAATACGACCAGCTCTTTGCCGCCTCGCTGATCTTCAGTCTGCCGCCCATTGTCCTCTTTGTGTCGCTGCAGCGCTACTTTGTGCAGGGGCTGACCGCCGGCGCTGTCAAGGAGTGAAAGGAGCACCATGAGCAAGATCCGCCTGGGATTCGTGGGGTGTGGCGGCATCACCGGGGCCCATCTGCGCGGCCTCAAGATTCTCCGCCAGCAGGGCTACGACAACTTTGAGGTCAGCGCGCTCTGCTCGCGCAGCCACGACAACGCCGCCCGCTACGTGGAGCGGGGCAAAGGGCCGCCGCCCCTGCCGCCGATTTCGCCCTCGCCCCACGACCCGCTGAGCATCCGCGACATCTATGTGCGGGATTTTCAGGACACCGATCCCAAGATCTACACTGACCACCAGCCGATGCTGGAAGAGGGGGCCGTGGACGCCCTGGTGCTGCTCTCGGCGGTGTCGGCGCACTATCCGGTGGCGATGGCGGCCCTGGAGCGAGGGGTGCACGTCTTCATCGAGAAGCCGTTTACGACTACCGCCCGCGCTGCCCGCCGGCTCATCGAGAAGGCTGAGGCCAAAAAACTGACCCTCGGGGTGGCCGAAAATCTGCGCTACTACGAGAGCACCCGCTCCACTGGCTGGGCCGTGCAGAGCGGCTTGCTGGGCAAGGTGCAGATGGTGCTCAGCGGCGGGGTGGGCAATATCTGGTCGCCCGATGTGATCGTGGCCAAGACCGCCTGGCGGCACCGCAAGCTGGAGGCCGGCGGTGGGGGCAGCATGGACATCGGCGCCCATATCTTTGACCGGCTGCGCTACCAGTGCGGCGAGATCGAGACGGTCTCGGCCCTAGCCCGCGCCATCGAGCCGGTGCGCTACACTCGCGACGAGGCGGGCAAGGTGATCGAAGAGGTGCAGTGCGAGGTGGACGACACCTTCTTCGCCCTGCTCGAATTTGCCAGCGGTGCTATCGGCAACCTGCTCTTCTCCTGGGCCGGCCACGGGGAGCATACCGGCTTTGAGGGCGGGGGCGCCATCTACGGTTCCAAGGGCAGCCTCAAGGGGGAACGGGTGCAGCTCGACGGCAAGGAGCCGGTTGAGGTGGGGGCCCTCTTCCGCCAGCAGGTGGGAGCGGCCCAGTTGGAAAAGTTCTTCCCGCGCGGCATCCAGGACGGCTTTGCCCTCGAATTGCTGGAGTTTATCTCCGCCATCGCACAGGGCCGCCAGCCCGAGACCAGCGGCATCGAGGGACTCAAGGACATCGCCCCGGGTCTGGCCATCCTCGAATCCTCAGCCCTGGGCCGGCCAGTGAAGGTGGCCGAGGTGGAGGAGTGCCGGGTCGAGACCTGGCAACACGAGATCAACCAGCACTTCGGCATTCAGTGAGCGAGGACATGGGTTGGGGGTTGGGATCCTTCACCAAACATCCGGGCAATCCCATCCTGGCGCCTACGGCGGCGGGCTGGGAGTCGCACGCCCTGTACAATCCCACGGCGTGGTGCGACGGCGAGCAAGTTTCCCTGCTCTACCGGGCTGAGGGGCCCTGCTCTTTTCCGGGGCGGAGCTTCACCTCCCGCGTCGGCCTCGCCCTCAGCAGGGACGGCATCCATTTCGAGCGCCAGGCCGCGCCGGTGCTGGAGCCCACCGAGTGGTACGAAAACCCCGGCGGCTGCGAGGACCCGCGCCTGGTGCGCATCGGGGAGACATTTTACCTGACCTACACCGGGTACGACGGCAAGGTGGCTCGGTTGTGTATGGCGGTGAGCAAAGACCTGCGCTCGTGGGAGAAGTGGGGGCCGGTTTTTGCCGACGAGCAGTGGGACGCTTATTTCCCCGCTGATGAATACCCCGGCACCCCGCGGGGATGGTCCAAGTCCGGGGCGATCTATGACCAGCCCGTGCAGGGGCGGTACTGGATGTACTTCGGCGACACCCATATCTGGGCGGCTTCCTCGGCCGACCTGCGCACCTGGGAGATCGAAGCCCAGCCGGTGATCTCGCCCCGCAAAGGGTATTTCGACGCGCGGCTGGTGGAGCCGGGGCCGGCGCCGGTGCTGCTGCCCGAGGGTTTGTGGCTGGGGTACAATTCGGCGGACGAAAACCTGCGCTACGCCTTTGGCCAGGTGCTCATCGATCCGGCCGATCCCCGCAAAGTAATGCGCCGCTCAGAGACCCCCCTGCTCGAACCCACCCGGCCCGATGAGCAGGTGGGCCAGGTGCCGCAGGTGGTCTTTGCCGAGGGCCTGGCGCAGTTGGGCGGGCGCTGGTTTCTGTACTATGGCATGGCCGACTCGCGCCTGGGTGTGGCCATCGCCGAACATCCCACTTTGTAGAGGAGGCTCCCGTGAAGGCAGCGGTGTGTTACGAGTTTGGCAAACCCCTGGTGGTGGAAGAGGTGGAGTTGGAAAAGCCAGGCCGGGGGGAGGTGGAGGTGCGCCTGGCAGCCTCGGCCATCTGCCACAGCGACGTACACCTGATCCGCGGCGAGTGGGGCGGCAATCTGCCCCTGATCCCCGGCCACGAGGCCGCAGGGGTGGTCGAGGCCGTGGGTGAAGAGGTGGTGCTGGCCAAGGTGGGAGACCGGGTGGTGGTCTGCCTGATCCGCTCATGCGGCCGCTGCCATTACTGCACCATCGGGGCCCAGTACATGTGCGACGGGGCCTTTGCCCTCGACACCGAGACGCGGCTGCACAACAAGAAGGGGCAGATGTTGGGGCGGGGCATCCGCTCGGCGGCTTTTGCCGAACGAGTGATAGTAGATCAGACCCAACTCATCCAGCTGCCAGACGGCATGCCCCTGGAGGGGGCGGCGCTCTTGGGGTGCGGGGTGATCGCCGGCCTGGGGGCGGTGGTCAACACCGCCCAGGTCAAGGCCGGCCACAGCGTGGCGGTGATCGGCATCGGGGGCGTGGGGCTCAACTCGGTGCAGGGGGCGGCCCTGGTCGGGGCCAATCCCATTATCGCCGTGGACGTGGTGGAAAGTAAGTTGGAGGTGGCCCGCCGCTTTGGCGCCACCCACGCGGTCAATGGCAAGAGCGGCGATCCAGTGGCGGCGGTGAAAGAATTGACCGGCGGGCGGGGCGTGGACTACAGCTTTGTGACCGTGGGCAATACTCGGGCGGTGGAGCAGGGCTTCGAGATGCTGGCCGGGCGGGGCTCGGAGATCATCCTCGGCATTCCCGAGGGTGGGGCGCAGGCCAAGCTGAGTGTGGGCAACTTTATCGCCGAGCGCAAGGTGATGGGCAGCTGGAACGGCTCTACTTTGCCTCGGGTGCACATCCCCCTCTGGATCGCGCTGTACCAGCAGGGCCGGCTCAAGCTCGACGAACTGGTCAGCGGACGCTACGCCCTGGAAGAGATCAACGAGGGCATTGCCCAGATGGAAGGGGGCGGGGCCCTGCGCAACGTGATCGTTTTCTGAGCGGGGCCATGATGTTGCCCCGTTGGCTGCTGGCCGTCTGGCTGCTGGCGACCGCCTGCGGCAGTGGGCGCGAGGGGACACCGGGCAAGCCGCACCAGATCCTGCTCTGGGCCTTTGGCGGGGTGCCCCGCACCCAGGTCTGGCTGCGGCAGGGGGTGGCCGAATTCAACGCCAGCCATCCCGAGATCGAGATCACCTTTGAGAACCGCGACTGGAACACCCAGCGCGAGAGCCTGATCACCGCCACGGTGGCCGGCGAGGGACCGGATCTGGTCTACGTCCACCACAAGTACTCGGTGGAGTTCGGCGAGCAGGGCGGACTCTATCCGCTGGAGAATTTCCCCGACTTCCCCCAGATCCGCGAGCGGTACCTACCCCACATCCTCGAACATGTGCAGTTCCAGGGCAAGCACTACGGCATCCCGGCCACCACCCTGCCTTTTGTCATGGCCTATAATCGCAGGATTCTCGCAGCCCACGGCCTGCAGCTGCCCCGCACCTGGGAGGAGATGGAGGCCATGGGGCCGGTGCTCAAGGCAGCGGGCATCCACACCCTGAGCATGCCTGCCAGCTCTCACGGGGACACGGCCTATCGCTTCGCGGCCCTGCTCTACGGGGCGAGCGGGCGGGTGCTCAACGAGGACTGGACCCGGGCCGCCTTCAACGGGCCGGCGGGGCTGGCGGCGCTAAGTTTTCTGCTGAGGATGAAAGAGCAGGGCTACATGCCCGAGGCCTGCACTGCCTATGCCAACGACGAGAATATCGCCCACTGGAGCGGTGGCCACGCGCTCTTCTCCGTCGAAGGTCCCTGGTGGCAGGACGTGGTGGTGGGCACCTACCATTTCCCGCTGGAGGATATGGGGCTGGCCCAGTTGCCGGTGCCGGCCCAGTCCCCCGAGGCCAATCCTTCCCGCACCCTGCTCGACATCGCCATGGTTTCCGTCACCGGATACACCCCGGACCCGGAGGCGGCCTGGACCGCGCTCAAGGCCCTCTTTGTGGACAACCCGGTATGGCAGGTGCCCGACCCCACCCTGGTGCTGCTGCCGGCCCTCAAGTCGGCCTATGCGCCGGGCGTGCATTCTGACTACGTGGACATGGAGGTGCTGGCCGCCGGGCTGATGAATGGGCTGGCCTGGCCAGGGCACCCGCGCATCTCCGAGATCCAGGCCCTGGTGGCCGAAGCAGTCAACATGGCCCTCACTGGAGCGAGGACCCCGCAGCAGGCCTTGGACGACGCGGCGAAGGACGTGGACGAGATTCTGGCGGAGTAGGCTGGGGCGCGTCGGTGAATGACCCACTCCGACCTTGCCCAAGGCGCGTCCCGCAGCACCCCAACGTATGGGGTGCTGCGCCGCTTGCATGGGGCCGCCCGACAGCCCGGCCCCCGAACACCATATAGATGGTGTTGCCCCTCTCGCTCGCACAGTTCCGCTACCCGGCCCCCGACCACGCGGACTTCCCTTCCCGACCGTTCCCCAGGGAAAGGCGTATAGATCGCAATCCCCCGCTTTTGGCCCCTGCTTTCACCCGTCCCCGTTGCCGATCGCCGATTGTGGGGCGTTGGGGGGCTTCG
>CAMAVQ010000088.1 GCA_945861755.1 Gemmatimonas phototrophica
GGCTGGATGAATCAGGTGCAGGAACTGGCCCGCCAGCTCAGTTGAGCACGGCGGCGATGGCGTTACACAGGGGGTCCATGTTCTGCCTGGTCATGCCCGCCACATTGATGCGTCCCCCGCCGACAATATAGATCCCGTGAACATGGCGCAGGGTCTCCACCTGCTCCTTGTTGAGTCCAGAGAAGGAGAACATGCCCTGCTGGCGCTCGATGAAGGAAAAGTCCCGCACCACCCCCTTCTGCCGCAGCGTCGCCACGAAGAGGGCGCGCATCTGGCCGATTCGTTGGCGCATGGCCCGTACTTCCCCCTCCCATTCCTGCCGCAACTGGGTATCTTGTAAAACTGTTGTGATAATGGCAGCACCGTGGGCGGGCGGGTTGGAGTAGTTGGCGCGGATACAGATTTTGAGGTGGCTCAGTACCTGTTGGGCCGCCTCGGGGGTGGCGGCGACCAAGGTGAGTGCCCCAGCCCGCTCGTTGTAGAGGCCAAAGTTTTTGGAGAAGGAACTGGCCACTAGCAGTTCGGGGAGTGCGGCGCACAGGGTTGCCAGACCCTCGGCATCCTCGCGCAGTCCCCGACCCAGGCCCTGATAGGCAAAGTCCACCAGGGGCAGCAGATGGCGGGCGGTCAGCAGTCCGGCCAGGTCGCGCCACTGGTCGGGCGTTGGGTCTACCCCAGTTGGGTTGTGGCAGCAGCCGTGAAGCAGGATGATATCGCCGGCAGGGGCGCTGTCCAGGGCCCGGCACATGGCCGCAAAATCCAGCGCGTTGGTGCGGGCGTCAAAGTAGGGGTAGGTCTGGACCTGAATACCGGCCAGGCGAAAGATCTGGGAATGGTTGGCCCAGGTGGGTTCCGAGATCCATACCCGCGCGGCGGGGAAATGTTGGTGGAGAAAGTCAGCGGCTACCCGCAGGGCGCCGGTACCGCCGGGGGCCTGTACCGTCACGGTCCGGCCGCTGCCAAGCAGTGCATGTCCGGCGCCGAAAAGCAACTCCTGCACCACCTGGCTGTACTCGGGAGAACCGTCGATGGCCAGGTAGTTCTTGGTGGTCTCGGCGGCCAGGATGCGCTGGCGGGCCTGGGCCACTGAGTTGAGGATGGGGGTATGGCCCGATTCATCTTTGTACACCCCCACACCCAGGTTGATCTTGTCTGGATTGGGGTCCTTCCTAAAGGCATCGGTCAGCCCCAGGATGGGATCGCTGGGGGCCATGGTCAGTTGGTCGAGCATGTGGGCCTTTCTCGGAATTTGGCGGCGGATTTCAGCTAAATTTCCGCCTATAGCCGACAAAGCGCAACACCCCCTCTTCCCGGCGCTCTCCCACGTCCCATTCCGACTCATTCCACGCTGGGAAATAGGTGTCGCCCTCGACCAGGTCGGGGACCCAGGTAAGCAGCAGTTCGTCGGCGATGGGCAGGGTTAGTTGATAGAGCTGCGCCCCGCCCACTACAAAGAGCTTGCCAGTGTCCAGTTGCCTGCCGCAGGCCAGCGCTTCTTCGAGGGTGTGGCACAGGTACACCCCGGCCGAGACCTGGTACCCGGGGTCGCGGGTTAATACCAGATTCGGCCGTCCGGGCAGGGGGCGTCGCTGAAAAGATTCATAGGTTTTGCGGCCGGCGAGGATGGGGTGGCCAAGGGTGCTGCGTTTGAAGTGTTTCAGATCGGCGGGATAGTGCCAGGGCAGCCCACCCTCCCGGCCGATGAGCCGATGCCGGTTGAGGGCGGCGATGAGGATCAGCTTCATCGCCCTTGTCCGGTGCCGAAGAAGCTGGATACCACCGGCAGTTCGCTGCCTTTGGCCTGGGCCAGGGTGCCGGAGAAGACCACCCTGCCCTGGTCCAGCATTACCAAGCGGCCAGCCAGGCGTTCGATGCTGAGCAATTGGTGGGTGACCACGATTAGGGTGGTGCCCAGGTGGTGTTTGAGCCGCAGCAGCAGCTGGTCGATTTCGGTGGCAGCCACCGGGTCCAGGCCGGCGCCAGGCTCGTCGCAGCAAAGCAACTCCGGGCCGAGGGCCAGGGCTCGGGCCAGGGCCACGCGTTTGCGCATGCCCCCCGAAAGCTGGGCGGGCAAGCGTCTGCCGATGTTCGGCAGGCCCACCAGGTCTAGCAGGCCGGCGACCAGGTCGCCGATGGCTGCTTCATCCAGGTCAGTGTGCATCTGCAAGGGCAGGGCCACGTTGTCGGCCACACTCATGGAGCTGAAGAGGGCGCCCTGCTGAAAGACCACCCCCATGCGGCGGCGCAGGGTGTTGGCCTCCACCTCGGGGAGTGTATCGAGGTCCTGCCCGAAAAGGCGCACCTGGCCTTGCTGAGGGGTATCCAAACCGAGGAGGGCCTTGAACAAGGTGCTCTTGCCGCAGCCGTTTCTCCCCAGGATGATCACCGCCTCGCCGGCCTCGACGCGCAGGTCCACCCCGGCGAGTACTTGGTGGTCGCCGTAGGCCAGGTGCAGGCCGGTGAGATCTACCAGGGTGGTCATCGTTTGAGGTAGAAGATCGCGCCCCAGAAGGTGTCGAGGGCGATGATGGCCAGCAGGGAATTGACCACCGAGGCAGTGGTGGTGCGGCCCAAATCGTCGGCCCCGCCCCGGAAGTTCAAACCCTGGTACACCCCCAGCAGGGTGATGACCCAGGCAAAGGAAATACTCTTGACGATGCCGGTGAGGATGTGTTTGAGCTTGAGCACGTCGAGCAGGCGTTCGACGAAGGTGGTGAAGGAGAGATCAAAGACCAACACGCTGACCAGGGTGCCGCCCAGCAGGCCGATGAAGTCAGCCGCAATGGTCAAGAGGGGCAGGCACAACAACATGGCCCACAGCTTGGGCACTGCCACAAAGCGCAGTGGCTCCAAGCCCAGGGTGCGCAGGCCATCGAGTTCCTCGTTGAACTTCATCACCGCCATCTCGGAGGCGATGGCGGAACCGCTGCGGCCCGATATAACAATGGCGGTCATCAGCGGCCCCAGCTCGCTGCAGATGCCGATAGCCAGCAGATTGGCCACGAAGATGTTGCTGCCGAATTTCTGTAGCTGCACCGAGGCCTGCAGGGCAGAAGCTGCGCCGATCAGCAACAGGACCAGGCCGACGATGGGCAGGCCTTGGGACCCGGTGGCGATGGCCTGCTCGGTAAAGCTGCCCCGCCGGATACCCGAACGGTCGAAAAGGCAGGTGAAGGCCGCACAACTCAGGTCGGAAATCAAAAACAAAAGGCCCTTGGCCTGACGGCCCAAGGCGTAGCCCCATTCCCCCAGCCTTTCGAGGAAATCGGGGGCTGGGGAAAGGTCAATAGGTGGAGGGGCTTTGGGGAGGATAGGGGTGCAGATTTCCCGGAAACGGGAGGGCAAACCCTGGAACGACAGGGCTTTGCCCTGGGCGGTGCAGCGGGCGCTCAACTGTTGGAGATATAGGGCCCCGGCCAGATCCAGCCTGGTCAAATCGACCAAGGAGAGCTGGAGCTGGGAGGCCGGATGTGTGGCCAGGAGCCGGCTGATCTCCGCCTGAGTAGCGGCCAGGGTCGCCAGGGTGAGTTCCCCACTCAGGTGCAAGCCCTGCTCGTCGCTGCGAACCATAGAATCAGGGTATATAAGAGAGGCGCAGCAGCACCTGCTGCCGCAACTCCAGCCCCTTCAGACCCCAGAGCGAGGTTTCGGCGTCCAGGGCGGTCTTCTTGCGCTGGGAGGCTTCGGGGCGATCGAAGTCCATGACCACGTCGAGATTGACGAAGCTGGTGAGGATGATGCGCCAGCGGTTCTCCCAGCTGAAGACCCAGGAATCGACGGCACTGGAGGGCAGGAGGATGTCGAACTCCGAATCGAGGCTGATGAATCGCCCCAGGCGGGCATCGGTGATCAGCAGGGCCTCGAAGCCGGTGCTGCTGGTATTCTTCAACTCAGTGGCGCTGGTGGCGGTGCGCTGGTCGCCTTTGAGTTGAAAGGAGTCCGAGACGTAGGTCTGGCGGGCGCCCCAGCCAAAGCGCAGGTCCATGTTGAGGGGGAAACTGCGGTAGAGCTGGGAGTTGATGCCGACGCCCTCCCGGAACTGTAGGGGGAAAAAGGGCGGTTCGAGGGATACCTCACTGGTGAGGGGATAGAGGCGGAGGGTATCGCCGGCAGCGTTGACTTTGGCGAAATCTCGCGGGGCATCGAAACGCACGTCAGTGGTGAAGAACTTGGTGTTGAGCACCCCGCGCATATAGGGGCCCAACCGGCGGGAGAGGCGGCGTATATAGGTGGCGCGCAGCTCGAACTTGTCCACTGATTTGCGGAAGGAGTCCTTGCCCTCGCGGGTGGCCCCTTCCTCGGCGATCAGACGCAGGTTGGCGTAGTGGCGCGGGCTGTTGTAGGTGGTGCGGTTGAAGGCCTGCATCGAAAGGGAGACGCTGCTCTGATCCTGCGAGGTGTTCTTGGCGTTGGTTAACTGGGGGGACCCGCTCAGGATCCATTGGGTTTTGAGCTTGCGGGTCTGCTGGGCGGCACCTAGCAGGAGGTTGGGCTGATAGAAGCCGACGAAGGCATTGTCCCTGACCACCAGGTTGCGCTGCGACAGCTCGCCGGGGGAGAGATGGATGCTGAATTTGCGGGTGGAGGCCACATTTTCCCCCACCTTGACCAGGGTGTAATCCCCCGGCCTGAGCAGCCAGGTCTTCACTGTTTCGCCCCGCTCCTCCTCAATGCCAAACCCCACCCCATAGTTCTCCTGGTGGCGGTCTTCGAAGAGTTCGTAGGCCTCCTTGACCGAGGTGCGGCTCTCGTCGATGACGTTGACCGCCAGGGCGGACCAGTCTGCATCGAGCAGGGCGGTGCGGCCTTCGACGATTTTCACCGTCTTTTTTATCATCTGGGTGATGTTGCCCGAGCCGATGCGCACCTGGTAGGTGCCTGGGGGCAGCAACACCGGGGTGCCCGGTGCGGCCGAGGCGATTTTGCGATCCTCGTAGAAAACCTGGTATAGGGGTTCGTTGCGCGAGCTGGTGATGACCGGGACGAAGAGCATGCCCTTGCCCGCGGGGATCTGGGTCCGGTCCTGCTGCCACTGGACCCGTGCCGGAGGGGCGATCCAGGTGCTTTGCTGGGCCAGGGCCGGCAGAGAAAGCCCCAGCAGTGCGGCGCAGAGGTAGAAGCGGTTCATCATGGTTTGCCGGGGGCGGCGAGTTTGACCGGGTCGTAGAGCAGCTCGTACTGGGTGGCGTCCCCGTCCTCCTCGGTGGCAGGGGTGAGACTGCCGCTGTGCTCGACCTCAGCAGGCGTCAGGGCCGGTTCGCCGCGCTGCTGGCGCATCAAATTGAGGAATATGAGATCTAGCTCACGGCAGGCTTTTTCGGATTCTTCCTGCAGGATGCTGCTCAGGGCTTGCACGGCAGCACCGATGTCCCGGTTGTACACCGGCTCCTCGCGGTCGAATTTCCCCGACCAGGAAGGCGTATTATCCTTTTGGTCCACCAGTCTCCAGGTCAGGGCCAGGTGGGCAGCGCTGCGTTCCTCGCTGGCGAAACACTCGATGGCAGTGACGGTGGTCTCGAATACATAATCGGGCCGCTGGTCGAGGAATTCCCGGCCAAATTGGGCAAAAAGTCCGGCATCTGCCAGGTAGTGCTCGATGGTGCTGGTGAGCATGTCGCTGGGACGCGCAGCCCAGACATTCCAGCGGTCTTCCCGCACCTCGTAGGCCGAGAGGCGGGAGACGAGTGGCTCGCGGTCGTACAGGCGCGAGACCTCGACCTTGCGTAATTGCACTTTGAAAGGGTAGGGCCGTTCCGATAGCCCACCAGGCAGGCGCAGGGGCTGGGAAATGAGCGTGAACTTGCGCTGTTGGCGGATGGTCTTGGTGCCCAGCAGCGTGCTGCAGCCTACCAGGGTAAGGAGGAGCATGATGGGCAAGAGCGATCCGCGCATCTCAGTTCTCTCCCCGCCCGCGGATCAACACTGAGGGATCATCCTTGATGAGGTCAGTGGCCTGGCGGACGTTCTGCAGGGTTTCCTGCAGGTCCTGGATGGAGCGCAGGATGTTGTCTCGACTCTGGACCACGGTTTGGTCGATGTGGGTGAAGGTGCGGTCGGCGGAAAGGGTCATCTGGTTGAGGTTGGCGACGAAGTCGGGGATGGGCTGGTCCATTTGCAGGCGCAGCTGGTTGGAGGCGGACTGCAGATTGACCAGGGTGCCCTGCAATTCCTTGCCAGCCAGAATCTGGCGCAGGTTGGTGGTGGCCGCCTGCAGGTTGGCCGCGGAGGTCGCCATCGATTGGGTGGCCGCTTCGAGATGGGCGAAGGTGGCCTGCAGGGGGGCGCGGTTCTCGCTGGCGATGGCGCTGGTGGTCTGCATCAGCTCGCTGGCCCCGCGCAGGGCCCCGGTCAGCTGGGCCGTGTTCTGCTCGCTGGTCAGGGAGATCAGGTTGTTTAGCACTTGTTCGACCTTGGCGGTGAGAATCTCGGCGCGTTCGTCGATGGTAGACAGGAAACTCTCGTTGGGCTGGATGCGCGAGCCGGGAGGCAGCACCGCTGCCTGCTGAGAACCGGCCACTAATTCAATATACTTGACGCCGGTGATCCCCTGATTGGCCATGCTGGCGCGGGTATCGGCGCGGATGGCGTTGGGCAGCAATTGCGGATCTATCGCAATCTCGACCAGCACGGTGGTAACGTCCTCGCGCGAAATACTAACTTCCTCGACCTTGCCCACCCTCAGGCCCATGTATTTGACCTGGGAGCCGATATTGAGGCCGCCTACCGAGGTGTCCTTGAATTCGATGAAATAGGCCTCCCGCTTTTCCAGAAATTGCAGCCCGGCCAGCAGAAAGATAAAAGTCGCCAGCAGGGCGGTGGAAAAGAGCAGGAAGAGGGCGAGGTGAACCTTTTGGGCGCGGGTGGCCATATCCGGCGGGTGGCGGGTTTGGGGGGCAGGTTCCCGCTAGGCGGCGGGCTGAGCCCACAATATGGTCAATATGACAGGCAAAGGCAAGCGTGGTTCAGGGGAGGACGGGCAGCACCACCTGCAGCGCCGCGGGCAGGGCCTCAATGGTCACCGGGGTATGGGCCAGGGGTTCGCCGTCGGCGTGTAATAACTGCGGCTCAGCGGTGTGGATGCGCAACCAGGAAGTTCGCTCCATAGACACAGCCGGATGGTACACGTGACCGCCCCAGAAGAGGCGGGGCAACACCGCCAGGATGGTGCGCTTGGGCACCTGGCGGACGATACACACCTCCAACTTGCCGTCGCGCGGATCGGCGGCTGGGGCGATCTGCATGCCGCCCCCGTAGGAACGGGTGTTGGCGGTGGCCACCAGCAGCACCTCGCCTTCAAAGGTGCCAAACTCGCCTTCGAGGCGCACCACTGGCGGGCGGAAACGAAAGAGATGGCCCAAGGTAGCGTACAAATAGCCGGCGGTGCCGGGGAAAGGGGTGCGGCCCTGGCGCATGGCTTCGCTGATCTCGGCGTCAAAGCCGAAAGCCGCTACCGTGCAGAACAGCGCCTCGCCCGCCTTCCCCAGGTCGATGGGAGTGGGCCGGCCTCGGAGCAACACCTGCAAGGCGCGGTCCAGCTGGCGGGGGACCCCCAGGGCGCGCGCCAAGTCGTTGGCGGTGCCGAAGGGCAGGAGGCCTAGGGGGATCTGGGTGTGAAGCAGCGCCGGCAACACCTCGCGGATGGTGCCGTCCCCGCCGCAGACCACCAGCCTCTCGCAGCCGGCCTCGACTGCCTGCCGGGCCAGGTCTGCGGCGTGGCCTGGGGCAGCGGTCAGGTGTAGCTCAACGGGACGGCCGGCTCGCTGCAGGGACAGGGCTGCCGCTTCGGCGATCCGTCGGCCCCGGCCGCCACCGGCCACCGGGTTGGCGATCAACACCCAGGACATTCAGGGGGCCTGCTTGACGCGGATATAACCCACCGGCGGACAGCGGAAATAACTGACTGCGGCCTCGGGGTTGCCCAGGTGCCGGCGCGCGGCGGCCACGGCCTCCATCACGCTCTTGCAGCATTCCCAGCCCAGGATGTCGGCACCCCGGTGGTCGGTCCCGCATCCCACCGCGTACACCTTGCCCACCTGGTCCATGCCGTGGGCCGCCCAGGTGTACATGTAGAAACCGTGGACCCCGGCCGGGGCCAGTCCACGGCGGTAGAGGTCGTTGAGCCGCTGGTCCTGGGCGAACTCCTCCTGGAAGGCCTCAAATTCGTCCAGTCCCCGGTGGGAGGAGAGCACCTTCTCAAAAAACTCCCGGTACAGGGTGTGGGTCGGCTCGGTCCACTTGTAGGGCAGGGGATTGACCACGATCACCACCCCGCCTGGGCGCACCAGCGGCACCCCGTCGAGGTACATATTGTAGTAGTACCCCAGGGCGTAGGTATTGACCAGCAGCGGGTTGAGGTAGGTGTCCTTGGTGTATGGGCCGATGCAGGTGGGGGCGAGCAGGAGGATGTCGCACTGGCCCTCCACCTCCACGATCTTGTCGGTGTAGCAGGCCTCGAGGGTCTTCTGGTGTACCGCTGAGGTCTCGCCGGCGTTGAGGGCCACCAGGCCGAAGGGCCCACGGGTGGCCCAGAAGATCTTCAGGCGCAGCCAGTGGGGCAGCAGTTTGAGGCCCCAGACGCTCGAGTACATGAGCACCTTCTCGAACAGGCTCAGCTCCCGGTCGAGCTGCTGCACCCAGGCCAGGTGCCAGGGGAAGAGGTTTTCGTCCAGCACGCTCTCGATGTGGAAGATATCGATCTTTTGCTGGATCATCTTGCCGATGCGGGTGAAGGACTGGTGCATCAGGCTGCGAGGGGGGTCGTAGAGGGACCGGGTGTGGCGCAGGGTCTGGGAGTCGTGGTTGTGCCGCAGACTGCGGTGGCTGACCAGGCCGGTGGCATAGGATTTGTATCCTCCGTCCATCGCCACGTAGTTGACGTTGAAGTAGATCAGCAGATCGGCTTCGGCCACCGACCGGCATACCTCGACGTCTTCCCCCTTCTCGGTGTGTCCCAGGTGGACGTTGTCATGGGGGTCGATGGCGTTGTAGTTGCGCATCCGCCCGGGGAAGTATTTGTGATAGAGCCGGCTGCCGCAGAGATGGCGAAATTCATCGGGCCGGATGGGCCGGTGCAGGGCGATGGCGCAGATGAATTCGAGATCGGTGACGCCCTCTTCGAGGCAGATGCGCTCCACCTGGTCCATCATGATGGCGCGGATGTCCGGGCTCTTCATGGGGGGCAGGGGGAGGCTCACATCGTCGAAGGCGAAGACAATTTTGGGTGTTGCCTTGGTTTGGCGAAGCTGGCGCAATTTCTCGCGCAGAGGCGGGGTGCCCGTGGGCTGGTCCAGGGCCTGGATCAGCCTTTCCTCGATGTGACGCCGGCTGCGTTCGCCGTCGGCACGCACCCCTGGGTAGATGACCCGGGTGCCCTCCGGCAATTCCTGGTGGCACATGCCCTCCCCGAACTGAAAGAGGAATTTCTCGCCCTTGCGGGCGTAGAGGATCTGGGGGGCGAATTTGCGGGCCATAGGGGACTCAGCTGGGAAGGCGCAGGTCGAAGGCGGTTTTGATTACCCCGCTCTGGCCGGTGGACAAGGCGGTGTGTACGGCGCGCCGGTACTGGGAGAGCGGAAAACGCGCCCCTACCAAGCCGTCGAGCCGTCCGCGCATCTGGCGCAGGAATTCGAGGGCAAGGGCAAAGGTGCGGATGGGTCGGCCCTGGTAGCTCTCGAAGCAGTAGGTGTAGGTGCCGGCCATCTCGATTTCCTTGTGCCACAGGGCGGTCCAGTCGATGCCTTTGGGAATGGCCGGCATGCCCACCACCATCACCCGGCCCTGGCTGCGGGTGTAGCGCAGGGCGTCGTCGAGGGTGGTGCTGGAGGCCACGCAGTCAAAGGTCAGATCCGCCCCGCCCAGGACCACGGGTTTGCCCAGTTCGGGCTGGTACGACTTGGCCCCGTAATGCCGACACAGGCGTTCCCCAAGGTCGGCCTGGCCGCGGATAATATAGTCGGCGCCCAGGCGGTGGGCTACCTCCTCCTGGTGCGGGTAGCGGGCCAGCACGGTGATGCGGCACTGGGGTTCGATCAGGCGCAGAGCTGCCAGGGTGAGCAGCCCGATGGCGCCGGCCCCGATGATCAGCACCTGATCCTGGGCCTGCACCCTGGACTTGAGCACCGCGTGCAGGGCGCAACTGAAGGGCTCCACCAGAATCTCCTCGTCGGCAGAGAGGCCCTCTGGCAGGCGGTGCAGCTGGAAGGGGTGGGCGGCCAGATACTCGCTCCAGCCGCCGCCGGTGTCGCGGCAGTACCCGGTCTGGGGTCCGGGGGCCAGCGCGCCGGCGGCGATGTTCTCGCAGGTGGGGTAGTAGCCGCGACTGCAGGGTCGGCAGGGCGGCGAGATGCCGCGCACCGCGCAGGAGAGGGCTGGCTCCAGGGTCACCCGATCGCCCACCTCCCAGCCGCCCCCGGTCTTGGAACCCACCTGCACCAATTCGCCTGTCAACTCGTGGCCCAGCACGAAGGGGAAGGAGCTGAGGGGCGAGAAGTAGGGGCTGCCTTTGGCAGTGAGGGTAGCCAGGTCAGATCCGCAGATGCCGCTCTGATGGGTCCTGATCACCACCCAGTCTGGACCCGGGGGTACCGGTTCTGGCAACTCGACCAGCCGCAGCGGCGCCAGGGAGCTGGTCACCAGACTTTTGAAGCGATGCCCCAGGCTGCGGATGAGCAGGTAGCGGGGAATACTCTTGATGTATTGGAGGGCTAACATGGGCACTGAGGGCTAGTGCGGCAGGGACCAGCGCCGCACCTCCCAGCCCTGGGCAGCGGCCAGGCGGGACAGTGCGCCGTGCGGGTTGACCGCCACCGGATGGCCCACCGCCTCCAGCATGGGGATGTCGGCCGGGTCATTACCATAGGCATAGGATTCACCTAGGTCAAGCTGGTGCCGGGCGCCGTACTCCTGCACCACGCGGGCTTTTTCTCCCTCACTGAGCGGCGGGGTGGTCAATTCGCCGGTGAAACGCCCCTCGTGTTCTCCTAGCGTGACACTCAGGGCATCGGTGACGCCGAGAAGCCGGGCCAGGGGGGCGATGATGAAGTCGAGCGAACCAGTGACCAACACCGTGCGCCGGCCCGCCTGCTGGTGGGTGCGCAGCGCCTCCAGGGCGCCGGGAAACAGGCAGGGGCGGATGAGGTCGGCTAAGAGGTTCTCGGCGTCGGCGCGCGCCCGTGCAGCATCCATGCCCTGGTAGCTGTGGTAGAAGAAGCGATTGAACAGGGCGCGATCAATCTTGTCGAAGGCCACGAAGAGGGGTACCCTGGGCAGGAAGTGGCAGTACCACCACACCCGGCCGGCAATCGAGGCGTGCCTGAGGGCTAGGTAGCGGTAGTAGTGGACGACGTTGGCATCGACGAGGGTGCCGTCCACGTCGAAGAAAGCAGCGGTCAGCGGGAAGGCAGTGTCAGGCATAGGTGCTTTGACATGAGGGAGGTGGAAATATAGGTCCAGACCGAATGCCTGACAAACGCCTTAGGTCTGGGAATTGTTCGCGGGTATTGTTTGCGTGCTGATCGGTGGTTTGCGTAATATATGGCCAAACAAAATTGGAGAAGGGGAGGAAGACTTTCATGACCGAGAAATTGGCCGGGAAGGTAGCGCTGGTGACCGGTGGGGGGAGGGGAATTGGTCGGGCCATCTGCCAGCTTTTCGCCGAGGAAGGGGCCCAGGTGGGCGTGGCTGATATCGATATGGAGTTGGCCAAGCAGACCCTGGAGACCTTGCCTATTCCAGGGCGGGCCCTGCAGATGGACGTTTCGTCCAAAAAAGAGGTGGAGGCCGGCTTTTCCGAGCTAGTGGCACACTTTGGCCAGCTGGACATTCTGGTCAACAACGCCGGGATTCTGCTCTCTACCACCTTTGAGGACTGCAGCGAAGAAACCTGGGATCGCATCTTGGCGGTGAATCTCAAGGGGACTTTTTTTTGCTGCCAGGCTGCCATTCCCTTCATGAAACCCCGCAGTCGCGGCGCCATCGTCAACATGAGTTCAGTGGCCGCCAAGAGCGGCGGATTCACCGGCCATCCCCCTTATGCCGCCGCCAAAGCCGGTGTTTCTGCCCTCACCATCGGCCTGGCGCGCTACCTGGCGCCGCATCGGGTGCGGGTCAACGCCATTGCCCCAGGGGTCATCGATACCGATATGACCAAGACGGCCAACCATGCAGAGTTAGCTGCCCGTATTCCTCTGGGGGAGGTTGGCACAGCCCGGGACGTGGCCCAAGGTGCCCTCTTTCTTGCCTCGGATGAGGCGCGGCATATCACCGGCGAAATCATCGACGTGAATGGCGGCTTGTGGATGGATTGACCAATTACCTGAGGAGTGATTTGTGGTGAAAATGCAGATCCCCACCCCAGAACAGTGGCTCCGACACCTCATGCCCCTGCCCCAGGAGATCTCCTTTGGCGATACGGTTATCTGCAATCCCAAGGAGGTGACCATCAGGGTGGGCGAGAAGGCCAGCTCGGCAGAACGATTTGCCGCAACTGAACTGACCAACCTTTTTCGAACGAGATGCGGCCAGGTTCCCATGGGATCGCGATTTGAACTCTTCCTGGGCATTGTGGACAACCAAGGTAGGGTGGAAGGACGGCCCCTAGCCCAGGCCCATCGACTGGCCGAACTCCCCAATGGCGATCAGGCGTATGTGATCCAGCCTCAGGGCGCCGAGGGCTTGGTCCTCGCCGGGCTGGGGGGAAAAGGGGTCTATTACGCCGCCCGGACCTTAGCCCAACTTCTAGAACCCGTCCTCGGTTCAGAACAGGTCGTTATCCCCCTGATCAACGTCCTAGACTGGCCAGACTTGGCCGAACGCGGCCTGTGGAATTTCCCCCAGCCAGCCGATTGGATACCGTGGTTGTCTTCGCTCAAGCTCAATTACGGGAAGATGAGCGAAACCAGGCTCTATCCCATCGAGAGAGGGAAACAAATTCACGCCGAGATCGAGCGGAATTTGATGGTGGAAAGCCGGTTGCGGGCATTTAACTATTTGCCCTACATCCTGCACCTCAATTTCCTGCATGATGTCGGCTTGTTTTCCGCCTATCCAGAATTGGCCGGCAAGGGGGATGGCGCACTTGCGGGCAGGTACTTTGCCCACAAAGGGGGGAACCAGCACCGCGTGCCCTGTGCCTCCAATCCTCTCCTCGTCGATATCCTGGCGGGATGGATGATGGACATCGCCGACCAGGGCGCTGAGGAGGTAAGTTGTTGGCTCTCCGAACGACCTGCCCAGTGTGGTTGCCAGCCCTGCACCGCCGTGGGCCAGTTTGTGCTGGAGGCGCGCGCTTTTGTGGAGGCTTGGCGGAGAGTCACTAGCGCGCACCCAAACTTCCACATCCGCCTATTCCTATCAACGACCACCGCCCAGAGGGACCATCAAGTGTTGGCCGAAACACCCCCAGAGGTGAAAATTGAGCGCGCTTGCGCCACGGCAATGGAGCGCGTCCTCTGTGTACCTCGAGACCTGATGGCCAACCCTCTGCTGGACCATTATGCCTCCCAGGGGCGCTGGCTGGTCAGTTACGATGTGCCGCTGACCGTTAATGCCTGCGTGGATACACCGGAATTTAAGCTGCCCGAGTCCTCGGCTCACCGAGTCAGAGATTATGTGCGGCACCTCCATCGGCGCCATTACCAGGGTGCCAGCGGGATGATGGCTTGGCGGACAATGGCTAGGGAAATCTGCGGCTTCAACATTCACGCGCTAGCTGAGTGGGCGTGGAACGCCAATGGTCGCAGCGAAAGAGAATTTGCCGTCGCCTGGGCTACCATCCAGGGGTACGAGCACCCTGAGCTAGTTGGGGAGTGGTCAGAACTAATGGGGCCCCTGGAGTTCGATGTCTATGACTCGAACTTTCCCATCTGCTATTCATGGGGACAAGCCGAGGAGATGGTGGTGCAACGCCGCCGCCCCAGCCTGGGTGAGGGCATGTTCCGCTACTATGCAGATGCTGGGGATTTCGATCGCAAGTTGGAGGTATGCCAAAGAGCGCTGCAGTTGGCCAGGGGGTTTGCCAGTCCGATATTGGCGCTCGAAACGGAAGTAGTGAGGTCTTATGTCGGCCTGGCAAAGAGCATTTACCAGGTCGCCGAACTGGTTGCTACGGTGGAGCTGCCCCAGCTCGAACAACAGGAGCGAATGCGCATCGCCCTGCAGAATCTCAAGAAGGCCGAGGCAGAGAATCTGTCAGCGATAAGGTCATGGCGCAGCGCCCTAGGGGCAGAGCCTTGGCATCACCGGGTCCACGATGCACTCCAGGCAACGACAAAAAATGTCCAAGGGATATGCAATTATATCAAGGACAGGCATCTATATTTCCCCGAGACCTCGGCAATGGCAACCTCCGCTTTGGAGGGAGTGGGCAGCAAGAAAAGCGTGCCCTGAGTTGTGCCAGGGAGGGCAGCCAGCCCCCTGATCCTTCACACCGTCCGCTCCGTGGCTCGCTGGCACCACGTCATCTTAGGATGGTTAAGGTTAAGAAAAAATTTAAAAACTTCTTGATTTGCCTAATCCCTGAAGCTAACTTACGAACTGCAAAGAGCATCCGCCTCAATCTGCGTTTTCTCCACAGCCCAATCCCTGCGAGCTGGGGTGCAGCAAAGTCGCTTTCAATATAGGGATCTGGGATTGCGCGAGACAGAAAAAACACCCCCCGAGCCATCTGCGTTCACCCTTAGGGCGGTCCTCCTGGGGTGCCTCTTTTCGTTTTTCGTTGCTGCCGGCGATGCCTACGGAACGCTCTACTTGCAGGGGTCTTTCATGGCCCTGGGGACGAGCACGGTAGGGGCGGTATTCCTGCTATTTCTGCTCTCTGGATTTGTCAATCCCGTGGCCAAACTGATCCATCAGAGACTCTGCTTGAATCGCGGCGAGTTGATGCTGATCTATATCATGATGGTCATGGCCTCGCCCCTTCCGGTTCTGTTTGTCGCCCGGTTTCTTACCCAGATCGCCGACCCTTTCTACTATGCAACTCCAGAAAACGAGTGGGCGAGTATAATTCATCCCTTCCTGCCAGACTGGATGATGCCCAACAATCCAGCCATCCTGGAGCCTTTCTACCAGGGGTTGGGCCAGGGGCGCGACATTCCCTGGGGAGCCTGGCTGCCGATTCTGTGGGTCTGGACTCCTTTTATCTGGGCGTTGTTCCTGGTGATGATCGCCACCATGGTCATCCTGCGCAAGCAGTGGGTGGAGAACGAGCGGTTGATCTATCCGCTGGTGCAGGTGCCCTTGGCAATGGCCGAGCAAGGGCATATCGGCGAGCACCTTAGCCCCTTCTTCAAGAACCCGGTGATGTGGGTCGGCTTTGCCATTCCGGCCACCTGGGGGACGATGCATGGTCTGTACAATTATTTCCCCGCAGTGTTCGTCCTCGCCCAGAATGTGGACATGATTGCCGTGATTGTGCCTTTATTTCGCGGCGTTTCGGAGTTGCAGTTCAAGTTCCGCTTCAACATCCTGGGGTTCTTCTATTTCGTCAAGACAGAAATCGCTTTCAGCCTGTGGTTCTTCAACCTTTTTGCCAACGCCCTTCGCGGAGTCTTCGCCGTCATAGGAATCACCAGTTCAGAAGTGCTCAGGGGGGGGAATGCGGTGGCGGATCCGATCCTCGCCCACCAGTCCATGGGGGCAATGCTGGTGCTCTTTTTTGGCGGTCTGTGGACCGCGCGCCGGCATCTGAAGGCCGTTTTCAGAAAGGCTTTTCTGGGTGACCCATTGGTGGACGATTCGGGTGAAATCCTTTCCTATAGGTCAGCGGTTCTCATCCTAGTGATCGGCACCGCGGTGCTGGTCGGTTGGCTGTGGCTGGCAGGTATGCCTGTTTGGGTATCACTGTCGCTGTTCTTTTTGGCGGCTGCACTCATTGTGGGTTTTACCCGCATCGTGGCGGAGAGCGGCCTTTCGGATGGCTCGCCGCCGGTGGGACCAGTCGGCATCCTGGTGTCAGCCGTGGGGTCTTCGGTAATTGGCACCCAAGGGCTCGTAATCCTGGCGACGACCTATTTCTGGGTGAACAATGTGCGCAGCTTTGTGATGACCTCCTGCGCCAACAGCCTCAAGTTGGGCGAAGAGTTGAAAGGAAGGAAACACCTCCTTTTCTGGGTGATGCTCCTGGCTTTGGCGGTGGGGTTGACTGGTTCGTTGTGGACCATCGTGATCCTGTGTCACAAGTACGGGGCGCTCAATCTACAGATCTGGTCGGAAAGAGGGGGGTATGAAGAGGCCGCGAACCTGATCCGCACACCCTCCAAGCCCTATCTATGGGGTTGGATCAATACTGGGATCGGTGCTGCGGTCATGCTTTCGTTGATGGTGGCGCGTTGGCGGTACGCCTGGTGGCCCCTTCATCCCCTGGGATTCCCACTAGGGCCGGTATGGATCATGGACCACCTCTGGTTCAACATGTTCCTGGCTTGGTTGATCAAGGTGCTGGTGCTCAAATACGGCGGGGTGGGCCTTTACCTCAGAACCCGGCCCTTTTTCATGGGCCTCATCCTGGGACAGATCGTTCCCGGAGGAGTGTTTCTCATCATCGATCACTTCACGGGAATGACTGGAAATGTGATTTTTTGGGGCTGACGCTGAAGTAGCCTAAATCCTTAGAAAAGAAAAAGTTTGACATGTTTGAAACTGTTTATATCTTTTTGGGGAAAATTCGCGGAATTGAGGCCTGAGACCTCAGGGAGTGCTATGGGCACGGCGGAGGAACGAGAATGCCCAAGACGTTGAAGTTGGCAATCCCGATTTGGGTGCTGTGCGGACTGTTTCAGGCTGGCTCGGCGGTTGCCGCCGAGGGGGTCTACTGGCAGGTGGGAGGCGCTGCCGGAGAGTCGTGGTCAGCCTGGACCGGTCTGAACGTGATGACAGACGACGCTGCGGCTCCAGGTGCTATCCAGCCCTTGGAGCTGAAACCGGACCAGAACATAGTCACCCGGCTGCCCAATTGGACCCGCTACCGGGAACCCATCGACATCCATTACCGCGAAGGTATGCCCCGCGTCTGGCGGGGAATAGGAGATATCGCCAGGCCTGGTCATGTGGCCCTTGAGACAGAGTTCATCGACGGGGACATCAATACCTTCTCTATTTCCAGGGGCTATACAGCCGGCGGGGGGAAGGGCGGGGTCTGGGGCGAGTTCTATACCCTGGACCTGGGGGCCCAGATCCCTGTAGATCGCTTTGTGCTGGTTCCTCCAGATGGAGTGGATCCCTATTTCCAGGATCCGTACCGCCCCAACTACAAATTCAATCAGTACCAGCTGACCGCCAGCAACGACAAGGCCCTGGTAGAAAGTCAGGTGGAGACGGCCGGCGGCGTGCAGGGGGTTGAGTGCGCCTGTCCTGATTATTACCAGCCCCTGGATATCCCCCTAGCCAGTGTAAACCAGAATTTCGATCCGGTCATCAATGTCACTTTCCCCTTGCAGTATCTGCGCTTCCTGCGCATGCGATTGATCCCGGATTCATTTGGGAGTTTCAACCGCTTTGCCATCGCAGATTTTGAAGTGTACGGCCGGGGTTTTGTGCCAAAGGCAACCTGGGAATCCGCGGTGATCGATCTGGGGCAAGTGGTAAACCTGGGGCGGGTGGTCCTGGGCATCAGCAAGTGGCGCCGGGAAGGGGATCGCCTCGTGGCTGCGCCAGAGGCAGAGGTCGGGGTCCAGGTGAAGATCAAGACAGGTCTGGACCCCACCCCGATAGCCTACCACAGCTACAACGACCTGGGCGAACCCGTCGAGGTGAGCCAAGCGGCATACGAGGGCATGAAACCCAGGGTGTGGCCCTGGGACCCAGCCGCCGTGGATTGGCAAGGGCCTATTTCGGATGACCGACAGAATTGGAGTTTCCGGTCAGCGCCCATCCGGTCTTCGGGCGAGCACCCGCGGGTGCCGCGCGGGCGGTACCTACAGGTGCAGGTGCTCATGGAGACCCAAAGTCTGTGGGAGTTTGCCCGCGTGGATTCGGTGGGGATCGAGGCGGCGCCCTTGCTGGCAGAGCGGGTAGTGGGGGAAGTCGCCGTACTCGGCGCTCTCCAGCCTCAGGGACACCTGGTGCAAGTCCAGGCAGGGGAACCTACCGAGTTCCTCTACGACATCCGGGCGGATTTTGCCGCCAAAGGGCAGGTGGGCTTCGATGCGGTGCGGGTGTTGACGCCGGCGACAGCACAGTTTAAGGGCTTATGGATGGGGGAGCCTTTGGTTCCGGTCACGGAGGATAGTGTGGTTGCCGAAGCCCGGGGGTTTGTGGTGTATCTGCCGCAGCGGGTGAGTCAGGCCAATGGAAAGCGCTTGCGCCTCCAATTGGAGACGGCGGTATACGGG
>CAMAVQ010000089.1 GCA_945861755.1 Gemmatimonas phototrophica
TTAGCCGCAAGGCGAAGCTCCGAATTGAAGCTCCCGTAAACGGCGGCCGTAACTATAACGGTCCTAAGGTAGCGAAATTCCTCGTCGGCCAAAAACCGACCTGCACGAATCGTGTAACGACTTGGCCGCTGTCTCAACGAGGGACTCGGTGAAATTGTAGTTCCAGTGAAGATGCTGGATACCCGCGGCAGGACAGAAAGACCCCGTGAACCTTCACTATAGCCTGGCATTGGATTTTGACACTGCATGTGTAGGATAGGTGGGAGGCTATGAAGTGGGGACGTCAGTCTCCATGGAGCCGTCGTTGAAATACCACCCTTGTTTTGTTAAGATTCTAACCTTGGTCCTTGAATCAGGATCGGGGACAGTACCAGGTGGGTAGTTTGACTGGGGCGGTCGCCTCCTAAAAGGTAACGGAGGCGCCCAATGGTTCCCTCAGCGCGGTCGGTAATCGCGCGTAGAGTGTAAACGCATACAGGGAGCTTGACTGCGAGACCTACAAGTCGAGCAGGTACGAAAGTAGGGGTTAGTGATCCGACGGTTGCACATGGAAGCGCCGAAGCTCAACGGATAAAAGGTACTCCGGGGATAACAGGCTTATCGCGCCCAAGCGCTCATAGCGACGGCGCGGTTTGGCACCTCGATGTCGGCTCATCGCATCCTGGGGCTGGAGAAGGTCCCAAGGGTTGGGCTGTTCGCCCATTAAAGCGATACGCGAGCTGGGTTCAGAACGTCGTGAGACAGTTCGGTCCCTATCCGCCGTGGGTGTAGGATATTTGAGGAGATCTGTCCCTAGTACGAGAGGACCGGGATGGACGAACCTCTGGTGTACCAGCTGTTCCGCCAGGAGCATCGCTGGGTAGCTACGTTCGGAAGGGATAAACGCTGAAGGCATCTAAGCGTCAAGCCCACTCCAAAACTAGATATCCCGTGGGGTAACCCACCTAAAGGCCCCTCGTAGACTACGAGGTTGATAGGTTGCAAGTGGAAGCGCAGTAATGCGTGAAGCTGAGCAATACTAATTGGCCGTGAGGCTTGATCGATCATAATCTTCCTACGGCATTTTGGAGTTCTCGAAGAGACTCAACTATACTGGGTATATCTTCAGTGCAGATCTATATTCGATAATTTGACTTTTCCGGTGGCTATAGCGGAGGGGAAACACCTCTTCCCATTCCGAACAGAGTAGTTAAGCCCTCCTGCGCCGATGGTACTGCTGGGGACACCTGGTGGGAGAGTAGGACGCTGCCGGATTTTTTTCGAATAGACCCCTTGACCCATCCTTGTGGATGGGTCTTTTTTTTTATCTCCCCGTGTTGACAACCCCTATGTATCAGTGTAGCTTAAGCCGCATTGCGCAACTTCGGCACGAAGTGCTTCTAGTTGCTCTGTAGCAAATCCGCTTTTCGGAGGGGATGGTCGTGGCCTATACTACCGCACAGATCAGAAATGTGACTCTGACCGGACATAGTGGGGCCGGCAAGACTGCGCTGGCTGAAGCAATGCTCTACACTGCCGCACAGCTCAAAAGATTGGGTCGCATCGCGGATGGAACCACGGTTTCGGATTATACTAAAGAAGAGACTGAACGAAAGATTTCGCTGACGGCGACGGCGCTCAGTTGCCCATGGAGTGGCCATCAGTTGAATATCCTGGATACCCCAGGTTATGCAGATTTCTTTGCCGAGGGGCAGTCGGCCATGCGGGCGGTGGACGCTGCGGTGGTGGTGGTGGATGCGCCTTTGGGGGTCCAGATCGGCACCGAGCGCATATGGGAGCTGGCCGCCGAGGCTAAGCTGCCCCGCCTGCTCTTCGTAAACAAACTCGACCACGCGAATTTGGATATTGACAGCCTGCAGGAGCACCTGAAGGAACGTCTGGGGCGACAGGTTGTGCCCCTGCAAATGCCGGTGAATCCGGGGCCTGGTTTCAATCAGCTGATTGATTTGGTGCAGATGCGCCTATTTTCTTATAAGAATGGGGTGTCCGAGCAGGGGGCTATTCCCGGCCAACTGGAAAGCCGAGCCCGGGAACTGCACCAACAACTGGTGGAGGCGGTGGCCGAGACCGACGAGACGCTGATGGAAAAATACTTCAGCGAGGGCGAGCTGGCTCCCGAGGAGTTGGCGGTGGGTTTGCGCCGGGCGGCCCTCCAGGCGCAGATATTTCCCCTTTGTTTTGGTGATGCCTACAATAGCGTGGGCGCCGATCGTCTCCTGGATGCCCTGGTCCAGTACTGCCCTTCGCCTGAGGAAGCACCTGGGCTTCATTTTACCCAGGGGGGCGAAGAGGTGCAGTTGGAGGCCAGGGCCGAAGCTCCGCTGGTGGCGTTTGTCTTCAAGACCGTGGGCGAGCAACATGTGGGAGAAATGACCCTGCTGCGGCTCTTCGCGGGTCGGCTCAAGCCTGGAGACGAGGTGGCCAACTCGAGCAAGAATACCACCGAACGCATCGGCCAGATCTTCCAGCTCAACGGCCATGCCCGCACCGAGGTGCCCGAGGCCAAGGCCGGTGACATTGTGGCGCTGGTCAAGTTGAAGGACACCCATACTGGCAACACTCTTTGCGGCAAAGGCAGATCAGTCGTGCTGCCTGGAATCGATTTCCCCGAACCGCTCATTCGGGTGGCCGTCTCGGCCAAGGAGAAGGGCGGCGAGGACCGACTAGCGCTCGGAATGGCCAGGCTGCATGAAGAAGATCCGAGTTTTATTTTTAGGTACGACGGTGAGGTGAGCCAGTCCGTGCTGCTGACCCAGGGAGATATCCACCTGAGTACTCTGCTCCAGCGGCTGAAGGCCCGCTTTGGCGTGGAAGTCAGTCTCGAGACCCCCAAGATCCCCTATCGCGAGACGGTCAAGGGCCGGGCCGAAGGCCACCACCGCCACAAAAAGCAGAGCGGCGGGCGCGGCCAGTTCGGCGAGGTTTTCCTGCGCATTGCCCCCAAGGGTCGTGGCGAGGGGTTCGAGTTCATCGATGAAGTGGTGGGCGGCGCCATTCCCCGCAATTTCATCCCGGCAATCGAAAAAGGACTAACCGAGTCGCTGGTTGAAGGCCCCCTAGCGGGTTGTCAGGTGGTGGATGTGGCCGTGGCGGTGTACGACGGCAAGTACCACGATGTGGACTCGGACGAGGTTTCTTTTAAGATTGCCTCATCCCTGGCCTTCAAGGATGTCTTTCTCAAGGCCAAGCCCATTCTACTCGAACCGATCTACAGCCTGAGCATCACCGTGCCCGAGGAGTTCATGGGCGATGTGATGGGCGATCTCTCAGCGCGCCGGGGGCGGATCAGCGGCATGGACACCGAGGGACATTACCAGATTATCCACGCCGAGGCCCCCCTGGCCGAGATCGACCGTTACGCCACGGCGCTCCGTTCGCTGACCCAGGGGCGTGGCATGCATGCCCAGAAATTCGAGCGCTACGAGGAGGTGCCGGCCGCCATCTTGGATCACGTCCTGGCAGAGGCCAAACGGCCGGCAGCCTGACCCGCAAGATCGCGCAGTGCCCAGGAGCGACCCTCGCTGATGCGGGGGGCGCTCTTCGTTTTTTTAGGTGTTTTCCCGAGGGAAGAGCGTCAGTAGTTCTCTTGCTTTGGCCTTGGAATTGTGATACATTTTCATAGATTTTCCCCACGTTTACCGTTTCGGGCAGGGAGAGCATCGAGTATGTCAGGTCATTCCAAATGGAGTACGATCAAAAGGAAAAAAGGTGCCAAGGATGCGGAGCGCGGCAAACTTTTTACCAAATTGATCAAGGAGGTGACGGTGGCTGCACGCAGCGGCGGAGATGACACCGGCAACTCCCGCTTGCGCACCGCCGTTCAAAACGCCAGGGCTGCGAACATGCCCAATGCCACCATAGAACGGGCCATCCGGAGGGGCACCGGCGAGGAACCGGGGGTGGTCTACGAAGAGGTGCTCTACGAAGGTTACGGACCTGGTGGGGTGGCAGTCATCGTCGAGGGCCTGACCGACAACAAGAACCGCACGGTGCCCGCAGTCCGCCATGTTTTTAGCCGGCACAACGGCAATCTGGCGGAGAAGGGGGCGGTGGCCTGGATGTTCGCCCAGAAAGGGGTCATCGAGGTGGACAAGAACCTCATCGGCGAAGAGGAGTTGATGCTGCTGGTGCTCGATGCCGGGGCCGAGGATATGCAGGACGGGGGCGAGGTCCACGAGATTGTGGTGCCATTGGCCGGCTTTGAGGCCGTGAAGCAGGTTCTGGGGGAAAAGAGCATCGCCAGTAGCCAAGCGTCGCTGGCCTGGTTGCCGCAGAACCTGCTGGTGGTGGAATCGAGGGACGTGGAGCCCATTATCAACTTGCTCGAGGCGCTCGAAGACCTCGAAGATGTTCAAAAAGTTTACTCCAACTTCGACATGCCCGAAGCAGACCTGCAGCGGCTGCTGGCTTCGGCCTGACCCTGAGTTTCTCTTTCAGTACTATGGGGCGCTTTGATCGTTCTCGGCATTGATCCCAGCAGTACCAGCACCGGCTATGGTCTGATTGAGGAGGTGCGGCAGCGCCAGTACCGTTATCTGGACTGTGGCTGCATACGCCCCGGTGCCGGCTTGGCCTTTGAGGACAGGCTGGTTTTTATTTACGACCATTTGGCGCAGCTGCTGACCCAATGTACCCCCGATGCAGTGGCAGTGGAGAGCACCTTTTTTGGCAAGGATGCAGCTGCTGCCGCCAAATTGGGCCAGGCGCGCGGGGTAATCCTGCTGGCGGCCCGCAAGGCTGGGCGGCCGATAGCGCATTATCCGCCGGCCGAGGTGAAGAAATCGGTGGTCGGGCACGGCCGGGCCACCAAGGAGCAGGTCCGTTTCATGGTCTGCCGCCTGCTGGCGCTTAAGGAACTGCCTAGGTCCCTTGACGCTTCGGACGCCCTGGCCATTGCCCTGTGTCACTGCTTTCAGCCGGGACGTCACCTGCCACCGCCCTCTGCCCGACGCCGGCCCGAGGTGGAGGCCCTTTTGCAGCGGGTTGTCAGGCGGTGATCACCCACGTGCGGGGCAGGCTGGTACACAAGGCGCCGACCCGGGCAGTGGTGGAGGCGGGGGGGATCGGCTATGAGGTGGCTATTTCCCTGGCCACCTACGGCCAATTGTCCGAGACCGGGGCTGAGGTGTTGCTCCTCACGCACCATTACGTCCGCGAGGACCGCCAGGACCTCTTTGGTTTTGTCGAGGAGGCCGAGCGCGAGATGTTCCGGCTGCTGATCGGAGTTGCGGGCATTGGCCCGGTCCTGGCGCAGACCGTGCTTTCGGGCATGGCGGTGCGGGACCTGCAGGCGACGATTTTCCATGAACGGGTGCGGGACCTGACCGGGATCAAGGGAATCGGCAAGAAGACCGCCGAACGAATGATCATCGAACTGAAAGACAAGGTCCAGTTGAGCGGCGCGACCACGGCGGGCTCCGGGGCCCCGGCAGCTCCTCGGGCGGTGGAAGAGGCCGTGCTGGCCCTCACCGCGCTAGGCATCACCTCATTGGCTGCCCGCCAGGCAGTGCAGCGGGTGGTTGAGAAAGAGGGGACTGAGTTGAGTGTGTCGCAGCTGATCAAGCGCGCCCTCCAGGAACGCTGAAGTCCCAGAGCAGGTAGAGATGGCAGGGCGAATCGTGGAAGCGCAGGCAGACGGAGAAGAGCGGGAGTTCGACCAGGCTCTGCGCCCCAACTCGTTGGACGAGATGATGGGGCAGGCCAAGGTCAAAGAACAGCTGCGAATCGGGATCGAGGCGGCCAAACAGCGGGCCGAGGCCATGGACCACGTGCTGCTTTACGGGCCGCCGGGTTTGGGCAAGACCACCATTTCCTATGTGATCGCCCGCGAACTGGGAGTGCAGATTCATCCCACCTCGGGTCCGCTGCTGGAGAGGCCCGGCGACCTGGTCGGTATCCTCACCAACCTCGGGCCGCGCGATGTGCTCTTCATCGACGAGATCCACCGGGTCAACCGGGTGGTGGAGGAATACCTCTATTCGGCGATGGAAGACTACCGCATCGACATCATGATCGACCAGGGACCGCAGGCCCGTTCGGTAAACATCCCCCTGGAGCCCTTCACCCTGGTGGGGGCCACCACCAGGCAGGGGCTGCTGACCTCGCCCATGCGGGCGCGCTTCGGGATCACCGGGTACCTCGATTATTATTCGGTGGAGGAGCTGGCCCAGATCATCAGGCGGGATGCGCGGCTGCTCAAATTTCGCATCGACGAGGGCGGGGCAGTGGAGATCGCCCGCCGTTCGCGCGGCACGGCCCGGTTGGCCAAGCGCTGGTTGCGGCGGGTGCGCGACTATGCCCAAGTGGAGGGTGACGGCACCATCGACGCCCCAGTGGTGGGCAAGGCCCTGGATCTGCTCAACGTGGATGCCACCGGTCTGGACGAGATCGATATCAAGCTGCTGCGGGCCGTCATCGACAAATTTAACGGCGGGCCGGTGGGTTTGAGCAATCTGGCTGCAGTCATCGGTGAAGACGAGGAAACGCTCGAAGAAGTCTACGAACCCTATCTGATCAAGGAGGGTTTCCTCAAGCGCACTCCCCGGGGGCGGCAGGCCATGGCGCGGGCGTACGAGCACCTGGGAAAGGCGCTGCCCGAAGGCCCGCAGCTAAATCTGCTGTGAAGGGCAAACTGATCCTCGCCCTGGAAACGGCCACTCCGGCGGGCAGTGTCGCTCTGGTAGATGAGGAGCGGACCCTGGTGAGTCGGTACTTCGACGTGGGGCTGCAGCACAGCCAGCGCCTTTTTGTTGAGGTGGAAGACGCCCTGAAAGTAGCCGGCTGTACTTTCGCTCAGGTGGGCGCCATCGCGGTGTCTATAGGCCCGGGATCTTTTACCGGGCTGAGGATCGGGTTGAGTGCCGCCAAGGGGTTTTGTCTGGCTGGAGAACTACCCCTGGTGACGGTGTCCACTCTGGAGGTGCTGGCCGCGCGCCTGCCCTTTGCCCGTTACCCGGTTTGTCCGATGTTGGATGCGCGCAAAGGCGAGGTTTACGCCGCTCTGTACGATTCGAGTGCTGGCTGGCCCAATCTCCTCGCAGGGCCCCGGGCTCTGGCGCCCCAGGTGCTCATGGCGGAGCGGGCAGGCATCCCTACCCTCTTCACCGGGGACGGTGCGTTGGCCTACAGCGAACTGGTGGCCGCCTGCCCTCAGGCCGTGCAAGCGCCTTTTCCCTGTTCCCGGCCCGAGGCTGCGGTGCTGGGTTGGCTGGCCCAGGCCAGGCTGAAGGCGGGCACCGTAGCCGACTTGGTGTCGGTGGAACCAGAGTACCTGCGGGGTCCTGGGGTGGGCGTTTGAGAAAGAGAGACCGCAGATGGGCAGTGCCGGCTCCCCCGCTGAGCAGGGTCTTGCGGCAGGGGGGTGTTTTGCCACCCTGGAGATCGGGCATCTGGAAGCCGTGGCCGCCGTCGAGCGGGGATCCTTTGCCAATCCCTGGACAGCGGAGGAACTGGGCTGGATAGTACAGGGAGATTCGGGGTTGTGTGTGGGATTGTGGGTGGAGGAAGGCCTGATCGGCTACGGCATCGGCCAGACGGAGGAGGGGCTCTTCCACCTGGCCAGCCTGGCCATCGACCCTGCCTGGCGTCGGCAGGGCTGGGGGGGCCGGCTGCTGCTGGAGTTGTTGAGCCAGGCCCGCCGGCGAGGGTGCAAGGGGTGCCGATTGGAGGTGCGGACGGGCAACCTGGCCGCCCTCAACCTCTATCACCACTGGGCTTTCAGGGAGGAGAGGCGGCTGGTGAAATTCTACACCCAGCCGGTGGAAGACGGACTAGTCATGTACCGCGAGCTGTAGTCATTGTAAACCCGGGTAGGAGGAGGCCATGGCCGAAGTAATCCTCAAGAAAGTGCGCAAAGTCTACGACAAGAACGTGGTGGCAGTGGATGGAGCTGACATCGAGATCAGGGACAAGGAGTTCGTGGTGCTGGTGGGGCCTTCGGGCTGCGGCAAATCCACCACCTTGCGGATGATCGCCGGCCTGGAGGAGATTACCAGCGGTGAGATCTATATCGATGGGGTGCTGGTCAACGATATCCCGCCCAAGGACCGGGATATCGCCATGGTTTTCCAGAACTACGCGCTTTATCCCCATATGACGGTGTACCAAAACATGGCCTTCGGCCTGAAGCTGCGCAAATACCCCAAGGAGGAGATCGACGCCCGGGTGCGGGAGGCCGCTGACATCCTGGGCATCCAGGAACTGTTGGAGCGCAAACCCAAGGCCCTTTCCGGGGGCCAGCGGCAGCGGGTGGCGGTGGGCCGGGCCATTGTGCGCAAGCCCAAGGTTTTCCTCTTTGACGAGCCCTTGTCTAACCTCGACGCCAAGCTGCGGGTGCAGATGCGCACCGAGATCAGCAAGCTGCACTCGCGCCTAGGGGCCACGATGATCTACGTGACCCACGACCAGACCGAAGCCATGACCATGGGCGACCGTATCGTGGTGATGCGGGATGGGCGCATCCACCAGATCGACACGCCGCTGACGCTCTACAACAACCCAGTGGATCAGTTCGTGGCCGGCTTCATCGGCAGCCCGGCGATGAATTTCATCCCCGGCAGCCTGGTCAAGGAAGGCGGTCTGGTCTTCGACGAGGGCCATATCCGCATCCCCCTGCCTGCCTCCTTTGACCAGTGGTTGAGCCAGCACGCCGGCCGGGAAGTGATTCTCGGAATCCGCCCGGAGGATATCCACGACCCGGTCACCCTGGGCAGCGGGATGAACACGGTTCAGATCACTGCGCGAGTGGAGGTGGTGGAACCCATGGGCAGCGAGGTGTTCCTCTATCTCACCACTGGCAAGACCTCGTTTGTCGCCCGCGTCGATCCGCTGCACATGCCGGTGGTCGACCAGGAGGTGAAGCTGGCGGTGGAGATCGAGAAGGCCCATTTCTTCGACAAAGACAGCGACGCCAGCCTGGTCCACCGCAGCTAAGAGGCCGATCGGGGAGATTCCTTTGTCTCTTGCGCGCATCTGCGGTCAGGACCGCGCCAAGGCCATCGTGGCCGCCTGGTTGCGGTGCCGGCGCGTGCCGCACGCAGTACTGGTAAGCGGGCCTCCCGGCACCGGCAAGCGTTTCCTAGCCCTCGAACTGGCCAAAGCGCTCAATTGCCAGGCCGAGGGAGAGGTGGCCTGCGAGCATTGCCCGCACTGTCGCAAGACGGCGGCGCTGGCCCATCCAGATTTGTGCGTCTTATTGCCGCTAAAGAAAAAAGAGGAGGAGGACCGCCAGTCCCCTCCCTGGGAGGAGGTATGGGCCGAGGTCCGGCCTGCCGCCCAGGAGTACCTGGAGCAGGAGCTTTCGCTCACCCGCAGCCGCACCAACATTCCCAAGAAACACTTGCTGGCCCTGCAGCGGGAACTCAGCTATGCGCCGATGGAGGCACCCTGGAAGGTCGCGCTGATCTTCGAAGCCGAATGTATGCATCCGGCCGGGGCCAATGCGTTGCTCAAGATTTTGGAGGAACCGCCGGCGCACACCTGTTTCATCCTGGTTTCGTCCGCGCCCCAGCGGTTGCTGCCCACGGTGTTGTCCCGCTGCCAGCGCCTGCCCCTGCAGCGGTTGGGGCCGGGTGAGCTGGCCGCGCAGTTGGAACAGGAGGGGGTCGAACCTCAGCGGGCAGGTGTGGCCGCCCGCCTGGGGGAGGGCAGCCTGCAGCGGGCCAGACAGGTGGCCGCCGGCGAACTGGACCAGGTCAGCCAACAGGTGGAGCAGTTTCTCCAGGCCGGGGTCGAGGGCCAGGACGGGGTGTATTGGGAATTGGTTGAAGCGCTGGGCGCTGACCGTCTGCGGTTGGAACAGTTTCTGTCACTGAGCAGCCATTATTTAAGAGATCTGTTCCTGCTCTCCTGCCAGCGCCCGGCAGCCCTGGCCCGCGCCGACCGACTGGAGTTTCTCCAGCACTTGCAGTCCCGGCTGCCGGCCGAGCGGGTCGAGGAACTGGCCGTGGAACTGGACCGGGGGTTTGGCTGCCTGGGGCGCAATGTACACGCGCCACTGGTGCTGGCCGAGCTGTGGCGGCAGTTGCGCGGGGATGGGCCGGTGAGAGCCAGGGGATGAGCGCCGGCCTGCTGCCGCGTCCGCGCAAGCGTTTTGGTCAGCACTTTCTGGCCGATCAGAACATCGCCGAGCGCATCGTCGCTTTGGTCCAGCCCCTGCCCGGAGATCTGGTACTGGAAATCGGACCGGGACGCGGGGTGCTGACCCAGCGGCTGGTGGCCCGGGGTGGGCGGCTGGTGGCGGTGGAGATCGACCGCGACCTGGTTGCTTATCTGCGCCAGCGTTTGGCCAGTCCCGACTTTCGCCTGATCGAGGGCGATATTCTCGATCTGGACCTGGCCCAGTTGCTGCGCGAAGAAGGCCGGGAACGGCTGCTGGTGGTGGGGAATCTGCCCTATAACATCACGGCACCGCTGCTCTTTGGCATGCTGGAACAAGCCGACCATATCCGCAGCGCCGTGCTGATGGTGCAGCAGGAGGTGGCGCGCCGCCTGGCGGCCCGGCCCGGGACCAAGGACTACAGTCTGCTGACGGTGCTGCTGAGCCTGCGGGCCCAGGTCCACACCCGCATCCAGGTGGCCCCCGGCGCCTTCAGGCCGGTGCCCAAGGTCCATTCCACCGTGATAGAGGTGCAGTTTGAACCGGCGCGTTATCCGGTGCAGGACGAGCGGATCTTTGGCCGGTTGGTGCGCACCTCTTTTGGCCAGCGCCGCAAGATGCTGCGCAATTCGCTGCTGGCCATGTGCGACGGCCAGCGGGAAGAACTGGAAGTGCGGGCCGCCGCCGCCGGCATCGACCTGAGCCGTCGGCCCGAGACCCTGAGCCTGGAGGAATTCGGCCGTCTCAGCGATGCCTTTGCCGGGGCCCGGAGCGAAGCGGAGGTCTGAATTGTGTGCCGGGTGATCTTTCTGCTGGTGCTGGCCGTGGTGGTGGCGAGCGGCAACCCGGCCGTCGGGGAGTCGTACAGTCTGGCCTTCAGTAAAAGCAGCGACCGTTTGAGTTGGAAACCAGATCTGCCCAGCATGAACTGGGCGTTTCCCGTAGCCCTGTCCTCCGGAGCGGATTCGATGCGCATCTCACTGGCCACTGACCTGAGTTACGCCCTGGACCAGCGGGATACGCTGAATGCTTGGCAGGACAATGCCTCGGTGCGCTCGTCGATCAATTACCCGATCCTGGGACCGCGGGCATCGATCGGTATCCAGGCCAGCGCCTCGAGCCGCAGCGCTACCCTGCAAAAACAGAAGATCCGCAACCAGAGCTACGGGTTCCGCTTTCAGTACAACCCGCTCCAGAGCGGTGCCTTCCGCAGCCTGAGCGCCAGCCTGACCCCAGGGGTGATCACCGCCCGGCGGGCAAGCCGTGCCAAGATCGACAGCACCATCGAGGAAAAAGGGGTGCAGTACAACGCCTCGTTGCGGGTGTCACCGGAGCTGGCGGTGGGGGGGAAGAAGCTAATCTCCTCGTTGAGTCTGTCGAAACGGGACAACACCTTGAAAAACAACAAGGACCGCAACGAGAGCCTGAGCATGAATCTGGGCTACACCTTTACGCACGAATTACGCACCAATTTCAGCCTGTCGCAGACCCGTTCGGAGCAAGGGGTGACCCGGGCGAAGATCAGCGAGACCGTGGCAGAGGAACTGGTGCGGCGGGACACGGCGGTGGTAGCCGAGCTGTCGCAGACCCAGGGGACCAATCTCTCCTCGGATATGTCCGTCAAGTTGGGACATTTTGATCTGAATGGGCGGGCCGGCTTCAACGAGAGCCGCAACACCAACACCGCCAACGCCGATGCCGACCCGCGCAACCAGTTCTTTGCCAAGAATCACGAGAACCAAAGCTGGAATTTCAGCACCAGTCTGTCGGGCAAGCTGTTCAGTAGGCTGACCAGCAGCGCCTCCTTTAAGTACGATGCGGCTGACCAGCGCCGGCTGGAGGTGGGGCTGCCCGATGGGGAGACCTTTCGCGATTCCACCGACGACCGCGACAGCCAGAACACCTCGCTCAGTGGCCGGTTGGGCTGGCAGCTGAACGAGGACCACAGCCTCGAGCTATCGAGCCAGGCCAGCTCGGGCAGGGCCGACAACCCCGGTGCCCCCGAGCAGAACCGCGATACTTTTAACAGCAACACTGGCCTGACGTACACCGGTAAGTTCGCCAGCGGCCTCAATCTGGATGCGAAGCTGACCAACACCTATTCCCACAAGGTGAACCTGGACGCCCGCAGCGCCAGCGACAATTCTAGGAACAGGGAACTGAAGCTGAACCTGGGCACGCGCTACGAGCGACTGGGGGCTTCCTTCACCCACAGCTTCGATATCTCGGCCCGGCGCACGGTCTTTGATTTTGACCGCTTGCTTTACAACCGGCCGGAAAACCGCAAGAGCAACATCCGCCGGGGCTGGGGTATGACCCATGGGGTGCAGCGGCGTTTCTTCGACGCCCTGCAGCTAAACGGTCGTTATGCGTACAACGCCGATGATTTTGGCCTCTTGGTCGTCGAGGACCAATCGCAGTTGGTCAAAGAGGAGGACGCCGACCACACGCTTAGTTCTGGTCTGTCGTACAGCTTGGCTAAGGCCCTGTCCCTGGGGGCCAACTACAGCTACCGCCTGGACCGCCAGTGGGCCCACGATTACCACCTGGGCCAGGAGGAGCGTTCGCTCAACCGCTGCAACCGAAACCGCACCCTGGGCTTGAACCTGAACTACAACCGGTCGGCAAGCGCTGGCTCAGAAGAGGCCACCAGTATCAACATGGCGGTGAGTCGGGCCCACCAGGAGAACTGCAATGCCCCTGCCGACAAGAGCACGGCGCGGGACTTCGATAGCTTCAGAATCGCCCTGAAAAAGACCTTGTGATTTCATGAGCCCCCGCCAGGGGGACCCTATAACCGCCCGAGGAGAGCGCAGCGATGGAAGCTGAAAAGATCTGGTTCAACGGCAAATTGGTTCCCTGGCACGACGCCAAAATCCACGTGCTGGCCCACGTGGTCCACTACGGCTCCAGCGTCTTTGAGGGCGTCCGCTGCTACCATACCCGCAAGGGGCCGGCGGTCTTCCGTCTGCAGGATCACATCAACCGCCTCTACGATTCGGCCAAGATCTACCGCATGGAGATCCCTTACGCCAAGGAGGAACTGTGCGCCGCTGCGCTGGAGACCATCCGCGTCAACAAACTGAAGGAGTGCTACATCCGCCCGGTGGTTTTTCGCGGCTATGGGTCGCGCGGGGTGAATCCCCTCGACTGCCCCGTTGACACGGTGCTTGCGGTGTGGGAATGGGGCCAGTACCTGGGGCCCGAAGCCCTGGAAAAGGGGGTCTCGGTGTGCACCTCGTCGTGGAATCGGGTGGCACCCAACACCCTGCCCTTCCTGGCCAAGGCCGGGGGCAACTACCTCAACTCGCAGTTGGTGAAGATGGAGGCCAAGATCAACGGGTACGACGAAGGCGTCGTGCTGGGCACCGACGGCATGGTCAGCGAGGGCAGCGGCGAAAACATCTTCGCCATCAAGAACGAGGTCGTCTATACACCCTCCTCACATTTTTCCATCCTGCCTGGCATTACCCGGCACACGGTCATCACCCTGGCCGAAGAGCTGGGGATGCGGGTGGAGCGGCGGGCCATCCCCCGCGAGTTTCTCTATATCGCCGACGAGGTGTTCTTCACTGGTACGGCGGCCGAGATCACGCCGGTGCGGGCCATCGACCAGATTCCCATCGGCAGCGGTCAATGTGGACCGGTTACCCGGCGCCTGCAAGATGCCTTTTTCAAGGTCGTCAACGCCGAGGTCGAGGACCGCCGCGGTTGGCTGACCCCGGTGTGAGGAGATAAATCTGATGAATAGAATGTGCAGGATTGTGATCTCGCTAGGCGTTTTGGGGGTGCTGGCCGCCCCGGTCTGGGCAGCGGAGGTCTGGGACCAGATCCAGGCCATTCTGGCCGGCACCCGCGACATCGTGGTGCTCGATGGCACCAACCCGGCGCCGCTGCGCCAACCCAAGACCGCAGCGCCCCAGTACGGGGATTGGCTGGTGGAGCACATGCTTTCCGACCCCGAGAACCTCAATCCCTATACCTCGAGCGATGCAGGGGCCTCGTCCGTACACCGCTTTATCTTCGAGTCGCTGCTCTACCCGGAGAACGAGCCACCTTATGCCCTCAAGGGCCTGGTGGCCAAGGCCTACCCGACCATCTCGGCCGACAAGCTCTCTTACACCTTTGAGCTGCGCCCGGACGTGCTTTTTGCCGACGGCCATCCGCTCACCGCCGCCGACGTGCTCTTCAGCATGAAGACCATCATGAACCCCCAGGTCCTGGCCCCTCACCTGCGCAATTACTACGAGGCGGTGAAGGACGTGCGCCTGGAGGGGGATTACCGGATTACCTTTCTGTGCAGTGAGCCTTACTTCCGCAACGACATGATGCTGGGCGGCTTCGAGATCCTGCCCCGCCACTTCTATGACTCCGAGGGGCTGATGGAGAAGGTGCCTCTGAGCAGCCTAGTGGACGGCTCCTGGGAGCAGGGGCCCTATGCCGAGGCAGTGAAGAAGTTCGGCGAGCAGTTCAACCAGAACTTCAACCGCAGGCTCTTGGGGTCTGGACCCTACCTGATCGCCGACCCCGAGCGCGACGTGGTCACCCAGCAAAAGGTGGTGCTCAGCCGCAACGATCACTACTGGGGACAGAGCGTGGAGGGCCTGCCGGCCAGCGGGTACATGGAGAAGATCGTTTTCAAGATCATCAACAACCTGGACGCCGCTTTCATCGAGTTGACCAACGGCCAACTCGACAGGCACACCCTGCAGCCCCTGGAGTTCAAGGAAAAGAGTTGGTCCTCCGACTTCAACCAGCGCTTCCTCAAGGGCATCGAGTACTCCAGCGGCTACGCCTATATCGGCTGGAACAACCGCCACCCCATCTTCCGCGACAAGCTGGTGCGCCAGGCCATGACCTGCCTGACCAACCGGCAGGAGATGATCCGCAGCCTGCTCTTTGGGCTGGGCGAGACCATCGAGAGTCCGATCCACAAGTTCCGTCCCGAGTACAACAACAACCTGAAACCCTACCCCTACGATCCCGACCAGGCGGCCAAGTTGCTGGCCCAGGCCGGTTGGGCTGACAGCGATGGGGATGGCGTCCTCGACAAGAACATCGACGGCACACCGACGCCGTTCTCTTTTGAGATCCTGGTCAACTCGGGCAACCAGTTGCGCAAGGACGTGGCCCTGACCATCCAGGACGAACTGAAGGATGCCGGCATCGACTGCCAGGTGCGCGAGCTGGACTGGTCCATCTTACTGCAGCGGGTCAAGGGACAGGACTTCGCCGCGGTGGTGCTGGGCTGGACCGGCAGCATGCGTTTCCCGCCCGACAACTACCAGATCTGGCACTCCTCCCAATCCGCGGGGCGGGGATCGAACCACATCGGCTTCGCCAACGCGGAGGTGGACAAGATCCTCGAAGATTACCGCCGCGAGTTCGATCCGCAGAAGCGCATCCCCCTGTACCAGCGCTACCAGGAAATCCTCCACGAGGAACAGCCCTACACCTTCCTGTGGATGAGCCGGGTGGCCCGCGCGTACAGCCGGCGTTTCCAGGGGGTCAACTGGTACCCCATGGGGGCCGACACCCAGGAGTGGTGGGTCAAGGTTGCCGACCGGATATATAATTGACATGGCGCCGGGCCGGGAGGCACCAGGGGAGGCCGGCTTGCGCTGGACTGCGCACCCGCTGAGGGAAGAACCCTGGCCCAAGTCCGCGGTCCTGGGCGGGGTGGTGGCGGTCCTTGCTGCCGGGGTGGCCTGGAGCTTCGAAGGCCTGGGGTATGG
Source organism: Gemmatimonas phototrophica (assembly GCA_945861755.1). Classification (GTDB taxonomy): domain Bacteria; phylum Latescibacterota; class UBA2968; order UBA8231; family UBA8231; genus SICG01. The sequence continues at coordinate 15,832 of CAMAVQ010000089.1, forward strand.
GCTCTTCTCTCTGGGGGTGTTGTTGACCTCCCTGTCGTCCTATTTCTGTCCGACCCACTATCTGCTCGACGAGCAAGGGGTGCAGGTCCAGCACCTGGGTCACCGCCGGCAGCGGCCTTGGCGGCAATTCTGCCGTATCGACCGGTGCCGGGAAGGGATCTTCCTCAGCCCCTTTGTGCGCCCCAGCCGTCTCGATTCCTTCAGAGGCTGTCTGTTGCGCGCCCCCCGCGACCCGGAGGCGGTCCGCCACTTTGCCCAGCGCCATGTCGGTCCTATCGCGCTTTAGCGCCTGGTGTGCGTATGCTTTTGCCGTGGATGGGCCCCCACTGGAGCCCGATCCCCGGGAGCGCGAGGTGGCGGCACGTCTGGCCCAATTTGTGGCCCGGCGTCAGCTGATAACCCCGGCGCTGATGTTGCTGGAGTCGGGGAGGCCGCTCAATTTCATCGGCAGCCAGGTGTTGGCCTTCCTGGCGCCTTTTGCCACCCTAATTTTTTCGCGGGATGAGTACGAGGTGCTGGTTCGGCTGTTGGAGCGGCGCCAGGGCCTGGACGTGTTGATCGAGGCCCTGGACCAAGCGCAGGAGACCCATGCCTGATCTGGAAGTAATCATCGCCACCGACTGCGGCAGCACCACCACCAAGGCCATTCTCATCGAAAAGAAGGAGGGGGTGTACCGCCAGACCTTTCGCGGCGAAGCGCCCACCACGGTGGAAGCCCCCTTTGAGGATGTCACCCGTGGCGTGCTCAATGCCATCCAGGAGGTGGAGGAGCTGTCGGGCCGCCAGATCCTCGACGGGGAGCGGATCATCACCCCGGCAGAGGGCCAGCGAGGTGTGGATATCTACATCTCCACCAGCAGTGCCGGCGGCGGGCTGCAGATGATGGTGGGCGGGGTGGTGCAGTCGATGACCGCCGAGAGCGCCCAGCGCTGCGCCCTAGGCGCCGGGGCCATTGTTATGGACGTGCTGGCCGCCAACGACGGCCGGCTCCCCCACCAGAAGATCGAACGCATCCGCCAGCTCAGGCCCGACATGGTGCTGCTCTCGGGCGGCACCGACGGCGGCACAGTGAGCCATGTGGTGGAATTGGCCGAGTTCATCGCCGCTGCCGATCCCCGCCCCCGCTTCGGGGTGGGCTTCAAGCTGCCGGTGATCTACGCCGGCAACCGCGAGGCCCAGGCAGCGGTGCAAAAGGTGTTGGGCGGGAAGACCTCCCTGACGATGACGGAAAACATCCGCCCGGTGCTCGAAAGGGAAAACCTGGGGCCCGCCCGCCAGGCCATCCACGACCTGTTTCTGGAACACGTGATGGCCCAGGCCCCTGGGTACCGCAAGCTGATGGAGTGGACTGGAGCGCCGGTTATGCCCACCCCGGCGGCGGTGGGCCAGATCATCCAGGCCATTGCCAGGCGGCAGAGCATCAATGTGGTGGGGGTGGATATCGGCGGGGCCACCACCGATGTGTTCAGCGTCTTCGGGGAGGTGTTCAACCGCACGGTGAGCGCCAACCTGGGCATGTCCTACAGCATCGGCAATGTGCTGGCCTCCGCCGGCCTGGAGCATATTCTGCGCTGGGTGCCCTTCCGCGTCGAGGAGTCCCAGCTGCGCGATCGCATCAAGAACAAGATGATCCGCCCCACCACCATTCCCCAACTCCTCGAAGAACTGCAGCTGGAACAGGCCATCGCCCGCGAGGCCCTGCGCCTGGCTTTTATCCAGCACCGCGAGCTGGCGGTGGAGTTGAAGGGCGTGCAGGCCGAGCGCACCCTTTCGGACGTGTTTTCGCAGAGCGCCGGCGGTGAAAGTTTGGTCAGCATGATGGCCCTCGACCTGCTGGTGGGCAGCGGCGGGGTGCTCTCTCATGCGCCGCGCCGCGCCCAGACCGCCTCCATGCTCATCGATGCTTTTCAGCCCGAGGGGGTGACCCGGCTGGCGGTGGACAGCATCTTCATGATGCCCCACCTGGGGGTGCTCAGCACGGTCTCGGAGCGGGCGGCTACCGAGGTCTTTGAACACGACTGCCTCATCTACCTGGGCACCTGCATCGCCCCCAAGGGCAGCGGCAAAGCCGGCGAGGTATGCGCCACCTATCAGTTGGAACTGCCCCAGGGGGCGCAGGCCGGCGAGCTGCGGGTGGGGCAGTTGCTGCGCTTCGCCCTGGAGGGCGAGGCCGAGGTGGTGGTGCGGCCGGGGCGGGGTTGGGATGTGGGCGCCGGGCCGGGGCAGGAATTGCGGACCAAAGCGAAGGGTGGGGAAGTGGGGTTGGTGCTGGACGGCCGGGGCCGGCCCCTCTGTTTTGCCGAGCGCCCCGAGGAACGCCTGGCCCAGGTCAGCACCTGGAACCAGGCCCTGGAGCTGTACTGAGATGGCGCATACCTATACCCCCGGCCTGCGGGTAACCCGGCAGGCGGTGATCCACAAGCAGCGACGCCTGC
>CAMAVQ010000090.1 GCA_945861755.1 Gemmatimonas phototrophica
TATGGTGTGCGGCGCAAAAAGCGCTGCCCTCCCCCAAGACCCTTCCCCCGCAACGCCCCATACGTTGGGGCGTTGCCCCCTCGCTCGCTTCGCTCCGCTACCCGACCCCCGGCCACGCGGACTTCCCTTCCCGGCCACTCCCCGGGTAAAACCTCCAGGGCCGCTCCTCGCCGCTCTATGGAGTCTCCTCCGTGCGGCTGGGGATATTCACGATCCTGAAGGGCGTGCCGCACACCTTAAAGAGGCGTTCCAGGTCTTCGCTGGCAATGGCCAGGGTGGCGGTGTTCACCAGGGGGTGGCAGTGCAGGGCCGGAGATCGCCAGATCGGGATGTCGATCACCACCTCCACGGCATGCTGCTGGTCGTTGACGACGCCCAGAAGGGTGACGGCGCCCGGCTCCACACCCAGGTATCTGAGCAGGCGCTCGGGAGAGGCCATGCCCAGTTTGCTCACCTGCAGCAGGCCGGCCAGCGCCTTGAGGTCCACCTGCTTCTCCCAACCCACCACCACCAGAAAGTGCTGCTTTCCCTTGCTGTCGCGCAGGAAGAGGTTCTTGGTGTGGACGCCCGGCAGCGGGGGGACCAGGCGTTCGGCCTCCTCGCAGGTGTAGACCGGCGGGTGGTCCACCCGCACATAGGGGATTTGGTGTTGGTCGAGAAAGCTGTAGATATCGGTCATGGCATCCTTCCGGTTTTGACAAAGATAGCCAACTGGTCCAGGGTCGCCGCTACTACCCTTGGGGCCTGGTTGCGGTTTTCGGGATGGTCCGCTACCCCGGCGGTCCAGATAGCCAGGCCCAGGCGGCGGCCGGCCATCAAGGTATCTAGGTAGCGCTCGTGGTCGGCGGGCAGGGGCCGCACCTGCCGGTAGCCCTGCAGCAGGGCCTGGCGCAGCTCGGCATAGGCAGGCCGGCTGCGCAGCTCGGACAAGGTCACGGCCAAGTCGTAGAGGAAGCAGCCCCAGCCGCATTCGTCGAAGTCGATGGCCCCCACTTGATCCCGCTGGAAAAGCAGATTGCCCGGATGCAGATCGGCGTGGATGAGGGCCCAGGCCTCCGAGCTGCGGCCCAGGGCAACGAAGGCCTGTTCCAGACGGGCGCGCACGGCGGCGATCACCTGCTCCTCTCCAGGTCTCAGATAGGACCTGATCCCCTGCTGGTCGATGCCCGGGTCTCCTCCCAACAGGGTGTGCAGGTCCCAGCTTTTGCGCGCAAAGCCGAGAGGCGGGACAAAGGGCGCGCTGTGGAGTTGGGCGGTGAAACGTCCCACGGCTTCGAGTTGGCCCACCCCCAGGCGGCGGTCGAGGAAGCGGCCGGGCAACCAGGCGAAGAGGGCGCAGTCGCGGGGTTCTGGCACACCAAGGGCGCTGGCTTTGACCACTAGTCTGCCATCGCGGGCGGCCACTGGCTCGGGTACCTGCAGGCCGGCGGTGCGCAGGGCCTGCAACCACTGGAGTTCGGAGCGGATAGCGGCCGCATCCTGAAAGCCGGGCCGGTTGAGGCGCAGCACCAGGCGGCGCTCGCCGGCCTGCACCGCAAAGGTGGCGTTGTTCCAGTGCTTGAGGAGCCGCAGTTGCGCCCCGGCCAGCCCGTATTCCCCCAGGGCCTGCAGGGCCAGGAGGCGCAGCCGGCGCACCTGGCCGGGGCCGGAGAGCAGGGCAAAGGGCCTCATGGGGGGGCATCGCCCAGGAGCAGGTGGGGACTGAGCCGCACCAGTTCGGCCAGCAGGCGCGGGAAGTCGATGCCCAGGGCGGCCTGTGCTTGTACCGCCCGCTCCTGCAGGGTTGGCAGGGGAGGGGGGGCCTGGCTCAGGCCCAGGGCCACGCAGTTGCGTTTGCCGGCCACCGGCAGATAGAGGACCTGGTGATCGAAGTGGAGGCGCAGGTTGCGCATGATCCGCTTGAGGTCGTCCTCGCGGCTGCCGGCCCACAGATTGATGGCCAGCACTCCGCCTGGGGCTAACTGCTGCCGGCACTGGTCGAAGAAGTCGGGCCGGCTCACCAGGGGGGCCATGCCGGCAGGGTCGTGCAGGTCCACCAGCACCAAGTCGTGTGCTGCTGCCGGGCCGCGCAGGAAGGCGGCGGCATCGGTTAGGTAGAGCTGCAGGCGGGGATCCTCGGGCAGGTGGAAAAAGGCGCGGGCTACGTCGATGACCAGGGCCCGTTTCTCCACCGCCGCCACTTGGCACTGCGGGAAATAGTGCAGCAGGAAGCGGGCCAGGGCCCCTCCGCCCAGGCCCAGGATCAGGGCGGCCCGCGGCGGGCCGGCAAAGAGCAGGGCGCTCATCAGGCACTGGGTGTAGTTGAGGGCCAGGGCGTGCGGGTCGTGCAGGAACATGGTGGTCTGGCGCGCCCGGGTGCCAAAGTGCAGGGAACGGGCGGTGGGTTCGTCCACCACCTCGATCGTGCCCTCCGCATCGCTGCAGGTATAGATCAGCTGGCCGGTATAGTGGGCCATGGCAGGGCTCAGGCGGTATGGCCCCAGCGGGTGGCGAGGAAGGCGTCGAGGAAGATCTGGGTCAGATGGGAGGTGATGCAGGGGATGGCGATCAGGCCCTTGGTCTCGGCGGGCACCGGCAGAAAGGCCAACACGGTCATGGCCACCGGCAGGCTTTTCTGGCTGGCCAGGATCACCAGGGCCTTGCGCACCTCGAGGGGCAGGCGCAAAAGCCGGCTGGCGCCGTCGTTGATTCCCAGGTAGAGCACGTGGATCAGCACCCCGGCCAGCACCACCAGCGCCAGGCTGGCGGAGGCCGTGTGGGCCAGCCGATCGGCGGACTGGCTGAATTTCATCCAGGGGATGGAGATCAGCGCCAGGTTGCTGGCCATGGTGATCCGCGCTCGGTTGCGCCCGATCCACTCGGCCAAGAACGGTTGTAATAGCCGGCCCAGGGCCAGGGGCAGCAGGATGGACAGGCAAAGGTCCATAAAGAGTTCTCCCCCCGACAACTCGACCTTGCCAGTGGCTTCGAGCAGCCGCTCCAGCACAAAGGGCACCGTGAAGATGCCCAGGGTATTGGTCAGCACCGTCAGCAGCAGGGCCAGGGCCATGTTGCCGCGCGCCTGGGTGGTCAGGGCGATACCCGAGGAAAGGGTGGTGGGCACGCAGCAGAAGAGGGCCAGTCCCACCTGAAATTCGGGGTCCAAGGGCAGGCGAAAGATTACTAAGATACCGACCAGGGGGGTGAGGAAGAGGATCGAGAAACAGCCCCAGGCTGTGGCTTTCCAGGCGCTGAGGGCGGTGCGGACCTCGCTGGTGCGCAAGAGCATCCCGGAGCAGATAAAGATGATACTGACGGCGAGGTATTGGGTGGGCAGCCCGGCCATATAGATGCCGGGCTGGGGGAAACTCAGGCCGAGCAGCGCGACGCTTACCAGACCAATGGGAAGGAAATGTTTTTTCAACAAGGTCGGCAAGCGATCCATCTAGGTCCTGTCTCGAACCCCTGCGGGGGGGGCGCTGGCAAAGACCTCTTCGGCGGCGATCACCGCCCCGTATTCGAGGGAGCGGGTACGCAGGGCTTCGAGGAAGGCCTGGGCCGCCGGTTCATCGGAGTAGAGAAAATTTAGGAAGTGGGTCAGGCGGCTGCGGGTTTCGGCGCTGACCAAGTGCTCCACCTTGCAGGCGTCGATCTCGGCGTCGTCTTCGTCCATGCCCAGCGCGTGGGTGAGGAAACGCTGGAAGGCCACCCGGGCAGCCTCGATTGCGGCGACCACCGTGGCACCCCTGTCGCTCAGCTCGAGGAACTTGTTGTGGTCCTCGCACACATAGCCGCGCTCCTTGAGCAGTTTCATCGCCGAGGAGACGCTGCCCTTGGTGATCTTGAGGTGCTGGGCGATATCCGAGATCCGGGCGTAGCCGTGACGGGTGCGCAGTTCGTGTACGGCCATCAGGTGGTGCGCCGCGCTGTGGGTCAGCTCGTTTTCCTCGTAGGTTTTCCAGACTTCCTGGAACATGACCGGCCCCCCTGTGATGAACTGCTCAGGATTCTGCTTGAGATTCTTCCGTCTCGGACTCCTCCCGCGGGGAGGACGACCGGTTGTTGTTGTTGCGCGGCTCGCTCATCGCCAGTCTGAAACCCTGGACCTCGCGGGTGACGTGTTCGCCGGTGCCTTCCCGGTGGGTGGTGCGCACGGCCGGGCGGTTCTCCTGGTAGCTGCCGCCGCGGATCACCCGTTCCTGGCCGCCTTCGGGCCCCTTGGGATTGTTGTTGGGGCAGTTCTTGTAGTAGTTCTCGTCATAATAGTCCTCGCACCACTCGTAGACGTTGCCGGCCATGTCCCACAGCCCGTGGGCACTGCGGCCATTGGGGAACTCGTCGACCGGCAGGGTGCCGCCCATCATGTTGTTGCAGTTGCAGCGATCGTCACCAAAGCGCGAGCCCCACGGGTAGAGGCGTTCGTCGGTGCCGCGGGCGGCCTTCTCCCACTCGGCCTCGGTGGGCAGGCGGGCACCCAGCCATTCGGCGTAGGCCTTGGCGTCGTGCCAGGAGACGTTGGTCACCGGATGCCGCCCGGTGCCCGTCGGATAGGAGCCGCGCTGCCAGTGCATGGGTGCCTTGTAGCCGGTGCAGTTGACGAATTCGCGGTATTCCAGATTGGTCACCGGGAAGGGGCTGATGTAGTAGATGGGCAGGTAGACCACATGTACGGGCCGCTCGTTGTTGGGGCTGTCATCGGCGCGGGAACCCATGGGAAAGGGCCCGGCCTTGATCTCCGCCATGCGCCGGACATTGGCATCGGGGAGCAGATCCTTGCGGCGGTCCTCAAGCTCGTCCCATTCGCTTTCCAGGGCTTCGAGCTTGCCGCGCAGGGTGGCGGCGCCCTCCCGCATCTTGCCCAGGCGTTGCTCCATGTCGATCCGGCGTTTTTCCTGGGCATCGATCTGCTCGTTGAGCTTTTTCGACGGCTTGTTGAATTCGAGCAGAAGGATGACAAAGTAGAGACTGAAGGCGCAAGTCAGCACCCACCATAACCAGCTGTCCATCAGTGCGCTCCTTAGGGCCTAGCCCAGCCGCTCCAGCAGCTCGGCGCAGCGGTTGGCGTAACCCCACTCGTTGTCGTACCAGCCCAGCACTTTGATGAAATTGCCGTCCACCATGTTGGTGGACAGGGCGTCGAAGATGCAGGAGGCCGGGTTGCCGATGATGTCGGCCAGCACCAGCGGTTCCTCGGAGTATTCGAGATACCCTTTGAGCTCGTTGCTGGCGGCCTCCTTGAAGGCGGCGTTGATCTCTGCCACGGTGGTCTTGCGACCCAGCTCGGCGGTTAAGTCGGTCAGCGAGCCATCCGGGGTGGGCACCCGGATCGAGAGGCCGTCGAGTTTGCCTTTCAGCTCGGGTAACACCTTGCCCACCGCCACGGCCGCTCCGGTGGTGGTAGGGATCATCGATATGGCTGCCGCCCGCGCCCGCCGCAGATCCTTGTGCGGCAGGTCGAGGATGTTCTGGTCGTTGGTGTAGGAGTGGATGGTGTTCATCATGCCCCTGACGATGCCGAAGTGCTGGTGTAACACCTTGACCATGGGGGCCAGGCAGTTGGTGGTGCAGGAGGCGTTGGAGACGATCTGGTGTTCGGGTTTGAGGGCCGCGTCGTTGACCCCGAGGACCACGGTGATATCCTCGCCCTTGGCCGGCGCCGAGATCAGCACCTTGTTGGCCCCGGCTTGGAGGTGGGCGGCGGCTTTGTCGCGCTCGGTGAAGAGGCCGGTGGATTCCAGCACCACCTGGATGCCCAGTTCCTTCCAGGGCAGGGCGGCCGGGTTTCTCTCGCTGGTGATACGAATGGCTTTGCCGTTGACGATGAGCTGGTCTTTGCCGGCCTCGACCGTGCCGGCGAAGCGGCCGTGAATGGAGTCGTACTTGAGCAGATGGGCCAGGGTGGCGGCATCGGTCAGGTCGTTGATCGCCTCGACCTCTACCTTGCCCCTGGTGAGCGCGGCGCGCAGCACCAGGCGGCCGATGCGGCCAAAACCATTGATCGCTACAGGTATAGCTGGCATGGTACTCCTGTCAGTTGGCTAGTTTTTGAAGTGTACCTGCAAGTATTATTATATACAACTCATTTATGAATGGGCAAGGGGTTATCCTGCCCCGCCCCACAGGAGGAGGTTGCGGTGGCTCAACTCGAACGGGCACTGAAACACATCGACGCGCAGCGCTGCGCCTATACCGAAGAACTGAAAGAATGGGTGCGCATCCCCAGCATCAGTGCCGGCGCCCAGGAGGACAGCACCGGGGCGCTGGCCCGGGCCGCCGATTTTGCGGTGGCCCAGTGCGAGGGCCTCGGTCTGCGCGCCGAGAAGGTACAGGTGAGTCCGGATACCAACCCCCTGGTGGTGGCCCGCACCCCCTCCTTTTCGCCAGGGCGTCCCACGGTGCTGGTGTACGGGCACTACGATGTGCAGGGGGTGGACAATCCGCGCTCGGCCTGGACCTGCGATCCTTTTGGCGCTGAGGAAAAGGAGGGTTACCTGCTGGGGCGTGGGTCCAGCGACAACAAGGGCCCCTGTTTCGCCCACCTTAAAGCGGTCCAGGCTCTGCGCGCCGCCGGGGGCGAAATGCCAGTGAATCTGGTCTTCCTGATCGAAGGGGAAGAGGAGTGCGGCAGCCGCGCCCTCTCCCAGTTTATCACCGGGGGGGGGCTGGAGGATTTTGGCCCCATCCGCGGCGTGGTGATCTCCGATACCAGCATGTACGGCCCGGACCGCCCCTCCCTGACCCTGGGGTTGCGGGGCATCCTCTTCTTCCAGCTGACCGTACACGGCCCCAAGCAGGATGTGCATTCGGGGCTTTTCGGGGGGATCATCCACAACCCCAACCAACTGCTGGTCCGCGCCCTGGCCACGCTGCACGACGCCGAGGGGCGGGTGTTGGTGCCCGGCTTCTACGACCAGGTCCTTCCCCTGTCGCGGCGCGAGAAGACGATCTACGACGCCCTGGAGGTGGACGAGGCGGCCTATTGCCGCAACCTGGGAGTGAAGCAACTGATCGGCGAGCCGGGGTACTCGGTCCTGGAGCGGCGCTGGACCCGGCCGACCCTGGAGATCAACCATCTGAGCGGCGGCAGCCCGCGCACGGTGATCCCGGCGCGGGCGACCGCGGTGATCTCCTGCCGGCTGGTCCCCGACCAGGACCCCGAGCGTATCGAGGCCGCCCTCCAGCAGTACCTGCGCGCCCAGCTGCCTGCCGGCACCGAAGTGGAGTTCGGCAACACGCACTCCTCGCCGGCCTACCACCTCGATCCGGACCACCCGCTGGTGCCCCGCGCCCTACAGGCCATCCGCACCGGTTTTGGCCTGGAGCCGCTGCTCACCCGCGAGGGCGGCTCCATCCCCATCGTTACCCAACTGCACCAGCACACGGGCGCGTCCGTGCTGCTGATTGGTCTGGGCCAGATCACCGACAACTGGCACGGCCCGGACGAACACTTCAGCCTGCGCGACTTTCACCGGGGCATGCGCACCAGCGCCGCGCTGCTCTGCGCCTTGGGGGAAGAGTGACTTGTAGTCCGGCCGAGCCCCGCTTATCTTGCACTGCCCATTTTTGAGGAGAGTACTCTAGATGCTCAATGCCCAGCAAGTGGAACAGTTTCGCACCCAGGGGTACCTGGCCCTACCCCATTTCTTCACCGCCCGCGAAGTGGCTGCCCTCCAGGCCGAGATCGCGCGTTTCAAGCAAGAGGGGCGGCTGCGCAATGTGGCCACCGAGGGGGACGGCAAGACCCACTCCCACTCGGCCACCAAGGCCAACCTCCAGCTCATCCCGCTTTTTGACAAGAGCGATCTGCTCCGCGCCCTGCCCTTCGAGGCCAAGGTGACTCAGGCCGTGGGCCAGCTCATCGGCGAGCCTTTTGTGCTCCATCTGGACCAGATGTTTCTCAAGCCGGCCCACCACGGGGTGGGCACCTCCTGGCATCAGGACAATGCCTATTTCAAGATCGCCGACCCGCTCAAGGGCACGGCGATGTGGATCGCCGCCCACGACGCCACCCTGGCCAACGGCACCCTCTGCGTGGTTCCCGAAAGCTACAAGGAGGAATACCCCCACAGCCGCGACCCCCACAGCGACCACCACATCCGCTGTTATCCCCCCGAGGAGCGGGCCCTGCCCGTCGAGTTGGAGGCAGGCGGGGTGGTCTTTTTTTGCTACGGCACCGCCCACTCCACCGGGGCCAACAACACCGACCGCGAGCGGGCCGGCATCGCCTTCCACTTTCTGCGCACCGACTTCATTCCGGAAGAGGCCCGCTTTTTGCGCACCCACCTGAGTGGCCCCGAGGCCACGGGGGGGGAGAAGGAGTACGGGACGAAAGTGGCCGGCACCTGGGCACGGGAAGTGGAGCGGGTGCTCATCGCCACCTAATAAGGAGCGCCATTCGCATGCCCAATTTCAGGCCACAGGATTTGCGCCAGCTAGGCTATGATCTCTTCGAAAAGTGCGGCTGCTCCCCCGAGGACGCCCGCACCGTGACCGATCACCTGGTCGATTCCAGCCTCTACGGCCACGACTCCCACGGCACGATCCGCTACTACGAGTACGTGAACCAGATACGGGAAGGCCGGTTCAATCCAAGAGGCACGCCGCAGATTGTCCAGGAGAAGGCCTGCACTGCGGTGGTGGACGGGGGCGGCGCTCTGGGCCAGGTGGGGGCGGCTTTTGCCGCGCGCTTGGCGATGAGCAAGGCCCGCGAGAAAGGGGTGGGGGTGGTGGCGCTGCGCAACACCGCCCATGTGGGCCGCGCTGGGGCCTACCCGCTGATGGCCGCCCGCGAGGGATTGCTGGGCCTGGCTTTTGTCAACGCCGGCAAGCTGGGCCGCCAGATCGCTCCGTACGGGGGGCTCGATGGCAAACTGAGCACCAACCCCATTGCTTTTGCCGCCCCGCGCCGCAATGCCGATCCGGTGATGGTGGACATGACCACCTCGGTGGTGGCCGAGGGCAAGGTCCGGGTGTACCAGAACCGCGGCCACCAACTGCCCGAGGGCTGGATCATCGACCACCAGGGCCAGCCGGCTACTGACCCTGGCGCTTATACCGGCAAGCCGCCGGGGGCCATCCTGCCCCTGGGCGGGGTGGTCGGGTACAAGGGCTATTGCCTGAGCTTTATCGTCGAGATTCTGGGTGGGGCGCTGAGTGGGGAAGGCTGCGCGGCAGGTGAAAGGATCATGCACAGCAACGGGGTGCTGCTGACGGTGTACGACCTAGAACAGTTTACCGATCTGGACAGTTATTACGATGAGCTGGAGATCCTCATCGGCCACGTGCAAACCAGCCGCATCGATCCGAAGGTGGGGGAGATTCTGGTGCCCGGCGAACCCGAGTTCCGCAGCGCCCGCCGGCGCGAGGTCGAGGGTATTCCGGTCGATGACACCACCTGGTCGCGCATTTGCGAGGCGGCCAGGAGCGTCGGGCTAGACGCAGCGCCCTGGGAGCAGTTGCGACTGGGCTAGGGCCGCTGCCCAATGCGGCTCCCGGTTTTGACGTGTACCTCCAGGCCCTGGGCGCTGTCGCGGATCAGATCTGCGTCGAAGGCCACCCGGCCCTGCTCAAAGAAGAGCACTAGGGTGGACCCGCCGAATTGGAAGTAGCCCTTCTCCTGGCCCCGCGCCACCGATCCGGGGGTGTAGGTCTGCACCATGCTGCCCACCGCAAAGGCCCCTACCTCCACATAAGCTAGGCGCCCAAAATGATCCGAGTCCAGAAAGGTGAGGACGCGGCGGTTGAGGGCAAAGATCCTGGGCTCCCGCTCGAGAGCGAGGGGGTTTACCGAGTGATATTTCCTGCCCAGATACCGGGCCGGGCCGGCCTGACCGCTGTCGGGGAAGTGGAAGCGGTGGTAGTCGTAGGGGGCCAGGCGCACCACCAGGGCCGCGCCGCCGGCGTAGTGCCGGGCGTCCTGTTCAGAGTCGAGGATCTGCGCCACCGAAACCAGGGCCCCTTTCACCGGCAGGAGGGTGCCGGTGCCCAGACACGGGCAGACCAGTACCTTGCCGTCGGCAGGGGCACACAGGGCCTCGGATTCCCGGGCAAAGGGCCGCACCTCTGGTTTGAGGCGGCGGGAGAAGAAGGCGTTGAAGCTGGGGTACTGGTCGGGGGGCAGCTCGACCTCGGTCAGGTCGAGGGCGAAGCGCTCGGCGAAGGGCAGAATCTGCCGCCGGCTGCCGCCGCGTTCCTGCCACCAGCCGTAGAGCTGGCAGAAGGAGGCGCGGCGGGCGCAGAAAAGCGTCAGCAGATACCCTAGCCGGGTCTGGTAAAACCAGCGCAGGGCGCCTTCGGCAGGGATACGTTCGGCCACCAGCTGGCCGCTCTGGCGGTCGCGGAAATGGATGATGCCGGTCAGGCCCACTGCTCGCAGCCGCGAAAATGCAGGTGTCGGTCCTCCACATAGCGGGGCCAGGGCAGGTAGGTGTTGACGCCCGGCACGGCACGGCCGCGCAGCAGAAAGGCGCTGGGCCACTGCTTTTCGGTGCGGATGCGGGTGGAGGCGGGGATGTAGCGAATGGTCAGGCCGCAGCGCCGCCGCTCCGAGGTGTTGGCATTGGAGCCGTGGATGACGTTGGGGTGGTGTACCGAAACGTCGCCGGCCTGCAGCACCATGTCCACTGCCTTGGACTCGTCTACCAGCGCGGTGTCCATGGTGGAGCTGAGCACGTTGGCCACGTCGGTCTTGCTCTGCAACTGCTGCAAGTCCATGCCCTGGGTGCCGGGGATAACCCGCATGCAGCCGTTCTCGGGGGTAGAGTCATCCACGGCCAGCCACAGGGTCACCACCTCCATGGGCTCCAGCGGCCAGTAGGCGCCGTCCTGGTGCCAGAGCACGGGCATGCCGTCCCCCGGCGGTTTGCTCAGGTAATGGGAGGCGAAGAGGGCGATATCCGGCCCCACATATTGGGCGGCGATGTCCAGCAGCCGGTTGTCGCTGATCAGCCGCACCCAGAAGGGATCGTCGGTCATCAGATTGTGGCCCAGGCGTTCGGGCCGCAGGTCGGGATGGCGTTTGGCCAGCCAGTCGACGTGCTGGCTGGCCTCCCCGATCAACTCCGGGTCCAACACCTGGCGGTAGATGGCGTACCCCTGGTGGTCGAATTCCTGGCGGAGGTGTTGCGGCGCGGTGCTCATAGGCGCTCCTGTGCTTGGCAGGGTGGCGGGTGGCGTGTTATTATTGGGGCGGAGCTCACTGGCCCATCATCCGAAAGGAAAATTCCATGTGCAGAGCAATTATGGCGGTACTGCTGTTATTGGCAACCCAGTTGTGTCTTAGCGGCGCCGCCCAGGCGCAGTTGAGCCGGGCCTGGGCCGAAAAGGAGAGCGGCAAGTGGTACTTTCAGTTCGGCGCCGGCCAAATGGACACCGGCGAGCTGAATACCATCTTGGAAAAAGCCGGTTATTCGGTGGTCACTCGCTCGCCCCTCAATGATATGTCCAACAGCTACATCTCCTTCGGCCTGGGAACCCATGGGGTGATCAACGGGGTGCTGATCGGCTGGGAGTTGAACGGTCTCACCAGCCGGGAGACGACCAACGCAGCCAGCACCTACCGGGTCACGCTGGGCGGCGGGTACGGTTTTGTCAATGTGGGATACCTGGCCTATTCGATGGAGGGCCTGGACATCTATCCCATGCTCGGCATCGGCGGTGGCGGGGTACACCTCAGGATGGCCTCGCGCCGCACCCTCTCTTTCCCGCAAGTGGTGGCCTCCCCCGATCAGGCCGTCGACCTGAATACCGGCGGCTTTCTGCTCAATCCCTCACTGGGCCTCGACTACATGCTCAGTCTCAGCGGCGACGAGAAGCGCGAGAATGGGGTGATTCTCGGCCTGCGCCTGGGCTACGTGCTCTCGCCGCTGACCGGCGCCTGGAAGATGGACCAGACCGACGTGGTGGGCGGCCCCCAGGCCAGCGTGGCCGGCCCGTACGTGCGCCTAACCGTGGGATTGGGGAGCCGCAAGAGCTACTGAGATCCGCTAGCAGCCCACCGTTTGGGTCGAGAAGTGGATGTAGGGAAAACATTCGGGCACATGGGAATCCCACACGCCGTGTGGGCTCCAGGCCCAGCCGCCGGAGTCGCCAGCCGGCGGCGCTTCTTTGTACGTATTGAAGCGCGAAAAGTCCATACGCCACACATCCCCGTCTTTGGGCGGCAGGGCGCGGCCGTCGCCCTGGGCCAGGGTTTTCATGCTGGCCCAGGGGAAAGCCAACTCAACGGTCCAGCCCCGGTCCCGGTCGCGGTTGTTGTTGAGGGTGCCATTCACCTGCACTGCGGTCTTGAGGCCGGGGAAATCCCAGTTCCAGAACCCGGTGCGCCCCCCGCGCGGGTGCTCGGTGAAGCCCACGCCGGGGAAGGGTTTGGCCTGTGCATGGCTGCGGTCGAACTCGGGTAATTTGTCGTAGCCCTTCTTCTGGTACGCCTCGTCCCACAGGAAGTAGACCTCGTAGATGGTCCCCAGGGCGTTGATCTCGAACTCGTAGTACCCGTCTGCCCCGGCGATGAAACACTCGATATCGTTGTCCATGTAGATGAGGGCGTCGCGTTCGGTCAGGGTGGCCTGCACGTCGGGCTCCTCCACCCAGTATCCCACATACAGGTACTGATTGTCCCACAGCACTGCAGCGCGGGTGTCGTGTACGGCACGCCCGCCGCTGATCAGGTCGGCGAAGCGGGGCGAGCGGGGGGCCGCCTGCCAGGAGGGCTCGTCCAGGTGGCCGTCGATGCTGATGGGGCCGGCGGCGCGGTGGGCGGTGTAGTGGGCGATCTTTTCCTCGGGCCAGGGGAAAACAAAGGGTTTTTGGGCGTCGGCGCTCATGGCGGATAATATCCCGATCAAGTAGGTGAGCAGCAGGGGTTTCACAGGGGTGCGCCGGCCGCGATCCAGGCGCGGACTGATTCTAGCTGTGCGCCGCTGAGCGGGGCGTCTCCCAAGGGCATCTGGGCCCCGTTGATGCCCGCATCCCCCCGCAGTTTTCTCAGCAGATAGGAACCCTCGGGGTTGCCCGGGTCCACCCGCTTCATGCCGCTGGTGGGGCTGGTCACGCCGATGAGCTGGGCGCCGATGCGGTCGGCGGCCAGGGACATGCCCGCTGCGGCTCCCGCCCCGCTGTGGCAGCCGGAAAAGGCGCAGTTGGGGGTGAAGATCTCCCGGCTCAGTTGGGCCAGGGTGGGGGCGATAGGTGTGCTGGTGGTGTCGGGCGGGGCAGTGCCCATGGTCGGGGTGCCGTCGGGGCCCAGGGTGGTGCCGTCTCCCGAGCAGCCCCCCCAGACCAGGGTCAGGATGCCGGCCAAGATCCACATCGCGCATTTGGTCATGGATAAACCTCCCTCCGATCTAGTTTGCTCACAAAAACACACCAGAAAAAAGTACCCGCTCCAGACCGGTGGGTCAATCCTGGCTGGCCGGCACCCAGCCGCGCTGGGGGGAGGGGGGGCGCAGTTTTTCGTAGCGTTGGCGCAGTTGGTCGAATTCCTCCCAGTGTCGCACCACCTTTTCGGGATGCAGGTGGCTCTGCACCACAAAGTCGGCTTCGGGCGGGTAGCAGGCCTGCTCGTGGACCGGGATCGAGGCGTCGAAGTCCTCGGGCAGTTGGCCGGCGTTGTTGGGCACCTCGGCCGACTGGTAGCGAACATCTAGGCTCCAGCGCACCACGTCGGTGTGGTGGGGCAGGGAGCGGTGGGGGGTGCAGTTGGTCAGGAAGAGGACCCCGCCGGCGGGCACCGGCACGCTGAGCCATTCCTCGGTGGGCAGATCCTGATCCTGGATGAATAGGTAGCCCCCAGGCCCGTGGGTGTAGTGGCGGAATACCCCCTGCTGGTGGACCCGGGGCAGCACCTGCAGGCAGCCGGTTTCGACGGTGGCATCCACCAGCGGAATCCAGCAGGTGAGCACCAGGCTCTGATCGCAGTGCGGGGCGAAGTACCCCGAATCCTGGTGCCAAGGCACCACCCCGCGCACCTGGCCGGGGATCTTGGGGCGAATGCGGTACACCGAGGAACCGACGATCTCCGGCCCGATGAAGGACTCGGCCGTCTGCAAGAGCGCTGGGTGGGTGATCAGCTCGAAGAGCGCTTTGCCGCTGTGCCCGCCGCCGCCGCGGCCAGTGATGGCCTTGAGGATCTCGTCGCCCACCTCGGCGTACAGGCGGGTCAGGCGTCGCTCAAAGGGTTCCTCCTCGTAGAGCCGGGTGAGCCGGCCCTCGGCGCAGAGGCGCAGGGCCTCCTGGTGGACCAATTCGGTCAATTCGGTGCGCAGGGGCGCCAGGGCCGCAGGGGCGAAGAGGTCCGGCACCATCAGGTACCCCTGGCGGGCGAAGAACTCCAGCTGCATCGGGTCGAGTCGGCTCATGGCTGCTCCGTCACGCCTTGGAGGGTGGCGCCGGGGAATCCTGGTCCGGGGCGTGGGGGTGGCGCAGCTGCACCGGGGGGTCGGCAGGGTGCCGGCGCAGCTTGAGGTTCAACATCTCGACACACACCGAGAAGGCCATGGCGAAGTAGATATAACCCTTGGGGATGTGCATCTCGAAGCTCTCGCCCATCAGGGCCAGGCCCACCAGCAGCAGGAAACTGAGGGCCAGCATCTTGATGGTGGGATGGCGCTCGACAAAGGTGCTGATCGCCCCCGAAAAGAGCATCATGAAGATCACGGCGATGATCACCGCGGCGACCATGACCCCCAGCTGGTTGGCCAGCCCGATGGCGGTGATCACCGAGTCGAGGGAGAAGATGATGTCCAGCAGCATGATCTGCAGTATCACCCCGGCAAAGGAGGCCGCCGCCCGCCGGCTGGCCTGGGCCTCGGCCCCCTCCAGGCTTTCGTGGATCTCGAGGGTGCTTTTGGCGATGAGGAAGAGCCCGCCGACCAGGAGGATGAGGTCGCGGCCCGAGATCTCCTGGGACAGCACCCTGAAGAGCGGCTGGGTCAGCTGCATGATCCAGGTGAGGGAGAGCAAGAGCAGCAGGCGGGTGACCAGGGCCATGGCCAGCCCCAGGGTGCGGGCCTTCTGCTGTTGGTGGGCCGGCAGCTTGCCGGCGAGGATGGCGATAAAGATGACGTTGTCGATGCCCAGGACGATCTCCAGGGCGGTGAGGGTGGCCAGGGACACCCAGGCCTGCGGATCGGAGAGCCATTCCAAGGGCAGTGCTCCTAGAGGATAGAGGTCATTTGGCGAAGGGCCGGGTTTTGGTCAAACCCTTGCCCTGCTCTATCCAATATTCGGCACCAGCCTTCAATCCGGCAACCTCTTCTGTTTTGCCATCGGGCCAGCGGATGCTCAGGCGGTCCACCTGCGGGCGGTTGCCCAGGCCGAAGCAGAGCACCGTTGAACTGTGGCTCAGGTAGGAGGAGCCGGTGCGCACCAGTTGCTGCTGTCGCAGGTCTCCCGCCTCGGCGGTGACCTGGGCGCCGATGGCGTCGCGGTTGGGCGAAGCTCCGCGCAACTGTACCGCTATTGCCTGACCCGAGGGGCCATCGTTGCGCAACAGATGGGCCGGCCCGCCGTTGGTGGTGAGGAGCAGGTCTGGGTCGCCATCCCCGTCGATGTCGCCCACGGCCAGGCCGCGGCCGACGATGGGCTGGGTGAAGAGGCCGCCAGTCTGCTGCGAGACCTCGCGGAACTGGCCTTCGCCGTCGTTCCAGAAGAGTTGGGGCACCTGCTGATAGGTGATCTCGCGCTGCACGGTGTTGATCTCGGGTTCGATATGGCCGTTGGCCAACACCAAGTCTTGATATCCATCCAGGTCGTAGTCGAAGAAACGCAGGCCAAAGGTCAGGCTGGGCAGGGTGGGCTGCACCAGGCGGCCCTTGCCGGCTCCGTCGATGAACACCCCTTCCGGCGTCTGTTGGTAGAGCGACACCGGCTCGCGGCTGAAGTTGCCGATGGCGATGGCCTGCACCCCGTCGTTTTTCATCGAGGCGACGTCCACCCCCATGCCGGCCCTGGCCCGGCCTGCCTCGTCGTAGGCGATGCCGGCGGCCAGGCCCACTTCCTCAAAGTGGCCGCTGCCCAGGTTGCGCAGCAGGTAATTGGGCTGGGTGTCGTTGGTGACCACCAGGTCGATGTCGCGGTCGCCGTCGAAGTCGGCCAGGGCCACGCCCAGGGACTTGGCGTCTGGCAGCACCAGGCCAGCTTCCTTGGTGACTTCGGCGAAGCGGCCCTTGCCCAGGTTGCGGTAGAGGCGGCAGGTGGAACCGGGATACTGCTGGGGGGTGGCGTACGACTTAGTCTTACCGTCCATGGTGGTGAAGAAATCGGTCTCCGGGGACCAATGCACATAATGGGTGACAAAGAGGTCCAGCCAGCCGTCGCCGTCGGCGTCGACCCAGGCGGCGCTGGTAGACCACTCGGGATGGCTGCGTCCCTGGTCGTCGGTCCACTGGCTGCCCTGCACCCCGGCCTGGGCAGCCACTTCAGAGAAGTGCCCGCCGTCGTTGCGCAAGAGCAGATTGGGCCCCAGGGTGGTCAGAAAGAGGTCCGGGTCGCCGTCGGCGTCGTAGTCGGCGACGGTCACCCCCATGCCGTAGGCGACCAAGTCCAGGCCTGCCTGCCGAGTGACGTCTTCGAAGCGACCCTTGCCCAGGTTGCGGTAGAGTTTGCTGGTGGGCTGGTCGCCTTGGGCGTGGCCGGGCCAGTAGGAGCTGTTGATCAATAAGATATCGAGGCGCTCGTCGCCGTCGTAGTCGAAGAGGGCGCAGCCGCTGCCCATGGTCTCGGGCATCCACTTCTGGCCAACGGCCCCGGTCTGGTGGTGGAACTTCAGGCCGGCGGCGGCAGTGATGTCGGTAAAGACGACTTTGGGCGGGTTTTTTTGCACGCCTATACCGGTGTAGGCGGTGCTGGGCGCCTCGGTGTAGGTAGGGGCTGGCGGCTGGGACTTGGGCGCTTCCTTGCCGCAGGCAGCCAGGATCAGGGCCAGGCCAGCGCTGGCGAGTATGAGCCGATTCATGAGCCGCTCTGGGCGGAGCCCTCCTGGGTCAGGGGGTGGACGTGGATGTTCTGGGTTTCGCGGTTGTCGGCAGGGTGGGACAGCCGATGGGCGCGGGTCAGTTCCTGGGCCGACTCGTCGATCTGGAAGTACTGGTAAGCGGCTTCGGCCTGGGTGGCCTCCTCCTGGCGGCCCAGGGCGCGCAGGCACAACATGCGGTGGTAGTGGGCGATGCGGTCTTCAGGGTCGATGGCCAGGGTCTGGTCCAGGGCTTCCAGGGCTTCGGCGAAGCGGCTGTCCAGGTAGAGCACCCGGCCCAGGTTGCGCCAGGAGGCCCGGTCCTCGGGGAAGGAGTGTAACACCCGCCTATAGGCCAGGGCCGCCTCGGCGTAGCGCCCGTCCTCCTGCAGCACCAGGCCCCATACCCAGGCGCTCTGCGCGTCGCCGGGGGTCAGGGCCTCGGAGCGGCGCAGGTGTTCGTAGGCCTTTTCCAGATTGCCGTCCTGAAAGGCGGTCCTGGCCAGGTTGCGCGGCCCGTCCAGGCGTTTGGGCGCCAGGGCGGCCACCTGGTCAAAGGCCCGGTTCGCCCCCTGGGTGTCTTCCTGGAGCAGCAGGCCGATGCCGTAGTCGTTGAAGCGCATCCAATCTTCCGGCTTGAGCGCTTCGGCCGTGCCATCTGGGGCGCCCACCGGCAGAGTCACCTCGTTCTGGGCGATCATGGTGACCGGCAGATCCGGGACTTTGTCGAAGGCGCGGAAACCCTGGCGGTTGTTGTTGAAGGCGAATTCGGTGTACTCGCGGTCGAACTTGCGCCACAGGAGCCGGGCCTTGAGGGTGACCTTGGACCCGCTGTAAGCCTGGGGCAGGCGAAAATTGTAATGGGCCACGTCGGCGGTGCCCGGGCCGATGACCCGCACGTAGATGGGGGTGACGATGTCCTGGGCGTTGCGCATGTGTATGGGTTTGCCGAAGCGGTCCACCATCAGGGCC
>CAMAVQ010000091.1 GCA_945861755.1 Gemmatimonas phototrophica
ATCATCGCCGCGTAGGCCAACAGGTGCGAGATGGTCACTACCCCGGTCCCGCCCCGGCCCATGGCGAATACCGTGTATCCCTCGCCAAGGGCCGGCTTGGCCGGCTCGGGCAGGTCTCCCAAAGCCTCGGGCTGGCGGCGGCGCAACCCAGCGGCGCGAACGGTCATAAAGGCCGGGCATTCCCCGTCGGTGCAGAGCCGGTCCTGGGTGCAGCCGCCCTGACGCACCTGGGTCTTCTCGCCGTATTCAGTGGGCTGGGTATAAAGGGCAGCACAACCCTCTGATTGGTGGAAGCAGTCCCCGCACCCTTCGCAGAGTTCCTCGTGGATGAGGATATATTCGTCTGGTTTTACCCCCTGTCGGCGGCGGCGGCGCATCTTTTCGGTGGCACACTCCTTGTCGAGGATCAGCACCGAGGTACCCGGCACTTGTTTAAACTCGGCCAGGGCTTCGGCGTGCTGCTCCAATCCAAAGATGCGCAACTGGGGATGGCTCAGGCTGCGGTACTGTTCCTCATCTTCGCTCACCACCCCCACCTGCGCCACCCCCAGCGCCAGCAACTCCTGCACCACTTTGGGCACGGGCTGCTGCCCCCCCGGCTGCTGTCCCCCGGTGAGGGCCACGGTGCCGTTGTAGAGCAACAGGAAGGTGATATTGGTCTGAGCCTGAATGCAGGTCTGGATGGCGCCCCGACCGCTGTGGAAATAGCTCCCGTCCCCGAGGTACTGGAAGATGTGTTGATTGCCGTTGAAATGCGCCGCCCCGCTGTAAATGGAACCGCCTGCCCCCATGGTCGGGATGTACAGTACCCCGTGGTCGTAGGCCTCGATGGCGCGGATCGAACTGCAGCCGATCTCCCCCCCGGGTTTCTCCTCCAGATCGCGGAAGACATTGTACGGGCAGCCGCCGCAGGACATGGGCGAGACCAGGGGCACCCGAGGGTACTGCCGGCCGAGAACTTCGGCAAGCGGAGTCAGGGGAAGGGTGACCAGGCTACCCTTGAGTTTGGGCCAAAGCTTCTCGGCCAGTACTTCAGGGTCCAGTTCGCCCCAGGCCGGCAGGAAGGGCTGCCCCTCTTCGTCCTGCTTGCCGTACACCCCCTCCACTCCGGTCCCCCACAACGCGGCCTTGATCCCCTCTTCCACATAGGGCCCGGGTTCCTCCACCAAGTAGATGCGGCGCAGACCCGTGGCAAAGCGGCGAATGATCTCCCCTTCGAGCGGGAAGATGGCCTTCAGGTGCAGGACCGGCACCTCCAGACCCATGACCTCCAGGGCCTGACAGAGATCCGTGTAGCTCTTGCCGGTGGCGATGATCCCGATATCCCCTGCGCCGGGGTGGATACAGTTGATCTGGTTCAGGCGCAGGTATTGCTCGGCCAAGGGCAATTTGCGCTCCACCAACTCGCGCTGCATGGGCAGGGCGCCAGTGGCCATGACGATCTCGTTGAAGCGCTTGGGGTAGGGGCGCCCGTCGAGGGTGGGCAGGATCGGGGTGACGCGCAGGGCCTCGGCGTGCAGGGTGCTGGCCCCGTCACACACCGGGGTGACCAGTTTCAGGGCCGTCACCAGACCCAGGCAGCGCGACAGGGCGATGGCGTGTTGACCCAGAACCAGGATCTCCTCCACGCTGGACGGATAGAAAGTGGGCACCAGGCTGCTGCGCAGAGCCCAGTCGCTGGCCCCCGGGGAGACCGAACTCTTGGAGCGGTGGTCCTCCCCGCACAGCAGCACCATCGCCCCTCGACCCCGGGTGCCGGCCAGGTTGGCCAGCCAGGTCTCGTCGGGAATCCACATGGTGCCGTGGGCCTTGCCGTACCAAAAGGCATCCACGTCCACCCCGGCCGCGTACTGGGTGCCCAGCATGGCCGAAGCCGCGGTCTTCTCGTTGATGCCGAACTGGTGCACGGTGCGGCCGGTGCGGTTGAGCAATTCGAGATTCTGGGAGATCTCCAGATCCAGGCCCCCAAGGGGAGAGCCCTCGTACCCGGAGAGGAAGGTCTGGTTAATCGAGCCGGTTTCCAGGTCGGCCCGCTGCTTATCGAGGATCAGGCGCACGATTGCTTCGATACCGGTGAGGAATATCGTGCCCTCCGGGCGCAGAAACTTGTCTTCCAGGCTTACATCCATTGCCACTCAAACCAGAAAAGGCGTTTTCCCGCAGACCAGGCTAAATCGGGCCTCGCGGGTCGTTTCAGAGTATAGGTTCCCGCCTCTGGTCGGGCAACCGCCGAGGCTTGACCTGGAAGACGGGCGGGGATACCTTTGCGCCAAACCCAAGCCCGGAAAGGACGGCCCCATGATTGCCAAGGTCACCAAGGTCGAGCGCCTCATCGCAGTGGTTCCCTTTGTGCAAAGAGTACGGCTGGAGATGGAGCGGGCCCATATCCACACCTGGTCCGAAATCGAGGTCATCAAGGTCCACACCGACGCCGGCGTCATCGGCTATGGGGAGACCATCCAGAACTACACCTGGGGCCGGGTGAATATCGAGGAACGGGTGCTGGGCCAGTCGCCCTTTGCCACCATGTGGGATGACAGCCTGGGCGCCGGACTGCAGATGGCCCTATTCGACGCGGCCGGCAAACTGGCCGGGGTGCCGGTGTACCGGCTGCTGGGCCGCAAGTGCCGCGACTGGTGCCCCATCTCCTACTGGATGCACGACACCTCCCCCGAACAGTACGCCGAGGAAGCCCGGGTGGCCGTGAGCTTGGGGTACACCTGCATGAAGACCAAACCCCGCCCCTGGTTCGACGTGCGGCGGACCATGCAGTTGATCAGCGAGGCCACCCCGCCCCATTTCGCCATTGACGCGGACTGGAACGCCTTTCTGGTCAATGCCGGCACTGCCCTGCCCCTGCTGCGCGAGTTGGAGGAAACCTTCCCCAAGATCAAGATCTTTGAAGATCCCATCCCCCGCGACGACGCCAGCGGCAACCACCTGCTGCGCCAGCAGATCAAGACCCCCATCGCCCACCACTACGGGAGTATCCCCCCGCGCACCGGGCTCGAACTAGGGGGCGTCTGCGACGGCTTCGTCATCGGCGGGGGCGTCGCCAGCACCCTGGTCCAGGGCAGCACCGCCGCCCAGCTCAATATGCCCTTTTTCTTACAAATGGTGGGCACCGGCCTGACCACCATCATGGCCCTGCACCTGAGCGCCGTGCTGACCCACTCGCAGTGGCCCTCCATCACCTGCCACGAACTCTACGAGCACCCACTGCTGATGCGCCCCATCGAAGTCATCGGCGGCCACGCGCGAGTCCCCGAGGCGCCGGGCCTGGGGGTGGAAATGGACGAGGACGCCCTGCAAAAGTACCGCGTTGACCGCGCCAACCACTCTCTACCGCGCCGCCTCATCAAGGTCCACCGGGCCTGCGGGGTCAACGTCTACTTTGGCAGCACCGCGCAGAAATGGATCTTCTTCGGCCAGGTCAACCAGCCGGTCAACGAGTGGGGCAACCACACCGAGCTGCTCGAGGACGACGGCAGTGCCGACTTTGCCAAACTACACGCCCAGGCCAGCGTCTCCCCGGTGTTAACCCGCGAGTAAGGGTGCCCCCCTTCACCGGTGCTCTAGGCGCAACTGGCGCGACCAGGCAAAATAATCGTCTAGGCGCATCAACTTGAATTCGGCGACGATATCGGCCGCCGTGCGGTCCGGGCTTTCGCTGAACAAGACCGAAGTGCCCACCTTGCCGGCGGTGACAATGCGCACCTGGTCCCCGTATTTGCGGTGGATCTTGTCGTAGTGGGGCCCGTTGCGGTCGAGGTGGATCACCTCAAAGTCCAGGTTGATCCGGGCGGCGGCCCAGGGCTCATAGTTGTTGCTCTCGGCCAGGGTCGTCCCCTGGGGATCGATGATGGTGCAGGGGGCGCCCCGGTACACCGACCCGGCGAAAAAGGCGCGCAGATCCAAAGCCCACCAGTTCTGCACCAAACCCCCGTGGTACATGGAACTGAAAAGCAGCAGCTTGGGTCCCAGGGGTTTGTAGGCCTCGCGCAGCTCGGAGAAGTTCAGGTCGAAGCAGATGGCGGCCCCCACGGGGCCGTATTCGGTGGGAAAAAGCACCGGCCCCTCCCCAGCGCAGGTCCCGTGGTCGAACTCTGGAAACACCGGGATGTATTTGCGGTAGATCCCTGCCACCTTGCCCCGCCGGTCGAGCAGGGCCAGGACGTTGTAGATCTTGCCTTTTTCGCGCTGGCGCACCGGCACAGTGATCAGGCAGTTGTGTTTCCTCGCCAGGCCGGCCAGCAGGCGGGTGGTCGGGCCACTGGGCACCGGCTCGGAAAAATTCCGGCAGATGGTCTCGGGGAGGACGATCAGGTCTGGCCTGGTGGCTGCAATGCAACGCTCTACCAGTTCTTTGAGTTCCTTGTGGACCTTGGGCACTACCTCCTCGTCGCTGCCCCCTCCGGGTGGGGAATAGGAGATGCAGGCGATGTTCATGAATCTGCTCATGGTTCCTCCTCGCAGTTGATTGCCTTTTAGGACCAGGATCGTTTCACCATTCTATCTAAAGATAGGGCACCCTTTCTTTCAGCACACTGCCGAGGGATTTCCACTGGTGAAAGGCTTCAGTCGCTTTCCGCGCCCCCGCACTGCTAGCGCTTCCTCTTGCCGAACCCACGCGTGTGCCCGTTATTATCTGGCCAACACGCACTCCCCTTAAAAGAGTTGAAGATCATGGCAGAGACCGTCGAGGAATTGACCATCCACTACGAGGAAGAAGGCCAGGTGTTGCGCAAGGAACTGGCCAAGGAAATCCTGACCCGCGGGTCGTGGACCACCATCATGTTCCTCTACCAGGATCTCGACCGCAAGACCACCGAGTACGGGCCGCACAAGGTCTCCATCCGCCGCTACCAGAAGCGGGAAGGTTCGTACGTTCAGCGCAGCAAGTTCGAGATCTCGAGCAGCACCCAGGCCAAGGAGATCTGCAAGAAGATCCACGAGTGGTTCCCCGAGCCCCCTGCCGCCTGACCTTCAAGCGCCTCGGGTTTTTTCCGCGAGTGCCCCTGCTAGGGGCGCTGATCCGGAGTCCTGCTCATGCTGATGCCCACCTACCGCGCGGTGATCGTCGGGCTCACCGGCATCGGTGCCGCACGCCCCACCCCTGATCCGTCCCAGCCGGTCTACCACCCCACCCCCGCTTCCCACGCTGCCGCCTACCATCTGCACCCGCGCACCGAATTGGTGGGGGTCTGTGACCTGCGCCCCGAAACCCTCGAAACCTGTCAACAGCGTTGGCAGGACGTGTGGCCGGATCTACACGGTTACACTGACTTCGCCCAGATGCTCAAAACGGAAAAGCCCGATCTGGTCAGCATCGCCACCTCCGACCATGCCCATGCGGATCTCTGCGTGGCCGCGGCCCAGAGCGGGGCCCGCGCCATCCTCTGCGAAAAACCCATCGCCACCACCCTGGCCGATGCCGACCGTATGATCGAGGCCACCGCCTCCCGGGGGGTGCTGCTGTCGGTGGAACACACCCGGCGCTGGGACCCCCTGTTTTTGGCGGCCCGCCAGTTGATCCGCAGCGGCGAACTTGGCCCTTTGCGCACCATGGTCGCCGAACTCTTCAGCCCCCGGGCCATGCTCTTCCGCAACGGCACCCATTTCATCGATCTGTTCAATTTCTTTGCCGGCACTGCCCCCCAATGGGTGATGGCCGAGTTGGAGGAGGGGTTTGAAGACTACCGCGTCTACCGGGGAGACGGGGGCCGCGACCCCGCACTCGAACCTTTCGCCTCGGCCTATATCCGCTATACCGGCGGCATCCGCGCCTTCTTCAACTCCTATAAGACCGCGTACCCCGGATCGGGCTTTGCTCTTACCTGCGAGGAGGGCAGTATCAGGATCTCGGATCTGGGTGCCCAGGTGACCAAGACCCACGGCGACCGAGAACTCTGGACCAGGGCTTTGGTGCCCGGCACCTTCCTGCACACCCGCCAGTTGGGCGCAGTGGACGAACTCATCCACCTCCTCGAACACGGCGGGGAGCTGATCTCGCCGGGCCAGGAGGCGCGCAAAGCCCTCGAACTCACCTTGGCCATGTTGGTTTCCCACTGCCAGGGCAACGTGCGGATTGATCTGCCGCTGCACTGACGGCATGTTCCGCCTCTGCGCCTACCTCCTCCTGCCCCTGTTCTGCCAAGCCCAACCAACGCTGCAGCCCTTGCCCAGTTCTCTTCCATGTCAGTATGGCGTGATCGGGCTGCGCGTTGAGCCGGCCGGTCCAGATACCTTGCGGGTCAGCCGGCTGATGCCAGGCAGTCCGGCCTTTGCCGCCGGCCTGCGGCCTGGGGATCTACTCCTCGGTGCGCTGCCGTACCGCTTGCACACCCGCGAGGAATTGGCCCGTTTGGTCCAGAGCCGGGCCCCCGGGGATTCAATACTCCTGGTCCTCCAGCGCCAGGGGCAGTTCCTAGCATTGAGCTGCCGCGTCACCGACCGCCGCCAGCTTTTCTCCTCGATGGCCGCACAGGGCAGACCTCTGCCCCCTCTGGACCAGCCCCAAAATCAAGGGTGGGACAGAAATCAGGATGCCCTCGAAAGTGGCACCGCCCAGCTGCTCCGTCGCCAGCAGTCCACCGCTGACTTGACCCAACTCGTCGCAGCCCTGGCACTCGAGGATTCCAGCTATGGTGCCGATTGCCGCCTCAGCACCCAGCGCTACGCCCTGCTGCACCCGCTGAAGGCCGGGCAGATCGTCGGCGATCTTGCGGCGGGGTTTCTCACCACCGACCTGGATTCCCTGCTGCTAGAGGCAGCCACCGCCCTGGACCTGGAACTGCCCGCCCAAAAATTTGCGGCCCATCCATCCTCCCTGCCCGACCAACTGCAACCCTTCTTCCGAGCCGGCCCGTTAGTGTTGGAGGCCATGGCCCTGCTGGATTCGGCCCAAGAGCAGGAACTCCGAGTCCAGATCCCTGTGCTGCTCGAAAGCCTGTCTCACAACCCGGATCTGGGCCTGAGCGACAGCACCCAGGATGCCCAACTGCGGCGCACGCTGGGTCTGGCCAAAGCCGTCGACCTAGCCAAGCTCTTTGCCGCCGCCCGCGAATTGACCTCTCTGTGTACACCAGCCCGCCTCAACGCGCTCCAGGTAGCTGCGCGCCGACCCGGCCCGGTAGCCACGTCCCTGCCGCCCGGACTGAGCGGCAGGCTGCTCTACGCCCAACCCAGTCCCCTGGGCTGGATCTTGGTAGGAGATCGCGGCCCCAACCACTATGAGGGGCCCATCGCCCTGGTGTTAGACCTGGGCGGCGACGACACCTACACCCTGACCGATCCCCTGCCCGTCCGCCTCTACATCGATTACCAGGGCGACGATCAGTACCGGGGCCCGGTCGGCGCCGGTTTAGCCGGGGTCTCTCTCAATGTGGACCTAGCGGGAGACGATGAGTACCTGGCCGGCCGGCTGGCTCAGGGCAGCGCGTTCTGTGGGGTAGGTCTGCTCATCGACCGACAGGGCCGCGACCAGTACCAGGCCCGGGAATACGCCCAAGGCGCCGCCTTCTTCGGCGCTGGTATCTTACTCGACGAAGCAGGAGACGATCAGTACGGCGCCGCCCAGCACAGCCAGGGTTTTGGCAGCACGCGGGGCCTGGGCCTGCTGCGCGACCGGCGGGGCGCAGACCAGTACCTGGCCGACCTCCAAGTCCCCTCCTCGTACGGCGACACCGGACTGTACGAGGGCTGGTCCCAGGGGATGGGCTGCGGGATACGGGGATACGGAGAAGGGGGCATTGGTTTGCTCTTGGAACTGAGCGGAGACGACCGCTACCAGGGCGGGAATTTCTCCCAGGGGGTAGGCTATTTCTTTGGTCTGGGAGCTTTGGTGGATCAGGGCGGGAGCGATCGGTACCTGGGCAGCCGCTACGCCCAAGGGGCAGCGGCCCACCAGGCAGTGGGTATCCTGGTGGACCGCACCGGAAACGACCGCTACCAGAGCCAGGTGGCGGCCGGCCAGGGCAGTGGCTGGGACGCCGCCGTGGGCGTACTCATCGACCAGCGCGGCGACGACCAGTACCGGGCCGATGACCTGTCCCAGGGCGCCGGCGCGATGAATGGCCTGGGCCTGCTGCTGGACCAGCGAGGCAACGATTCCTACCAGGCCCACTCCGGCCAGGGGACCGGCGGCAGCCTGGAATATTGGGGTGGCCGCAACGCCCCCAACCTAGGCGTGCTGATGGACTGGGCCGGCAAGGACACCTACAACCTCGAAGGCCGCCATGACCGAACCGAATTCTGCAATCCGGGACTAGGCCTTTTCGAGGACCGCTAGATTGACGCTCTACTTCCCTTCCTTGTAGGCAATACAACTGATCTCCACCCTGAAACCAAAGACCAACGTCACCCCTCCCACACACGCCCGGGCCGGAAAGCCCTTCTTGAAGTACGAGGCGTAGATTTTGTTCATGGTCTGGTAGTCCTTGATATCTGCCAGGTACACCGTGGTGCTGACCACGTCGTCGAAGCTGTACCCATTCTCCTTGAGGATACGCCCCAGGTTGTCCATCACCTGCCGGGCCTCTGCCTCCGCCGAATCTTTGACATCCTTGCCTTCGGGCGTGCGGGCCACCTGGCCGCTGACATACAGGGTGTTGCCGGCCTTGCGCGCCGGGCTGAAGGGCAACTTGCTCAGGGGCACCGGCTCCTGGGCGTTGAGCCCGCTGATGCCGGCAAATACGAAACCAAAGGCAAGAAGAGTAGCGACTTTCATAGGATCACCTCCGTTGAGAGCTGACAGGAACACCGCACCCCTTTCACAATAGCCATCCATCGGTTGACGGGCAAGCCTGCCTAGCCGTATGTATCTAGCCGCACCCCGTCAGGAGAACGCGTCATGGAACGCCGGACCTTCGTGAAAAGCCTGGCCGCCGGACTGGCCGGCCTGCCCCTGCTTCCCCGATTGACCGCCGCGGCCAATGAACAACTCCAAACTTTGGGCACTGACCTAGGGGCACTTAGCGATGCGCCCGCGCGCTGGCGTCGGGTGCGCAACGAATTCAACTACACCCCGGATCTGATCCACCTCAATTGCGGCACCATCGGCGCCACCCCGCGCCCCATTGTCGAGGCACTATGCAATCTCCTGCACGAACTGGAAAGCAGCCCATACCACCATACCTTTGAGGGCACGGGGTTGTACGGCCAGATCGAAGGCGTGCGGGACAAAGCCGCTGCCTTCCTGGGGGTCACCAAGGACGAGGTCGCCCTCACCACCAACACCACCGAGGGCATGAACGGGGTCGCCACCGGGCTCAAGTTGCAGCCAGGGGACGAAATCCTGACCACCAACCACGAACACGGCGGCGGCATGGTCGGCTGGCAGTACCTGGCCAAACACCGCGGTCTCAAGATTGTGCAGTTCAAGATCCCGCCGCCCGCGCAAAGCAAAGAGCAGATCCTCCAGCTGATCGCCGACCACCTCACCCCCCGCACCCGGGTTTGTTTCTTCAGCCACGTCGAGACCATCACCGGTATGGTGATGCCCCTGGCCGAGATCTCGGCGCTGGTCCGGCCCAAGGGTATCCTGCTGGTCTGCGACGGGGCCCAGGCACCCGGTATGATCGATGTGGACCTCAAGGCCCTGGGCGTGGACACCTACGCCTCCAGCAGCCACAAGTGGATGCTGGCCCCCAAGGGCAGCGGCTTGCTCTACATCCGCAAAGAGGCCCAGGAGCGGGTGCAACCGGTGACCCTGCATTCTGGCTACAGTGCCTATTCCGGCTCGGTGGGCACCCGCGGCTGGCCCCAACTCATCGCCCACGGCCTGACCATGGATTTCCACAATACCATCGGCCGCTCCCAGGTCCAGGCCCGCTGTCGCGAACTCAACAACTACTTGCGCCAGCGCCTAGACCGCCTGCCCCATCTGCGCTGCCTCACCCCTACCCTGCCCGAACTCTCCTCCCCCGGCATCGTCACCTATGCTTTGGACAAGGGGAAAAACGGCGAGATCGTCACCCAATTGCACGACGAGCACAATATCTGGGTCAAACCGGCAGCCGGCACCTTCACCATCGAAGGTGGGCTACCCCACGAGGACTACAACGCCCTGCGTTTCTCCACCCACATCTACAACGACGAAGCCCAACTGGACCGCACCGTGGAGGTGCTGGAAAAACTGCTCAAAGCCCTTTGACAGTGCGGATCCTATTCGTTAATTAGGGGACATGACAGAAATCAAGCGCAATCCCACCCGCCCGGTGCAGATCGGTCCGCTCACCATCGGCGGGGGCCAGCCCATCGCGGTGCAGAGCATGGCCGCCACCCGCACCCAGGATATCCCCGCCACCCGGCGGCAGCTGGAACTGCTCCAGGCCGCCGGGGCGGACTTGGTGCGTATCGCGGTCGACAACCGGCAGGATGTGGAAGCCCTCGGCCGTCTCAGCCCCGAGGCCCAGATCCCCCTGAGTGTGGACCTCCAGGAGAACTACCGCCTGGCCGCCCAGGTGGCCCCCTTTGTGCAGAAGATCCGCTACAACCCGGGCCATCTCTACCACCACGAGCGGGAAAAATCGGTGCGGGACAAGGTGGCCTTTATCGCCGATCAGGCGGCAAAAAATAATTGCGCGCTGCGAGTGGGGGTCAACTGCGGTTCCGTGGACCCGGACCTGGCTGAGTCTTTCCCCGCCGAGGACTCCATCTCGCCGATGGTCGAGTCGGCCCTGCAGCACTGCGCCATGCTCGACGAGCTGGGCTTCACCCGTTATTGTGTTTCGCTCAAGGATTCCGACCCCGAAAAGGTGATCGAAGCCAACACCCGTTTCGCCGCCCAGCGCCCGGACGTGCCCATCCACCTGGGGGTTACCGAGGCCGGCATGCCCCCCGAAGGCATCATCAAAACCCGTATCGCCTTTGAGCAACTGATCACCCAAGGCATCGGCGACACCCTGCGGGTTTCGCTCACCGTGCCTTTCGACGACAAGGGCGAAGAGATCCGCGTCGGCCGCCAGATCCTCGACGACATCTACACCGGCCGCTTCCGCTCAGTGCCCAAAGTCCTGGGCCAAGGCCTCAACATCATCTCCTGCCCCTCCTGTTCCCGGGTGGAGAACGAGGCCTTTGTCGATCTGGCCCTCAAGGTGCGCCAGGTCACCCAGTACGCCAAGGAACACCGCATCACCATCGCGGTGATGGGCTGCCGGGTCAATGGACCTGGCGAGACCGACGATGCGGACCTGGGCCTGTGGTGCGCCCCCAACTTCGTCAACCTCAAACGCGGCACCGAAGAGCTGGGCCATTTCCCCTACGACCAGGTGCTCGACCGCCTGCGCGAAGAAGTAGATCGTTTGATCTCCAGCCGTTAAAGCTGTTCGTACGCCTCCCGCAGCATCCGCTCCGTCGTCTCCCACCCCACACAGGCGTCGGTGATCGACACCCCGTAACGCAAATCTTTTAGATCTCCGGGGATCTTCTGGTTCCCCTCCTCTAAATTGCTCTCCACCATCATCCCGATCAGATCCTGGTTGCCCCCCACCCGCTGCTGGATCAGGTCCTGCCACACCTCCTCCTGACGTTCGTGTTTCTTGCTGGAGTTGGCGTGGCTGCAATCCACCAGCAGCACCGGATCGAGACCGGCCTTGCGCAATTGACCGGCAGCGTCGGCCAGACTCTCGGCGTCGTAATTGGGTTTGGCACTGCCCCCGCGCAGCACCAAATGGCCCCAAGGGTTGCCCTTGGTGCGCACCAGGCAGGTCCGTCCTTCCTGGTCAATGCCCAGAAAACTGTGGGCATGCCGCGCCGACTCCATGGCGTTGAGCGCCACCTGCAGATCCCCAGCGGTGCTGTTCTTGAAACCCACCGGCATCGAAAGTCCACTGGCCATCTCGCGGTGGGTCTGGCTTTCGGTGGTGCGCGCCCCGATCGAGGCCCAGGAAATGAGGTCGGAGTTGTACTGGGGGGTGATGGGATCCAGCATTTCGGTGCCGGCCGCCAGGCCCAGTTGGTTGATGTCGAGCAGGAGCTGGCGAGCCAGGCGCAGACCCGTAGCCATGTCATCCGAGCCGTCCAGGTGGGGATCGGAAATCAGGCCCTTCCAGCCCACGGTGGTTCGCGGTTTTTCGAAGTACACCCGCATCACAACGCAAATCCGGTCCGCTAATTCCTGCCGCAGTACATTGAGCCGCCCGGCGTACTCCCTGGCAGCCCTGGGGTCGTGGATCGAGCAGGGTCCGACGACCGCGAGCAGGCGGCGGTCCTCCTTGCGCAGGATGCGCTTGACCGCCTCCCGCCCCTCGACCACGGTGCGATTGGCCGCCTCGGTCATCGGCAGCTCGGCTTTGAAGGCGCGGGGTGAGGTGAGTTGGATCATATCGGTAATATTGAGGTCCTGGGTTGGTTGCATGGGTCTCTCCCAAAAAAGAAAAGGCCCCTGATTTTCATCAGGGGCCAGAAGTGTGTAGTTGCAGACGCGCCGCTACCTCTTGCCCCTGTGTTTAAAGGCGTAAAAATAATAGAAGTAAAAGTAGCGGAACGCGGTGCCGGTATTCATGGCTTGGAAGTTACTCCTGTCACTGTTGATCGATTTGGCCGTTCGTTTTACAATATAACGCCCGGTTTTACGCGCGTCAACACATCTGCCAAAGAGAGGACACCAGCATGGCCCGCACGATTGCCGCCCCCGCAGATCTGGATCTGGAAACCCCTGGCCGACGGGATTATCTGGTCTCCTTGGAGCACGACAGCATCTGGGGCGAGTTCCTGATCCCCCTGACCGTCATGGTGGGGCCACAGGCCAAAGCCGGGCAGGGTTTGGTCGCCTTCGGCTCCAACCACGGCAACGAATACGAAGGCCCGGTGGTCATCAAAAACCTGCTCCGGGAGATCAACAGCGATGACGTGCTCGGGCGGATCATCCTGGCACCGGTGCTCAACGTGGCCGCCTTCCGCGCCGGCACCCGCGACAGTTCCGCTGACGACGGGGTGAATCTCAACCGCGCCTTTGTGGACCAGGCCGGGAAGACTCCTTCCCTGGCCGGCATCACCCACCGCATCGCCGCCTTTGTGCGGGAGTTTATCTGGCCGCAGGTCCACCTGGTCATCGACCTGCACTCTGGAGGGGAGGTGGCCCGCTTCGCCCCTTGCAGCAGCTTTCATCCCCTGGAGGACCAGCAGCAGAGCCGGCAGATCGAGGAAGCTGCCCGCTGGTTCGGCACCCCCCTGGTGATGATCTACCAGAACCGCACCCCCGGCCTGCTGCCCAGCGAGGCTGAGCGCCTGGGCAAGATCACCATCGGCACTGAACTGGGCTGGGGGGCGGCGGTCAGCGCCGAGGGGGTGCGTTGGGGCCGGCAGGGGGTGTTGGCCACCGCCATCCGCTTCGGGCAATTGCGCGGGCAGATCGCCCCCATCGACCACCACGCCGAGGGCACCCAGCGCAAGGTGACCATCGTCGACCGGGCGTGTTTCGTGCCCGCCCCGTACCCCGGTCTGTATCAACCGCTGATGGAATGCGGCACCCACGTGAAACGCGGGCAGACCGTGGGTTTGCTCCACGACTTCAATCGGGTCGATGAGGAGCCCTGCCCCATCCAGGCCGGCGTGGAGGGTTTGGTCGTGGCCCAGGCCTGGCGGGCACGGGTGGAGCAGGGCCAGCACATCCTGGTGGTGGGGCAGGAATGCCCCTGGGAGGGCTGATCAGCCCTTGAAGCGAAAAGTCGGGACCCCTTTGACACCTGGGCTGCAGACAAAGAGCCCACCGGCGTGCGGCTCCTTCTGCCACTCCTCTGGGCTCATGCCCTGCGAAGCGCTGGTAATGTAGAGCTGATCCAGGTCTGGACCACCGAAAGCGCAAGCAGTCACCCGCGATACCGGCAGGGGGATAGTCTCCAGCACCTGGCCGTCCTGCGGATTCCAGCGGCAGACTCGGGACCCGTTGTAGTGGGCCACCCACAACATGCCCTCGGCGTCGATGGCCATGCCGTCTGGCAAGCCCATCTCCTCGCTAAACCGGCACACCACTCGCTCATTGGCAATGTCGCCGGTCCGCACCTCAAAATCGTACGCCCGGATGTCCTGCTTGAGCGAGTCGATGTAGTACATGGTCCGCTGGTCCAGACTCCAGAGAATGCCATTGGAAATGCTGATCTCCCCCAGCATCTTGCGCACGCTCAAATCTGTATCCATGCAGTAAAGGCTGCCCACGCCCTTGGTGGCGGCAAAGGCCATGGTGCCGGCCCAGAAACGCCCTGCCGGATCGCATTTGCCGTCGTTGAAGCGGTTGTCGGGCAGATGGGCCTCTGGGTCCATAAGGATCTTAACCTCGTGGGATTTCAGGTCAAAGGAGGCCAGGCCGTGCTGCAAGGCCAGCATCAATCCCCCGGACTCGCGCACCACCACCGTGCCCACTGGCTGGCCCACATCGAGGGCGGTGTTCTGCTTTTTCACGGGGTCGTAGATACAGAGCTGGTTGCCCATGATATCGACCCAATACAAGACCTGGGCCTGCTCGTCCCACAGAGGTCCTTCCCCCACCTTGGCGCGGAAATCGACCAGCAATTCTAGCTGAACGGCCATCTGCCCTTCTCCTATGGATTGATTTTTACCCCAACGCCATGCCTAAAGACCAGTTCTCCCCCGGTATACCCCGTGAGCCAGAGCAAGCCGCAGGCGGTGACAGCCACAACCAACCAGAGCGCGAAGCGCCAGCCCTTCAGTTCCCCCCGCAACTGCAGCGGCACCCGGCTCAGCGCCAGCCCAATGAATATCAGTAGGGTCCAGGTAGCCCAATCCTCGTGAACTGATACTAGGCCCTGGACCTGAGCATTTTTCCGGTACTCGTTGGCAGCGGCGTTGCCACTGAGCACCGCGCTGGCGGCCATCACCACCCCGAACCATAACACCCCGTACGCCAGGCCGTGCCAGTGGGTTTTCCTCCAGCCCAGTGCCAACAAGTCCACCGCCACACTGAGAGGCAGAAGCGCCAAGGGAAAATGCACGATGAGGGGATGCCAGCTCTCCATTGCCGTCAAAATAGCACTCGCCCTTCACTCCCGCAAGCGAGGTTGACAACCCCCCCTACCCGGCGATATCATCTGAGCGCGTATTCACTTCTAACCAGAGAACTCCGATGAGCGAACTCACCAAGCAGAGCAGGAATATCACCTCGGGACCCGCCCGAGCCGGCGCCCGCGCCATGCTCAAGGCCGTCGGCTTCGACGACGTGGCCCTGTCCAAACCCCTGATCGGCATCGCCAACACCTGGACCGAGATTGGTCCCTGCAATTTTCACTTCCGCCATTTGGCCGAAAAGATCAAAGAGGGCGTGCGCGCTGCCGGGGGCACACCCATGGAATTCAACACCATCGCCATCTCCGATGGCATCACCATGGGCACCGAGGGCATGAAAACCTCGCTGATCAGCCGCGAGGTCATCGCCGACTCCATCGAACTGGTCGTACGCGGCCACATGCTCGACGGCCTGGTCGCCCTCACCGGTTGCGACAAGACCACCCCCGGCGCCCTGCTGGCCCTGGCCCGGCTCGATATCCCCGCGGTGATGCTCTACGGTGGCTCGATCATGCCCGGGCAGTACGGCGGGCACGACGTGACCATTCAAGACGTGTACGAGGCCATCGGCGCCCACGCCACCGGCAGGATGGACGACACCCAGCTCAAACTCATCGAGGACCACGCCTGCCCCGGTGCCGGCTCCTGCGGCGGGCAGTTCACCGCCAACACCATGGCCACCGCTATTGAGGTGCTGGGCATTGCCGCTATGGGCAGTGGTTCGGTGCCGGCTGTGGATCCGCGCAAGGACGAGGTGGCCGTGGAGATCGGCAAGCTGGCCGTGGATCTGGTGCGCCGCCAGCTGCGCCCCAGCCAGATCGTCACCCGCGCCTCCATCGAAAACGCCATTGCCTCGGTGGCCACCACCGGCGGCTCCACCAACAGCGTGCTCCACTTTCTGGCCATCGCCCGCGAGTTCGGTATTCCCCTGGAGCTGGAGGATTTCCAGCACATCAGCAACCGCACCCCGCTGATGGTGGACCTCAAACCCGGCGGTCGTTTCGTCGCCCCGGACCTGCACCGGGCCGGCGGCATCGGGCTGGTGGCCAAACGCCTCAAGGAGGCCGGCCTGCTGCACACCGAGCCCCTGACGGTCACGGGGAAAACCATCGGCGAGGAGGCGGAGGCAGCGGTGGAGACCCCGGGCCAGGAGGTGGTCCGCCCGGTGGACAATCCCCTCAAGAAGACCGGTGGGCTGGTCATCCTCTGGGGCAACCTGGCGCCGGAAGGGTGCGTGGTCAAGTTGGCCGGCCACGAGCGGGCAACCCACAGCGGTCCGGCCCGGGTCTTTGACGGGGAGGACGAGGTGTTGCCCGCCATTACCGCCGGCAAGGTCCAGCCCGGAGACGTGGTGGTGGTGCGCTACGAAGGCCCCATGGGGGGGCCTGGCATGCGCGAGATGCTGGCAGTGACCGGCGCCATCGTCGGGGCAGGCTTGGGCGAAACCGTGGCCCTGCTCACCGACGGCCGTTTCTCCGGCGCTACCCGTGGCCTGATGATCGGTCACGTCTCCCCCGAAGCTGCGCGGGGAGGCCCGCTGGCCCTGCTGCGCGACGGCGACCCCATCACCATCGACACCGTCAACCGGCGCGTGGACGTGGCCCTCAGTGCAGAGGAACTGGAGACGCGGCGCAAAAACTGGAAAGCCCCGGCTCCGCGTTATACCCGCGGGGTGATGGCCAAGTACGCCAAGTTGGTGTCCTCGGCCTCCCAGGGAGCAGTCACCATCTGATGTTCCGCTGCCCAACCTGCCAGGCCAGGTACGCCTGGGGGTATCTCTCCCACCAATGCCGGGCCTGCGGCGGCGCCCTCGATTTCGCCCTGGAGGAGGTGGCTTTCCCAACCCAGGCCATCGCCACCCGACCACCGGGCATGTGGCGATACGCCGAGGCCCTGCCGGTTTTCGACCGGCCGATCGCGCTGGGCGAATCCCTCACCCCCCTGGTCACCTGTGCCATCGGGCCGGTCGAGGTGTGGTGCAAATGCGAGTACGCCCTGCCCACCGGCTCGTACAAAGACCGGGGCTCGGCTCTGCTGATCAGTTACCTGCATTCGCTGGGGGTGCAGGAAGCCGTGGAGGATTCCTCGGGCAATGCCGGCGCTTCCCTGGCCGCATACGCGGCCCGCGCCGGCCTGCAGCTAAAAGTTTTCTGCCCCGCCTCGGCCTCGCCGGGGAAACTCCTGCAGATCCGCCTGTGCGGCGCCGAACTAGTGCCGGTCGAAGGGCCGCGCGCCAAGGCCACCGAAGCCCTACTGGAATACGCAGCCCGGACCGGGGTGACTTATGCCTCCCACCTGTGGCACCCTCTGTTCCTCGAAGGGGTCAAGACCATGGCCTTCGAGATCGCCGAGCAGCTGGGCTGGACAGCCCCCGGCACGGTGCTCTGTCCGGTCGGGGCCGGCAGCATCCTGCTGGGCCTCCACCAGGGCTTCACCGAGTTGCACCAGGCAGGCATCATCCCCCACCTGCCCCGCCTGGTAGCCGTGCAAGCCCAGCACGTCTCCCCCCTGTACCAGGCCTTTGTGCGCGGCGACCAGGAAGTGACCAGAGCCGTGGACCCGCAACCCACCCTAGCCGAAGGCATCGCCCTGCCGGTGCCGGTGCGCGGCAGGGCCCTGCTGAACGCGGTGCGGGAATCCGGGGGTACAGTACTTGCGGTGAGTGAAGAAGAAATCGCCGCCGGAGTGCGGCACTTCGGCCGGGCCGGCTTCTGTGTAGAACCCACCTCGGCGGTAGTATGGGCGGGGGTGGAGAAACTGGCGCAGGAAGAAGAGTGGACAGAGGAAGGACCGATAGTGGCCGTGCTCTCCGGCCACGG
>CAMAVQ010000092.1 GCA_945861755.1 Gemmatimonas phototrophica
AGCGGAAAAACGATGGCAGCGACTGCACGGCTATCGGCTCCTCGACCAAGTCATCGCCGGTGTAGTATTCGTTGATGGCGAACTGAAAAACGCGGCTTGATCATGCAGGATACGCTCACCCCACATCCACAACATTTGACAAAAGCTCACCTACCCGCTCGATACAGTGTTCCTGAAGGACTCTCAGGAGCCGGGTCTGTGCTTCGAGGGGCAGGTCGCCGATTTCGTCGAGAAAGATGGTCCCCCCGTTGGCCAGTTCAAATTTGCCCATCTTACGCGAGATGGCCCCGGTGAATGAACCTTTTTCGTGGCCGAAGAGTTCGCTGTCCAACAAGCCTTCCTGCATTGCCCCGCAGTTCACGTGGATGAGGGGCCCATCGCGCCGGGCGCTGAAGCTGTGCAATACTTGGGCTGCCAGCCCCTTGCCCGTGCCCGTTTCGCCTAAGATCAGCACGGTCAGCTCGGTGGCCGCCACCTCCTGAAGCTGCTTCTTGATTTCCAGTAGGGCTGCGCT
This sequence comes from Gemmatimonas phototrophica, assembly GCA_945861755.1. Lineage (GTDB taxonomy): Bacteria > Latescibacterota > UBA2968 > UBA8231 > UBA8231 > SICG01. The sequence goes on from CAMAVQ010000092.1 coordinate 515, forward strand.
TTCGCCGATAAAATTCCCTCGCGCTGTTTCTGCACGCAGCGCCTCGTTCAGCGCCTCGATATGGGGATCTTCGGTGACCACCACCTTGACCTCTGCCGCCGGCGAGTAGTTGAGGTCGCGATCCACCGCCTGCACGACAAATTGGTATTCACCAGGTTTGAGCTGCGGATACTCCACCTGTCTTTCCCTGGTCTGCTGCCAGCCGGAATCGCAACCCTGCAGCTTATACCGGTACACCAGATACGTGGAGGGCTCGAGCGGGCTGACCCCGCGGAAACAGAAGGTGATCCTGTTGGTTGTCAGGGGGAATTGTATCTCGGCGGGTGTCTCATAGGTTTTGTCAGCCACCACCCGGGACAACCGAACTTTGGGCGGCACCCGCCGTGGCACGTACTGCACCAATCCCCCTTCGGTGGCAAACCAGAGCCGACCCCGCTGATCCTGGCGGATGGCATGCACCACATTGCAAGCTGGCTCCCCGGGAAACTGGATTACCTGAAATACCTGGCCGTCATAACAACAGATCCCGCCGCCTTCAGTGCCGATCCACAACACCCCTGCACTATCTTGTAGCAGGGCCGTAACCAGTTCGCAAGGCAGCCCGTCTTTCTGGGTAAAGGCGGTACACATGCGGCCATCGTAGCGAACTAACCCTTCGTTGGTCCCTACCCACAACGGACCTGCCCGGTCCTGGTACAAGGACAGAATGGCGCTGCCGGCAATCCCGGGTACCCGCTCAAAAACCACATGATCATATCGGCATAACCCATCCCACATCGCTGGAGCCGAGGACCCGATCCAGATATTGCCCTGCAAGTCCACTGCCATTCCCCCTACCCATGCGGGGTACTTTCCACTTACCGCTTCTTCAGGCGGATAGTAGACGACCTTCCCATCTTCCAGATACCCAAACCCTTTGCCGTAGCGACAGCCGAACCAGATCCTTCCTTCCCGGTCCTCTACGAGACTGCTAATTCTCTGGCTTCCTACTTGAGACTTTACTAGGAACTGCTCTGCTTTTCCCATTTGATATGCATACAAACGACCATTCCGGGTACCAATCCACAACCGCTGCTTTTTATCGAGCAACAGTGAAGTAGCTAGGTCTCTCTTGTCGATTCCACCGATGGGTATAAACTGATTATTCCGGTACGCCACTAATCCGTGCTCAGTGCCTATCCACAGGGTGCCATCCGTGCCCACCTCCAGGCAACTGATCTTTTCTCCCGGCAACCCTTGGGCTTTTCGGAAGATCCTCCCCCGCGTCGTATCATAACAGTACACCCCCATCCCGTAGGTGCCGATCCACAATCGGCCCGCCCGGTCCACACAGAGTCCGCCCCTCAAAACGGCATTCAGCCTGAATACCAGCTCGAATTTCTCTTCGCTATACCGATACAGGCGGCCGTCATAGGTAACCATCCAGCAACCACCAGAGGGGTCTTCGGCCATTCCCGTCGGGCCATAGTCCCCTGCTTCATCGAAAACCCGACTGAATTTCCCTTGCTGGTAGGCCCAGATACCCTTGTTGCCTGCGACCCAACATCCTCCCGTTGTCAGCGGCAACAAACCCATGACAGGGCAGGATCCTTCAGGGACTCCTTTTGCCGTCTCAAACCGCTTTCCGCCTAGGTGTTTAAATACTTCATCCCCTCCCAACCACAACACCCCCTGGCCATCGACCACCATCTGATGAATACTCTGTCCTTGAGGGGCAGGAATGTCCGTGACCTCCAGCAGCTCGAACTCGGTCCCATCCCAGCGGCACACCGCAGGCGGATGCCCAGGACGGCGCTCCAAGCCGAACCACAAAGAACCCTGGCGGTCAATACAACTCCCCCACAGAAAACTGCTAGGCCGCCCAACCTCAAAACGTGCAAAAGTTTTCCCGTCGAACTTGCTTACCCCCTGATTGGTGCCGAACCACATCCCCCCTTGGCGGTCTTCGATGATGCTGAAAACCCCATCGCCCGGTAGACCATCGTGCCTGCCGTAGACCCGGAACTCGTCCCCGTCGTACCGCACCACCCCGCGATCATGCGTGCCGATCCACAGAAAACCACGACTGTCCTCAAAGATGCACTCCACTTTCATGTCTGGAAGCCCGTCACGCATGGTGAAATGCTCCCAGATACCCAAACCCTGGACCGCCTCAACCGAATCGGCCATCAATCACCCTTTGTGTATAGTCCGGTACTTTCGGGGTCGCAGCCCTTCCTGCCGGTGGAATGCTTCGCTCAGCTTGCCAGGACTGTTGAAACCACACTGCTCAGCAATGACGTGCAGGGGCAGGTCAGTAGACTCGAGCAACCGCTTGGCCTCCTGTATTCGGTAAAAACGGAGACGCCGGGGGAACGACACCCCCAGATACACCCCTAAGAGCCTGGAAATATGACGCCGAGAAATTCTGAAATGCGCGCACAATTGGCCGACACACAACGCTCGGCGGGAACAGCGATCCCGAATATACAGGTCCAAGCGGTGGGCCAGGAAATGGGGCGAGCCCCAGCGGCGCTCGAGCAGCATGGCGATGAGGTAACTCACCTGCTTTATCTCTATGGGTTTTTTGAGGAATTCCTGTGCACCCGCCTTGATGGCCAGCACCGCCTCTTCGGTGGCAGCATTCGCTGAAACCATCACCACCGCTACCTGAATGCCCTGTGTGCGCAAAGCGCACAGCAGGGCAAAGCCCCTACCCTCAATCCCGCCAGCCTCCAAGACGAGCACATCGTAATATTTGACGTTGAGCCTGGCAAGTACCCAGGGGCCATCCCCGATTACTTCGACCTCCCATCCCTGACTGCGGAGATCGTCGCTGAGCGCACAGGCAAAGCGCATATCGCTATCGGCGATAAGAATACGTGCCATCGTCTGCCCCTTTCTCTGGCAATTTGCCCAGTGGCCATCCACTTGGGTCACTGACAGAGATACTCAAAAAACGTGCCAGGGCCAGTCAGGCATATCCTCAACCTCCCTATCGGTGCTAACTCCTTTTTATGTCAGCTACTTGAATATACCAGCAGCGGAATGCCATGGCGCTCAGGATCACGAAATATCGTGTAGATCTGCCCCCGAACCGATCTCTCCTAAGGAATAAATCAAATATAAACAGATACTTTATGGAGAATCACGAAATATCGTGATTTTATAGTTGAATCACGAAATATCGTGATTTGACCACCATCTATGTTTTCCCTGGTTTCTTGACTCCCAATTTCTGCATCCGACTGCGCAGTGTGTTGGGGTGCATTCCCAGCAATGCGGCCGCACCGTGACTGCCATATATCACCCCACCGGTGAGGTCGAGCACCTTGGTCAGATATCGTCTTTCGTATTCTTCCAGCGGCAGAATGCTGGGCCCTGCGGGTGCGATCCCTTCTGCGCTAGCTGCTTGAAAGGCGATATGCATTGGTGCGATGTACCCATCCTTGACCAGAATCACCGCCCGGTGCAGCACGTGCTCGAGTTCCCGTATGTTGCCGGGCCAGTCATAGGCTGAAAGGAGTTCCAGCGCTTCATTGCTCAGCTGTGGTACAGGGACGTCCAGGTGGTTGGCAAAACGGCGGATGAAATATGCCGCCAAATCAGGGAGGTCTTCTTTTCGATCCCGGAGCGGAGGAACCACGATGGAGAACTCGCTCAATCGGTAATACAGGTCAGCGCGGAAATGTCCCTTGTTTACCGCTTTTTCCAGGTCGCGATTCGTGGCCGCGATGATCCGCACATTGATGGGGATAATTTGCTGCCCGCCCACCCGTTCGATAAACCGGTCTTGTATCACGTGCAGCAGGTGGACCTGTGACTCTAGCGGGAGGTCGCCGATTTCGTCTAAAAAAATACTTCCCCCCTCCGCCAGTTCAAATTTGCCTATCTTGCGAGCATTGGCCCCGGTGAAGGCGCCCCGCTCGTGGCCGAAAAGCTCGCTATCCACCAACGGTCCCTGCAAGGTGCCACAGTTGACAAAGATAAAAGGCCCCTCCTTTTTTTTGCTCAGCACATGCACCGCGCGCGCCACCATGCCTTTGCCGGTCCCGGTTTCGCCGAGTATCAGCGCACTGAGACTCGAAGGGGCCACATCGTGAATCTGGGACCTCACGTTGTTCAGCGCCTTGCTGTGGCCGACAAATTCCCCGTGCCCGGAGCCGCTCCACAGGGTTTCATTCAGGGCCTCGATGCGCGGATCGGCCGTGACCTCCATGCGGACCCGGCAGGCTGCGGAATAGTTGAGATCCTGGTCCACGACTTGCACGACAAAGGTGTACTCACCAGCCTCGAGCTGGGGGTATTCCACCCAGCGCGCACGGGTCTGACGCCACTCCGGATCATGGCCCTCGAGCTGGTACCGATATACCAGGGAAGACCCTGGGTAAATTGGGCTCTTGCCGTGGAAGCGGATGCGGATGCTGCCCACGGTAAGGGGTATCTGAAGATCTTTAGGGCACGTATAGTGTTGATCGGCAACCACCTCCTCCACTCCCACGGATGGTTTGAGTTGGCTGGGGGTGTATTCCACCAACCCCCCTTCGGTCGCCAGCCAGATGCGCCCGGTGTGGTCCTGATGGATGGCATGAATGACATTGCGCCTCCGGTCCCCCGGGATTTGGATCACCTGGCACACCTGGCCATCGTATCTACAGACACCTCCTCCTTCAGTGCCAAACCAGAAGGTCCCGTCCGTCGCCTGGATGATAGCAGTGACAATTTCGCAAGGCAATCCATGCTCGCGGGTAAGCGCGGTGAATGCTCCCCCATCATAACACTGCACCCCGGCACTGGTGCCGATCCACAGGCGTCCATCCCGGTCCTCTTTCAGGGCCAGGACCGCGCTTTGACCCAGGCCGGTTACCTGCTTAAACGAAATCCCATCGTAACAGCACAATCCCTCCCACTGCGCTGGAGCAGCCGAACCCAGCCATACCCGTCCCTGTTTGTCTACCTCGATAGCCCCGATCCAGACCGGGTATTCGGCATCTTCCTTGGGCAGGAAACATACTGTTGTTTTGCCGTCACAGTGGCCGAAGCCTTTGCCTTTTGGAAATCCAAACCAAATCCGTCCCTCCATATCTTCTGCCATGCTGCCTATCGTGTAATTGTCCATTATGAAGGAGGCATAAAACGTGTCTATCTGCATTCTTTCTTTGTCATATGAAAGCAGCCGGCCAAACCTGGTACCGATCCATATAACCTCATTCTTCCCTTCAATCAACTTCGTTATCTCGATGCTTTTTGTTAGGTGCATGCTCCCGTTGTCTAGTTCCCCTCCATTCCATCGTGCCATTCCCTTTCTAGTACCAATCCAAATGTTCCCTTGCTTTCTGTCCTCGACCAGACAAAGTACTGCGTTTGCAGGCAATCCCTGCTCTTCCTGAAGTACCCTGATTCGATTCATCTCGTAACGATATACACCCATGCCATATGTACCTATCCACAGCCTTCCGGCTCTGTCTAGACACAGCTTACTCTGAATGGTAGTGTTCAAGCCACGAACGAAATGGAACATCTCGCCATCGAAGCAGTACAGTTTCCCGTCATATGTTGCTAACCAAGTCCCCTTGGATGAATCCAATACTAAAGAGACCGGCCCCTGTGTCCTTGCGGCTGTGAAAACCTCCTTGAATCCGGTGCGATCGTGGATCCACAGCTTCGTTTCTGTAGAAATCCATACTCCTCCAGCACTACAAGGCGACATCCCCACAACGAATTCGCCCTCAAAGGGTACCTCTACCACTGAAAACTCCTCCCCCTCTACATACTTGTACAACCCCTCACCACCCAACCATACCGCTCCCAATTCGTCACATATGACTTGGTGTATGCTCTGCCCCTGATCTCCGGTGGGTTCGCCGATCTCGAGATACTCCAGCTGCTCGCCGTTCCAACGCGCTACCATGGGTGGCCGGCCTGGCTGGCGTTCCATGCCAAACCACAGCCGGCCCTGCAGATCTCTGCAACTACCCCACAGGAAGCTGCCGGGTCTGTCCAGACCCAGGCGATGGAACTCCTTGCCATCGTATACCGTCAGACCGCGATTGGTCGCCAACCACAGATGCCCCTGCCCATCTTCCAGAATGCTGAACACGCCCTCCCCGGAAAGCCCCTCGCGGCATGAATAAGTGCGAAACTCCCCTCCCTCATAACAGACCACCCCCTGGTCGTGAGTCCCGATCCAAATCCGGCCCTGCTGGTCCTCAGAGATGCACTCTATTTTCATGTCCGGGAGCCCGTCCTGCACCGTGAAGTGCTCCCATACACCGGTGGTATAGTAGGCTTTGGTCATATTCACTCTCTGTGCCGGTAGGCAATTAAAAGGGGTCCGCCCATGTCCCCAGGCCGACCCCTTTTCCCCTCCCACGCTCAGGTGGATGTCACCTGAGCCTGATCTCTTTGCCTTTCTCTGCCGATGCGTAGATCCCGTCCAGCATCTTCTGCACCATCAACCCGTGTTCTGCCGGCGCCCCGGTCGGCTTGCCGTGTAAAACGTGGTCGACAAAATTGCGCATCTTGATGGCGAAACAGTCGGCGGCAGCGTCACGCGGCAACCAACCTGGGCTGACGTTGACCATATGGCCAAAATCGTCCCGATAGATGGACGGCGGATCCCAGGTCGCCCCGCCCTTTTCCCCCATGATTTGGAAGGTCCACACGTCCTTCTCGATATGGGCGGAAAAACTGGCCTCGAGGTGGAGTACGGCACCATTCTCAAAACGGATCTGGCCCACCGCGAGGTCCTCGACGGTGTAGTTCTTGTAGTCCCAGTTGGGCCATTGGGAGACGACGCTGGACTTTTGGTTGCCTAAGTAGGTAAAGGTGCCACCGCTAGCCGCCACCGGCTTGGGTGTGCCCATGGCGTAATGGGTCGCTTCCAGGACATGCACACCTATATCTATAAGCGGCCCGCCCCCCTGCAGGTCTTTGCGTCCGAACACCCCCCAGTTGGGGATGCCGCGCCGCCGCAGGGCTTGGACCCGGGCGTAAACCACCTTGCCCAGCTGACCGGCTTCCACCGCGTTCTTGATGAACTGGGTCTTGGGCTCAAAGCGGTGCTGAAAGCCGATGACCAACTTGCGCCGGTGCCTCTTGGCGGCGCTGATCATTGCCTGGGCTTCGCGGGCGTTCATCGCCATCGGTTTTTCGACCAGGACGTGGGCACCGGCTGCCAGAGCAGCGATGGTGGTCGGCGCGTGTAACCCGTTGGGCGTGCAGATGCTGACCGCGTCGGGACGAATTTTTTCCAGCATCTTGCGGTAGTCGGTAAAACAATCGGGGACCTTGAACTCCTCGGCCCGGCGGGCCATGCTTTCCACGGAAACGTCCGCCAGGGCCACCAACTCCACGTCTTCCATCTTGGCATAATATCGCATGTGGGCACCCGCAATGCCGCCGGCACCGATGAGGGCGACCCGCAGTTTCTTGGAGCGCGGTGCTGCTGCTTTCTTTGCCATTTCCGGTGCTGCCTTTCAGGGAATAGGGGTACCAGCTAGTCCTGGCTGGCCTGGAACTCGTCGATCAGGGCGCGGATGCGCGCATCGACCCCGCGCCCGGGGTGGATGATCAGCCGATAACTGAACACTACCTGCTCGCCACCGGGAATGGTCATGGATTCGTCGATGTTCTTGTCGCCTTTGAAGTCGTGCACCCCGAAGGCATTGGCGGTGAAGAGCCCGTAGCCGCGCACATGCCAGTAGGTGGGGTGGCGCGGATTGCTGCGGTGGTCGATCACGGTGTGGCCCCACTGAGCCCCGCCGGGGGTGGGACCTGAATAGTCCACCCAGGCTGCCCTTTTGCCCCAGGTGACCTCCTCGCCCTTCCCGCTATCGTAGCTCTGCCCCTCGGAGTTCTCGATCCGCCCCTTGTCCTTGGCGTCCATGGAGGTGGGCACCCGCACCGAGAAGAGCCCACCTTCCTTGGTGTCGCCGAAGGTCACGTCCCCCCACTTGGCCCGCAACTCGCTGCGGTGGTCCATGATCCGCAACTCGCCCTCGGCGCGGACCCGGATGCCGCGGCGCTCCTCCAGCAGGGGCTGGCCCTCGGGGCCAAACCAGTCCACCATGCCGTCGATGGTCACCACTTCCCCCACCTTACCCACTACCGGCTCGCCGCGCTGAAGCATGACGCCGTGCCCCGCCTCTTCAGACCACAGATTGTGGCCGTTCACCAGGCCGTGGGCCACGTAGATGCTGCGGTGATGGTAGTGATCGTGGTTCTCGCCCTCGATCTTGTCCACCGGATAGCCGCGGGTCAGGCGCTGGCCCTCCGGGGTGAGTACCGGGTAGAAATAGGGCCGGCACACAAAATGCCCATAGCGGTACTCGGTGAAGAGTTTGTTGCCGATATGGATCACTGCCTTGCTGTTTTCTGGTTCCAGGCGGATGTCGATCATGGTCGTTTCCCTCCTCTGCAGTTGGCCCTCGCCCTGCTAAACGCTTATGATAATTTATTCGCTCACTCAAAGCAACCGGCGGGGCACCCCCTCATGAGCACCCTCTTCATCGGCGACATCCACGGCTGTGCCGCTGAATTTGCCGAACTGTTGACGGCCCTGGACTGCCGCCCCGGACGCGACCACCTGCTGCTCACCGGCGACGCTTTCAGCCGGGGACCCGACCCGCTCCAGGTGTGGGCCCAGATCCAGGCGCATCAGGCCGCCATGGTGATGGGCAACCACGACGCCCGGTTGCTCAAGCAGTTGCAGGCCCTGCGCGCCGGCCAGTCCCCAAAGGTGAAATGGCCCGACCAGCAATACACCCTGGACCAGTTGGCGCCGGTGGCCGAGGTGGTGTGTGACTGGCTCGAGGATCTGCCGCTTTTCATCGAGACCGTGGATTTTGTGCTGGTGCACGCCGGCATCAACCCGGAACGCGGCCTGGCCGACACCAGCCGGGATGAGTTCCTGGCCATCCGCACCTGGCCACCTAAAGCAGGGGTCGCTGGGCCTCGCTGGCACGACTACTATAATCCGGGGAACAAGCTGATGATCTTTGGGCACGACGCCCCAGGCGGCCTGGTGGTCAAACGCCGGCCCGACCGCTCACCCTATCTGCTGGGCCTGGATACGGGCTGTATCTACGGCAAGCAGTTGAGCGGCTACATCCTCGAGGAGGACCGCCTGGTCCAGGTGCAGAGCCAGCAGGACGGATCGCGCTGGTTGACCAGCAACGACGCCTAGCCTAGCCGGCGGCCCGCACCAACTGCTCGAAGAGTTTTTCCCAGACCGTGCCGGGCATGCGCTCGGGATGGAACTGCACCCCGACGAGGCGGCCGTCCTCGCTCTCGAAGCCCTCGATCAACCCCTCCGGACTCCGGGCACTGACCTTCAGGCCGGCCCCCAGCCCTTCGACGGCCTGAAGGTGGAAGCTGTTGACCTGGGTCTCGCCCTCGCCCGCCAGTATCGCCAGCCGAGTACCTGACACCAGGTGCAGCGGATGACGCACCTCCTGGTTATGGTTGCGCCCAGGTGTGTGCGGCCCGGTGCCCAACTGCGCCTGCACATCGGCATAGATGGTGCCGCCGCAACAGGCGTTGATGAACTGCATCCCGTAGCAGATCCCCAGCACCGGCCGGTCCCGGGAGCGGACCGCCTCGAAGGCCCAGGTGTCGGCCTGGGCCCGGCGTGGAGAAACCGGGGGCAGGTCCGGGGGCAGTTGGCCTACCAGACCCTGGGTGATGCCCGGCCCACCGGTGATCACCAATCCGGCCAACTGTGCCAGCAAGGGTTCGAGGGTCTGCGCCTGGCTGGTCATGGGCAGCAGCACCGGGCACCCGCCGGCCCGCTCCACTGCCTCCACGTAGAGCCGGTCCACCACCTGCCGGGCTTCGGGACCTTCACTGAGGCTAGTGGTGATGCCGATGAGTGGACGGCTCATCACCCCCGGCTCAGACCCCGGCCTTGATCCGCGCAAAGGCGATCTTGTCGTCGAGCACCATCATGGCGAAGAAGGTGGTCAGTTCGGTGCGCGAAGGATCAATTTTTGCCACCGCGCCACGCAGGAACTTCCAGCCCCGCTCAGCCGTGGGGCCGTAGTTGCGCATCTTTTCGTTGAAGGCGTCGATCTCTGCCTGCGGTTTCTGCAGACGCGCCCCCAGCCACTGCACCACCGCCTCATCTGTCGGGTGTTTTTCGAGGGCCGCAGCGAACTCCTCCTGGCTGACCCCCAAGAACTCCAGCAGCGACCGGTCGATGCCCGAATCCGTGCCGTACCAGTAGGCGCCCTGGGTGCCTTTGCTGGTAGCCCGGGCCTTGTCGATCATTCTCCCAAGACTGACCAGGCCGCCCACGCTTTCGTCGTACGGGTTTCGCGGGGCGTGGCGGGTCAGGTCCACTAGGCCAAAGCTGCGCTCGTCGTCGTAATCTAACAGATCGGAAAAGGTGGTGATATCCGTGCGCTCCGGGCACAGCGCGCTGCGGCGTTCCAGGAAGCGCTCGCGCAGCTCAGGGGTGTTGATGCCTCGGAGAGAGCGCTCGGCGTTGTAAGTGGAGATCTGCGCCTGGGTGCAGCTGGTGTGGGCCTTGACCCATTCTCCCAACTCCAGGTCATTGGGATTCTGGTACGCTGCCTCGGCGAAATCAGCGGCGCCGATACCCAGGACCTCGAGGATGCCTTCGTCTAAGCCCGAGTCTTCTCCATACTTGAACTCGCCCAACTTGCCGCACTTGGAGGCGCGGGCTTTGTCGCCCATGCGCGCCACCGCCGCCATCCCGGCCACGCTGCGCACGTAGGGGCTGCGCGGGGGTCGGGCAGTCAGGTCGGTGTCGCGGAAGAGGCCCCAGTCGTCCAGCTCGATGGACTGGAATACCGTCTTGATGTCGGTGCGGCCGGGCGCGTACTTGGCCACCCTTTCCACGATCAACTGCCGGTGGCGCTCGTCCTTGGGCAGACGCTCCAGATGCTCCCGGTTGAACTCGGCGAGCTGTGCGGCGGACTTGCCGGCCCGCTCCAGCGCCAAGGCGCCCAGCGCCGCGTCGTCTGAGTTGGCAACTGCTTCGGCGTACTCCTCGGCTTTCATGTTGATGAATTCGAGCACTTCCTTGTCCAAACCAGAAGTCTCCCCGTACAGATAGGCACCCAGGGTTTCGTCGTTGGCCGCCCGCGCCTTGTCGGTCATGCGGGCCAGGGCGGCGATGCCGCCCATGGCCAGGTTGGAGGGCCGGCGCGGCGGCTGCTTGGTCAGATCCATCTATGGCGCTCCTTTTTTGCGGTGTAGGAGGAATAGAACCACAAGATAGGCCCTGCTCGCGGTGGCGACAAGGCGACCCCGTTGACAGTCGCCAGGCGGCTGCGTACCATCTGCCCCGTCGCCAAAGGAGCCCGCCCATGAGCGCCCCCACCAGCTTCCTTCGCCCCGAAGACCGCGCCTTTTACGAGCGCGAGCTGGCCACCTTCGTCCCCGACCGCATTTTCGATGCCCACACCCATCTGTGGCAGGAAACCCACGCCTCTTGGAAGGTGGATGGGCACGTCGGGGAGGTGGGTTATCCCGAATACACCCGCCTGATCGATGGCCTGCACCCCGGTCGCCGGGTGGCGGCCCTCTTCATCCCCTTTGCCGATCGGCCGGACCTGCTCCCTGCCGCCAACGCCTGGGTGGCCCAGAACCTCCGGCCCGACTGCCGCGGGCTCTTCTTCGTCAAACCGGACGACGACCCCGAATGGGTGCGTCAGGAGGTGCGCCGCCTGGGCCTGCACGGCCTCAAGTGTTACCACACCATGGCCCCGGTAAAACCCACCTGGGAGGCCGATATCCCGGCCTATCTGCCCGAGCCCCTGGTGGCCATGGCCCATCGGGAGGGTTGGGCCATCACCTTGCACATGGTCAAGGCCCAGAGCACCGCCGATCCGGGCAATATCCACTGGATCCGCCACTACTGCCAGCGCTACCCGGACATGAAACTGATCCTGGCCCACTCGGCCCGCGCCTTTCAGCCGGCCCACGGCCTGGCCGGGCTGCCCCAACTGCAGGGCCTGGGCAACCTTTACTGCGACACCAGCGCCAACTGCGAGCCCATTGCCCATCAGGCCGTCATTCGTTACCTGGGCCACCAGCGCCTGCTCTACGGCAGCGACCTGCCCGTCTCCCACATGCGGGGCCGCTCCCTGGGTGCAGCGGACTCCTTCCTCTGGCTCTACGAGGACACGCCCGTGTGGGGCGAGAAACACCAGGCCGTCAAACCCGTGCTCGTCGGCCTGGAGCACCTGCGCTCCCTCAAATGGGCCTGCTGGTCCGAGCGCCTGACCGACACCCAGATCGAAGACCTCTTCTGGAACAACGCCGCGACCCTATTTGGGGTCACCTAGTACTACAGTCGATACACCCGCTGTGCCGTGCCGCCCAGAATGGCATCGCGGTCTGCCTGCGAATAACTGGCAATCGCCTTGTTGGTCTCGGCCCAGACCTTGGCATAGTCGCCGGCCAGCACACACACCGGCCAGTCGCTGCCAAACATCAGCCGGTCAGCCCCAAACTGGGCCAGGGCGATGTCGATGCAGGGCCGCAGATCAGCGGCCGACCAGTTATTCCAATCGGCGGCAGTGTTGAGACCCGAGACCTTGGCATAGACTTGCGGGTAGACAGCCGCCGCCTTCATCATCTCGGCCCAGCCCCCCAGTTGCCCATCCTTGATCGGCGGCTTGGCCAGATGGTCGATGACCAGCTTCAGCCCCGGCACCTTCTCGGCCAGGGTAGGCACATGACCCAGGTGTTTGGGATAGATAGCCACCACCTCGTAGGGCACCCCGAAGGCGGCCAGCACCTTGAGCCCCTCGATGACCCGCTCCTGCACCACCCAGTTTGGGTCGGGCTCGTCGTGGATGAGGTGGCGCACCCCGCGGAACTTGGGATGGCGGGTATAGCGCTCCAGCGCCCGTTGGGTGGCCTCCGGGTCCAGGAGCGGCACCCAGCCCACCACCGCGCCGATCCAGTCGTAGGCTTCGGCCTGGGTGAGCATCGCCACCGTGTCCTCGGCCGAGTTGGCCGACTGCACCAGCACCGTCTGGGTGATGCCGGCCGCCCGCAATTGAGGCTCCAGTTCGGGCGGCTCGAAGGTACAATATAGCGGCCCGAACTCGGGTTTGAGCCAAGGGTACTCGACCTTGGCCAGATTCCAGAAATGCTGGTGCGTGTCGATTCTGAGTGCCATCTTTTCCTCCGGTAGAATGGAAGCAGCTATGAAAAAAGTGCTAGTCCTGGGAGCCTGCGGTAATATCGGCCCGTACCTCACTCCGGGCCTGGCGGCTGACTACGAACTGTACCTCACCGACGTCCGGCCCCATCCTGCTGGCCTGCCGGTGCAACGGGTGGACGTCAGCGATTACCAAAGCGTCTCCCAGGCCATGCGCGGTATGGACGCGGTGATCAACCTCACCGTGCTGCGAGAGGACCCCGCCCTCAGCTTTGCGGTCAACACCCGGGGCATGTACCACGTGATGCGCGCTGCCGTCGAGCACGGGATCAGGAAAATCGTCCACACCGGCCCCCAGTCGGCCCGCTACTTTTTCGACCACGACTTCGATGTGGACGACATCCCCGAGATGCCCGGCACCGGCTACTACATGACCACCAAGTACCCGAGTCTGGAGATCGCCCGGACCTGGTCGCGCGCCCACCACATCCAGACCATCTGTTTCCTCTTCAACGGCCTGGGTCCCAGTCCCAATGGCCCGATCAAGGGCGAGGACTTTCCCCCTTTCACCGTGGTCTGGGAAGACCTCCAACACGCCTGCCGCCTCGCCCTGGAGATCGAGTCTGTGCCCGACAACTTCCAGTGCTTCAACCTGCACAGCTACCTCGGCCAGGGCAAGTACCTCCTCGACAAAGCCAAACGCATCCTGGGCCACCAACCCCTAGCCCCCTGGGCCGACTACTACAGACGTGTGCCCTAAAATTCGGAAAGAGCGGACGAGTACTCTATGAAGATGCTAATCCCCACCATGAGCGAAGCCGAAATCCAGCGCCTGCGCCACAGCGCCCCAACCCTCGAATTCCTCACCGCCCGCGACCGCCAGGCGGCCCTGGCCCTGGCCCCTCAGATCCACGCCTCCTTCAGCTTTTCTCAAGCCGAGCTGGTCAGCGCCGCGCCCCAATTGCGCTGGGTGCAGACCCGCAGCGCCGGCGTCGACAGCTGCCCCTTCGACCAGTTCCGCACCCGGAACATCACCCTCACCAATGCCCGCGACATCTACGGTATCCAGTTGGCCGACCACACCCTGGCCCTGATCCTGGCCTTCAGCCGGCAACTGCCCCTGCTCTTCCGGGCCCAACAAAAAGAGCAATGGGTGAGCCGCCACACCTTCCCCCCCGGCGAACTGGCCGGCCAGACCCTGCTGGTGGTGGGCCTGGGCGGCACCGGCCTGGAGACGGCCCGCCGGGCTGGCGGCTTTGGCATGCGGGTGCTGGCCACCCGCCGTCGCACCGACCAGCCCAAACCCGCCTTCGTCGACGCCCTGCACCCTCCTGAAGACCTGCACCAGTTGCTGCCCCAGGCCGACTGGGTGGCGGTCTGCGTGCCCCTCACCCGCCACACCCGCGATCTCTTCTCAGACCGGGAATTCTCTCTGATGAAGCAGAGTGCCTATATCATCTGCGTCACCCGGGGCGGCATCATCAACACCGCTGCCCTGCTGCGGGCCCTGGAGGCGGGCCTCATCGCCGGCGCTGGCCTCGATGTCACCGACCCCGAGCCCCTGCCCGCCGGCCATCCCCTCTGGTCCAGACCTGACGTGATCATCACCCCGCACGCCTCGGGCCACTCGCCCCACGCCGACGCGCGTATGCTGGACCTGCTCTGCGAAAACACCCGTCGCTTCGCGCAGGGGAAAACCCTGCTCAATATCGTCGACCTGGAAATGGAGTACTGAAATGAGCGAACCCCTGGTCTACCTCAACGACCGCTTTGTCCCCGCCTCCCAGGCCCACCTCAATATCTACGACCTGGGCATCGTGCTGGGTGCCACCCTCACCGAGATGACCCGGACCTTTGCCCACCAACCCTTCCGCCTCGAAGACCATATCGGCCGCCTCTTCCGCTCCTGCAAGTACGCCCATCTGCAGCCGCCCCTTTCGCCCGACCAGATGCGCGAGAAAACCCACGAATTGATCGAGGCCAACTGCAAACTCATCGAGCCCGGACAGGATTTGGGCATCATCCATTTCATCACCCCGGGTGAGAACCGCATCTACGCCGGCAGCGCCGCCGCCACGGCCCGCCTCACCCCCACCTTCTGCATCCACACCTTCCCCCTGCCCTTCAGCGCCTGGCGGCATCTCTTCACCGAGGGGACCCATGTAGTCACCCCGGCCATCCGCCATATCCCGCCCCAGTGCCTGGAACCCAAGATGAAAAACCGCTCCCGCCTGCACTGGTGGCTGGCCGACCAGCAGTCCCACGCCGTGGACCCCAAGGCCATCACCCTGCTGCTCGACCTGGAAGGCAATATCACCGAATGCGCCGGCTCCAACTTCCTCATCGCCAGGGATCGGACCGTATACTCGCCCACCAGCCGCAACATCCTCGAAGGGGTGAGTCTGATCACCGTGCACGAACTGGCCGCCGAGCTGGGCTGGAACTGGGTCGAGAAGGACCTGCAACCCTACGATGTGGTCAACGCCGACGAGGCCTGGCTGACCACCACCCCGTACTGTGTCGCCCCCTGCACCAAGATCAACAACACTCCCGTCGGCGAGGGCAAACCGGGGCCGATGTTCGCCGAACTGATTGCGGCCTGGAGCAAGCGGGTGGGCTTGGACATTCTGAAACAGATCGGGGAATCGGTCATTTGAGCGCGCCTGCAGACCTATGGTGGTTCCTCTCCGCGCATGGGCTGGATCCCCCAACACCGCTGGCCCCGGTGCTGAAGGTGGATTATAATTGACCCCATGAAACACATCGCCATCGGCCAGTTTAGCGCGACCTTTGAGATCGACCATCCATGACCACTCAAGCACCCTCCCTGCCCGAATGCCTCCCCGATATGATCGACCGCATCGTGCGGCGCGTCGATCCGTTGCGCATCATGCTGTTCGGTTCGTGGGCACGGGGAGATGCCCGGCCAGACAGCGATGTGGATCTGCTCGTCGTGCTGCCCCATGTGGAAGACAAGCGCCGAGCTACAGTAGAAATTTTGCGTGCGCTCAACGGCGTGCCGGTGAGCAAAGATGTGGTCGTCACTACGCCGGATGAAATCGCAGTGCGGGGGAATGTGGTAGGATTGGTGCTGCGACCCGCTCTGCGCGAAGGCACGGTGATTTATGAACGCCCCTGAAGCACAACGCTGGTTGGCATATGCACGCTCCGACTTAGACGCCTGCCATGCCCTCCTGAGCGACCCGCAGCCCTACCCCCGACAAGCCTGTTTTCTGGCCCAGCAGGCCGCTGAAAAAGCGCTCAAGGCCATTCTGGTATTTCTGGAAATCTCATTTCCTTACATTCATGATCTCGACCGCGTGCGGGACTTGATCCCGTCCGGCTGGCGCGTGAAAACTGGGCATCCCGATCTGGCCGAACTGACCATCTGGGCCGTGGAAGCGCGTTACCCAGACGACACCCCGGATGCCGTCGAAACTGATGCCCGCACCGCTCTTGAGTTAGCCGAAGCCGTGTATCAGTCCGTCGCCGATGAATTACAGGAACGGCTGAATCTGCCCCCTGCGACGGAGGCTTGAGCCCATGAAACGCATCGCCGTCGGTCAGCTCCTCCAGGAAACCAATACCCTCAACCCCCTGCAGACCCAGCGTCGCGATTTCGAGATCTACGGCCTGGGGCAGGGCGAGGCAGTGATGGCCCGCTACGGCGACACCGAAGAACTCTCCGGCTTCGCCACCCTGCCTCAGCGCTTGGGCGAGGCGGTCGAGTGGCTGGGGCTGCTGCGGGCCCGGGCCTGGTCGGGCGGGGTGCTGGTCCCCGGTCTGCTGGCCGAGATCGTCGAAGCCTTCGTCGCCCCCCTGCGCGG
>CAMAVQ010000093.1 GCA_945861755.1 Gemmatimonas phototrophica
TCGCCGATCTGCACCTGGGGCATGCCGCAGAGGAAACCGATTTCCCCGGCCTGCAAGAGCCCAGCATCCTCGTAGCGATGCAGGAAGATCTTCTTGATTTGGGTGATCTTCTCGCGGCGGCCGGCGGTGAAGTTCTCGACAATATCGCGGGTTTTCAGACGGCCGGTGTACAGGCGCACCCCGGCGATGCGGCCCAGCTTGGAATCGTGGTCGAGGCGGAAGACCACCCCGGAGACCGGGGCTTGGTCCTGGGTGCCGGCGTCGGGCAGGCAGGCGACTATGGTGTCGAGCAACTCGCGGACCCCCACCTGGTTCTTGGCAGCGCCGCATAACACCGGAAAGAGGGCGCGGTGGGCGGTGGCGTCTGCCAAGGCGCGCTGCACGGTTTCGGGGGGCAGGGGTTTTTCGTCGAAATAAAGCCCCAGCAACTCCTCATCGTTGGCCGCCACTTTTTCGAGCAGTTCGCACTGCTGGGCCGGCGACAGCGCAACGACCCGGGCGTTGTTTTCGCCCTCGTTTTCGGCGCGGTTGAGCAGGACCATGTCGGGGGAGAAGGTGCGCCGGAGCTGGGCCAGAACCGCCGCCGCGTCGGCGCCCATCCGGTCGATCTTGTTGATGAAGACCAGCACCGGAATCTGCCGGGCGGCCAGAGCCGTCCAGAGGGGTTCGGTCTGCGCCTGCAGGCCCTCCACTGCCGAGAGCACCAGCACCGCCCCGTCGAGCACCCGCAGGGCGCGCTCTACCTCGGAGGAAAAATCCACGTGGCCGGGCGTGTCGATCAGGTTGATCTGCACCCCCTGCCAGGCAAAGGACAGGGTGGAGGCGCGCACGGAAATGCCGCGCTTCTTCTCTACGTCCAGGCCGTCCGACAGGCTGGTGCCTTTGTCCACACTGCCCAGGGAGCGGATGCTGCCGCTGAGAAAGAGCAGGTGTTCGGTGAGGGTGGTCTTGCCGGCGTCGACGTGGGCGAGGATGCCCAGGTTCCGGATGCGCCGCCCGCCCTCCACTAAATTGCTTCCCCTTTGAACTGGCTGGTGTACAACTGGTAGTAGAAGCCGCCGCGATCGAGCAATTGCTGGTGGGTGCCCTGCTCGGCGATCTGGCCGTCCCGGATCACTACGACGTTGTCGGCGTCGCGGATGGTGCTCAGGCGGTGGGCGATGACAAAGGAGGTGCGTCCCTCCATCAGCCGCAGCAGGGCCGCCTGAATACGCGCCTCGGTGCGGGTGTCCACGCTGCTGGTGGCCTCATCGAGGATCAGGATGGAGGGGTCGGCGAGGATGGCGCGGGCGATGGCCAAAAGCTGGCGCTGTCCCTGGCTGAGGTTGCCGGCCCGCTCCGAGAGCAGGGTTTGGTACCCTTCTGGCAGCTGGTGGATGAAGTGGTCGGCATCCGCCATTTTGGCCGCCTCGATCACCTCTTCGGCGCTAGCATCCAGCCGGCCGTAGCGGATGTTGTCCATGACCGAGGCGGAGAAGAGGAAGGTATCTTGTAGCACCAGCCCCAGTTGGCGGCGCAGAGCGTCTTTGCGGAGCTGGCGGATGTCGGTCCCGTCGATGTCAATCCGGCCGCCGTCGGCTTCGTAGAAACGCATTAACAGATTTATGATGGTGGTTTTGCCGGCCCCGGTCGGGCCGACCAGGGCCACGGTCTGGCCCGGTTTGGCCTCCAGGGTCATGTCCTTGATGATCGGCGTCCCTTCCACATAGCTGAAGCGCACCTGCTCGAAACATACATGCCCAGCAGTTTTGCCCAGCGCAGCGGCCTGGGGGGCGTCGTCTACCTCGGCGGGGGTGTCGAGGATCTCGAAGACGCGCTCTGCCCCGGCCATCGCGGCCTGGATCGAGTTGTACATGTTTGCCAGTTGCCGCAGCGGGTTGATGAAGCTGCGCCCGTAGCTGATGAAGGTGACAATCATGCCGACGGTGACCAGGCTCTTCAGCGCCAGCCAGCTGCCCAGCCCGGCGATGGCGATGACGAAGAGGTTGCCCAACTGGTTGGTGAGCGGCATCAGCAGCAGGGCGTACGAGTTGGCGTAGATCGCGGCGCGGCAGACCTGCTCGTTGTATTGGCGGAATTCCGCAGTCGCCGTCTCGTCGCGCCGGAAGGCCTTGACCACCCGCTGACCGCTGATGGCCTCCTCCATGACCGCGTTGAGTTGGCCCAGGTCTTTCTGCAACTCGCGGAAGCCTTTGCGGGTGTAGCGGGCGACGAAGTTGGTGAACCAGATCATAATCGGCACCACAATGACCGAAGCCAGGGCCAGCCAGAAGTTGAGCACGAACATGGTCACCAGGATGCCGACCAGCGAGAGCACGCTGGCCAGCAGGGTCACCACGTTCTGGGAGATGGCGGTGTTGAGGGCCTCGACATCGTTGGTCAGGCGGCTCATCAACTCGCCGGCCGGATGGTTGTCGAAGAAGCGCAGGCTCAGCGTCTGCAGGTGGCCGAAGAGGTCGCGGCGCACGCTTTTGAGGGCCTTCTGGGAGATGGCCGCCATCACCCAGCCAGAGGCGGCGTCGGCCAGGCTGCCGAGCAGGAAGACGGCCAGCATCCAGCCGGCGATGATCGCCAGGCCCTCGGTGTCACCGGTGGCGATATATCCGTCGATGGCCCGGCCCATCAGGTACGGGCCGACCAGCCCGAGGGCGGTCGAGATGAGCACGAAGAACACCACTAAGACCAGGATGGCCTGGTACTGGCCCAGATAGGGGGCCAGTCGGGCCAGGGTCCGGTGCGGGTCGCGGGCCTTCTCGATCTTGCCCGGCATGCCTGGGCCACGGCGCACCCGGTGGTCGCTGTCGCCCTGTCCACTTCTCGCCCGATTCGTCATGCCCTCAAGCTCCCTCAGTGCCGTTTCCCAGTTGGGAGGCGTAGATTTCCTGGTAGATCGGGCTGGACTGCAGCAGCTGGCGGTGCGTGCCTTCGGCGGCGATGCGGCCCTTGTCGACGACGACGATCTTGTCGGCCTTGAGCACGGTGCTGATGCGCTGCGCCACCACGAAACAGGTACATCCCTTCATCCAGGTTTCCAGCGCGGCCTGGATCTTGGTCTCGGTCTCTACGTCCACCGAGCTGGTGCTGTCGTCGAGGATCAGGATGGCCGGGCGGGTCAGCAGGGCGCGGGCGATGGCGAGGCGCTGTTTTTGTCCGCCCGACAGGTTGACGCCGCGTTCCTCGACCCGGGTGTCGTACCCCTCTGGCAGTTCCAGGATGAAGTCGTGGGCCTGAGCGGCCTGGGCGGCGGCGACCACCTCCTCTTCACTGGCCTCTGGCCGGCCGTAGCGGATATTGTCGCGCACCGTGCCCGAGAAGAGCACCGTCTCCTGCGGCACCACGCCGATACGGCCCAGCAGCGAGTCCTGCCGCACCCGGCGGACGTCCTGCCCGTCGATCAGGATGCGCCCCGCAGTCACGTCGTAGAAGCGCGGGATCAGATTGACCAGGGTGGACTTGCCCGCCCCGGTGGACCCCAGGATGGCCACCGTCTGCCCCGGCTCGGCAATCAGATCTATACCTGCCAGGACCATGGTCTCGTTCGAGTCGTGGTAGTGAAAGCCGACCTTTTCGAAGACGACCCTCGGCAGGGCCGACTCGGGCAGGGCTGGTGCCCCAGGCGCGTCCTGTACCTGGGGGAGAGTTTCGAGGACTTCGTTGATGCGTTCGGCCGAGACGATGCCGGCGGCCCAGACATTGGCCAGGAAAGCCATGATCATCAGCGGCGAGATGATCGTTTGAAGGTAATTGACGAAGGCCACGAGCTGGCCGGTAGTCAGCCCACCGTGTACGGCCTGCAGGCCGCCGGCCCAGATGACCACCACAATGCCGACGTTGACGCAGGCGCTCAGGGCCGGCCCCATGATGGACATGAACTCCACCACCCGGATATTGCGCTCAGTGAAGTCCTCGTTGGCGGCTTTGAAGCGCTCCGCTTCGCGGTCGGCGCGCACGAAGGCCTTGACTACCCGTACCCCGGCGATGTTTTCTTGCAAGATCGTATTGAGCCGGTCCAGTTTCTCCTGCATGGTCAGGAAGAGGGGCCGCATCTTGACCACGAAGAAGACGATGATGGCCGAGGTGGCCAGCAGCAGGGGGAGCATGATCATCGCCAGGCCGCGATCGGTGATGAACATCAGGATGATGCTGCCGACCATCAGCAGTGGGGCGCGGGTGCCGATGCGCAGGGAGATCTGCACCACTCTCAGAATTGCGCCAGAGTCGCTCGACAGGCGCACCATCAGTTGGCCGGTTTGCAGGCGGTCGAGGTTGCCGTAGGAGAAGGATTGAACCTTGAGGAAGAGGGCCTCGCGCAGGTCGCGCGCCACCTTCTCGCCGACCTGGACCGAGAAGTTGTTGTTGCCGATGGCGAAGATCGTGCTGGCGATGGAGATGGCCAGCATCAACAGGAAAGTAAACCAGACTTCCTGCATGTCCCCGGCCAGGATGCCCTGGTCGATGATATGCTGGACCAGGCGCGGGATGGCCAGGTCGAGCACGACGACGATGACCAGCAGAATCAGGGAGACGATGCTTTTCTGCCAGTAAGGTTTGACGAAGCGCAGCAACTTGAAGACTTGTTTCATCCTGGTCTAACTTCCCTGAAGAAGGTCGTGGCGCTATACCTGTAGCGGCGGTCCCCAGTTGACGCGCCGACATCCCGTCAGCAATTTAACAAAATGCCGACCTTTGAACATTCTGCTGCCAAAATTGCCTATCAGACCCAGGGCGTTGGACCGCCGGTGCTCTTCATCCAGGGGGTGGGGGTGCCCGGTTGTGGGTGGCGGCCGCAGTTGGAGGGTCTGGCCGACCGTTTTCACTGTGCGGCCTTCGATCACCGTGGCCTGGGCGGGAGCAGTCCGGTCGAGGGCCGGCTGAGTATCGCTGACTTGGTGGGTGACACCCTGGCGTTGATGGACCATCTGGGCTGGGCCGACGCCCATTTAGTGGGCCACAGCATGGGCGGGGTCATCGCCCATCAGTTGGCCCTGGAAGCCCGGGCCCGGGTCCGCAGCCTTTCGCTCCTGTGTACCTTTACGCGCGGCAAGGAGGCAGCACGTCTGAGCCCCTGGATTGCCTGGGTGGGCCTGCGCACCCGCGTGGGGTCGCGGCCCATGCGGCGGCGGGCCTTCCTCGAAATGATCCTGCCCGCTTCAGCGCGCTGGGGCGCGGACCTCGAAGCCTTGGCCGCCCATTATGGCACCTTCTTCGGGCGCGCCCTGGCCGACCAGCCGCCGGTGGTGATGAAGCAGCTGCAGGCCCTGGCCCGCCACGACGAGCGAGCGCGCCTTCACCAACTGGGTGGCCTGCCCACCCTGGTGGCCAGCGCCGCCGAGGATCGGCTGGCCTTGCCCACCTATGGCCGCACCCTGGCTGGGCTGATCCGCGGCGCCCGCTATTATCAGTTCGCCGACGCGGCCCACGGGGTGACCATCGCCCGGCCCGAGTTGGTCAACGCCCTGCTTGCCGAACACCTGGCCGCCGTTGAAGCTGCCCGTCCTTAAAACGCTCACACCATCCAACCACCGAGTTGAGGATGCACAGACGCGATAAATACACGGTGGGCCTGGTGCAGATGGGCATGACGCCCGATCCGG
Source organism: Gemmatimonas phototrophica (assembly GCA_945861755.1). Taxonomy (GTDB): domain Bacteria; phylum Latescibacterota; class UBA2968; order UBA8231; family UBA8231; genus SICG01. The sequence continues at coordinate 5,595 of CAMAVQ010000093.1, forward strand.
CTGCCAACCTCGAACGCGCCTTGGCGCTGGTGGACCAGGCCGCCGCCCAGGGCGCCCGGCTCATCTGCCTGCCCGAGCTCTTCTGCAGCCAGTACTTCTGCCAGCGCGAGGCCGCCGAACTCTTCGACCTGGCCGAGTCCATCCCCGGCCCCTCCACCGAGGCCCTGGCCCGCATCGCCTGGTCGCGTCGGGTTTCGATCATCGTCCCGCTTTTCGAGCGCCGGGCCCCGGGCCTGTACCACAACAGCGCGGTACTGCTCGACGCCGAGGGACAGGTGGCCGGTCTGTACCGCAAGATGCACATCCCCGACGACCCGTCCTATTACGAGAAGTACTATTTTACGCCGGGAGACCTGGGCTTCCGGGCCTTCGATACGCCGATGGGGCGCATCGGGGTGCTGATCTGCTGGGATCAGTGGTATCCGGAGGGGGCGCGACTGACGGCGCTGCGCGGGGCGGAAATCCTCTTCTACCCCACGGCCATCGGCTGGCACCCGCACGAGAAGCAGGTATACGGCCCCTCGCAGCACGACGCCTGGCGCACCATCCAGCGGAGCCACGCCATTGCCAACGGGGTGTACGTGGCGGCGGTCAACCGCATCGGCCACGAGCAGCCGGTGCCGGGGACGGCCGGCATCGAGTTCTGGGGCTCCAGTTTTGTCGCCGATCCCTTTGGCCAGGTGGTGGCCGAGGGCAGCACCGACCGCGAGGAAGTGTTGATAGTTGAGGTGGACCCGGCCCGCAGCGAGGAGGTGCGCCGCAACTGGCCCTTCCTGCGCGACCGGCGCATCGACGCGTACGCTGGCCTGGACCGGCGTTTCCTCGACGAGACATGAGCAGCCCCCACGACCTGGGCTTTTGTATGCCCGCCGAATGGGCCCCGCACCGGGCCACCTGGCTGGGCTGGCCGCACAATCGCGGCGATTGGCCCGGCAAGATCGCCCCCATCCCCTGGGTGTACGGCGAGATCGTCCGCAAACTGGCGCCCGGCGAAAAGGTCTGCATCCTGGTCAATTCGCCGGCGCACCAGGCCCAGGCCAGCCGGGTGCTCAGACGCGCCGGGGTGGCGCCGGAGGCCGTGGAGTTTTACCAGTTTCCGACCAATCGGGGCTGGACCCGCGACTTTGGCCCCTTCTTCATCCGCCGCCAGCAGCCCGACCCAGAGGTGGCCATCGCCCGGTTTCACTTCAACGCCTGGGCCAAATATCCCGACTGGGAGCTGGACTGCAAGGTGCCGCTGCGAGTGGCGCAGCAGCGCGGGTTGCGGCTCTTTGAGGCCAGCGCGGCGGGCCAGCCGGTAGTGCTGGAGGGGGGGAGTATCGAGGTGAACGGCGAGGGCTTGCTGCTCACCACCGAGGAATGCCTGCTGGACCCGGAGGTGCAGGTGCGCAATCCGCAGTTGGGGCGCGGGGAGATGGAGGTGGTGCTGCGGGAGTACCTGGGGGCCGAGCAGGTGTTGTGGCTGGGGCGGGGCATTGCCGGGGACGACACTCATGGGCATATCGACGATCTGTGCCGCTTTGTGAATCCCCGGACGGTGGTGCTGGCCAGCGAAGCGGACGGGCGCGACGAGAATCACCGCCCGCTCGAAGAGAACCGCGAACGCCTAGAGGGTTTCCGGCTGCGCGACGGCGCGCGCCTAAAGGTGGTGCGACTGCCGATGCCGGCTCCGCTGTACTTGGATGGTCAGCGGCTGCCGGCCAGTTATGCCAATTTCTACATCGGCAACAGCGCGGTGCTGGTGCCCACCTTCAACGATCCTCAGGACCGCCAGGCCTTGGGGATTCTCGCTGAACTTTTCCCCGGCCGCCCGGTGCTGGGTATCCATGCCGTGGATCTGGTCTGGGGCCTGGGGACCCTTCATTGCCTGACCCAGCAGGAGCCGGCGGTCTAATCGTATCCGTACTCTCTGAGGGTGTCCTCGTCGAAGCCCATGAAGTGGGCGATTTCGTGGACCAGGGTGATCTCGATCTCTTCCACCAGTTCATCCAAGTCGGGGAAGTCTTCTTCGAGGGGGCGCTGGTACAGGGTGATCATGGCCGGCAACTCGCCGCTGTCTTCGAGCCGGCGCTCGGGCAGGGGGGTGCCGCTGAAGAGGCCGTAGAGCAGTTCGTCGGGATCGCCGGTCACTTCCTCCACCACTTCCGGGTCGGGCCAGTCCTCGATGACGATGGCCACGTTCTGCAGGGCCTGCTGGAAGGGCTGGGGGATTTTCTCCAGGGCGCGCTGGACTAGGGTCTGGAAGCGGTGGCGGTTCATCTTCCCTCGGTGGTCAGAATAACGAAAGTTGCTCGGCCTCGGCGCGGCGAGGGGGTTCCACTTTTTCATTAAGCAGTAACTCGGCCGGCAATTCGCCCACGAACGAGGAGAGACTGGGTTCCACCCGCTGGCCGTACTGTTGCCGGCTGCGGGCGGCCACCAGCACCAACTCCTCGCGCGCCCGGATAAGGCCCACGTAGCAGAGCCGGCGCTCCTCCTCCAAGTCAGCCCCACTCAGCGGCAGCAATCCCTCCTCCATGCCACACAGGAAAACCACGTCGAATTCCAGGCCTTTGGCTGCGTGCAGGGTCAGGAGGCGCACGGACTCGACGTTGGCGCTGCGGCGCTCATAGTCAGCGCCCACACCCAGGGCCACGGTGGCGAGCAAATCCTCCAGGGACGCAGCCCGTTCGGCGAGCTGGGCCAGGCGAGACAGGTCGGCGTCGGCCCCGTACTCCTGCTGATAGCGGCGCACTAGGACAGCGGGACCTTCCTGCGCGGCGAGGTGGCGGTACTCCTGGGCAGCGATGCACAGCGTCCGGGCGGTGGGCAAGATTTCGGGTGCCACTGGCCGGGTCAGTTGCCGGCCCAGCGAGAGCAGGGCCTGGGCACCGGGATTGAAGGCGGGCAGTTCGAGGGCCTGGAGCAGGCGCAGCGGTTCCTCGGGCTGGAGCACAAAGCGCAGGAAGGATAGGGCCTGGCGCACGGGTGGGGCGGCGAGGAAACTCTTCTCCCCCAGCAGGTGATAGGGCAGGCCGGCGTGTAGGAAACACTCCTCCAGCATCAGGGCCTGGGCGTGGGTGCGGAAGAGCACGCCAAAGTCAGCGAGGCTGCGGGTCTTTTTGCCGCGCCCGGTCTGGCGGTCGGACTGCACCATGTCGGCCCCGCCCACCATGCGACTGATCTCCTGGACCACGGCGATGCCCTCGGCCTTTTCGCCCGGTACCGAGAGCAGGCGCAAGAGTGCCCCGCCCTGTTGGGCCGGTCTCAGGTGCAAAGGCTGGCGGCCTGTGCCCACGTGTAACTCGGCCAGTGTTGCGGTGTCGCCGAGGAGGATTTCCAGGCGCTGGCGCAGTTCAGCGGCGGCCCGCCGGGTGAAGGTGAGGGCCAGGATCTGGCCGGGCTCAATGCCGCGCTGGCGGATCAGGTGGGCGATGTGCTGGGTGAGGGTACGGGTCTTGCCCGAACCGGGGCCGGCGATCACCACCACCGGGCCGCCCTCCATCTCCACGGCCCGCTGCTGGGCCGGGTCGAGGTCTGAGGCCGGGACCGCAGCGGGTTCCTGGGGGTTGGGCAAGGGGACCGGCGTGACCGGGGCTGGTGCCTGGGGCGCGGGCGCCGAGGCCGGCAGGGCGAAGAGCAATTTCTGGCCCTTGAGCTGCTGGCGCTCCTCGTCGGTGAAGAGCTGGATGACGCCGTACTCGCCGTCGTACCCGGCGGCGATCTGCACCTGGCCCTGGCGCATGCGGCGCACGCCCTCGGCCACCAGTTCTTCGCCGGTGGCGGCGATCACTTCGGGGGTGGCGTGGCGCAGGATGTGGAGTTCAGGGCCGAGATTGGCCAGCAGTTGCTGGTACACGGCCTGGACCTTTTTGCTGGTGGGTCCCACGCCCAGGGCCGAGCCGATTACCTCGGTAAGGGGGATCAGGTACTCGCAGGGGCGTTTGGGCCCCTCGCCCTCGAGCCGGTCGGCCAGCAGTTCGACCCGGTGCAGCACCCCCACGGTAAGCTGCTGGCCGCAGACCGGGCAGCGCCCAGCGGCGGCCAGGGTTTGGGCCGGCTGCCAGCGCACCTGGCAGTTGCGGTGGCCGTCGCAGTGGTACTTGCCCTCTTCTGGGTAGAACTCCAAGGTCCCAGTGAATTGCGCCGGATCGCGGCTCCACAGGGCCGCCAGCATGGCGGAGTAGGAGAGCTCGGTGTCGAAGCAGGTGCCTTCGCGGGCCAGCTTCTGGGGGGAGTGGGCGTCGGAATTGGAGACCAGGGCAAAGCGGTCCAGCTCGGCGATGCGGCTGTTCATGGGCGGGTCCGAGGACAGGCCGGTCTCCACCGCCGGGATATGGGGCAAGAGATCTTCGTAACACTCCTCCAGGCTGTCGAAACCCGAGGCCGAGCCCAGGGCCGCGAAGTGCGGGGTCCAGATATGGGCCGGGATGAAGAGCACCTCGGGGCAGACCTCTAGGCAGATCTCCAACAGGTCGCGGCTGTCCAGCCCGAGGATGGGCCGGCCGTCGGACTTGAGATTGCCGATGGCCCCCAGCCGGCGGTTCAGCGCTTCCACCTGTTCAAAGCCGGGTATAACAACCACGTTGTGGACCTTGCGGGTGCGGCCGTTCTTCTTGTAGATGGAACTGATCTCCACACTCAGCAGGAAACGCACCTCGGCCAGACAGGAGGGGGGGATCTGGGCCTCGACCGGCTGCCGCCAGGGTGCCTTGAGGCGGTAGAGTCCCTCCTCGGCCGGCTCCAGCTTTTCCTGCAACTCCGCCAGCCAGGCCGGGTGGGTGAAGTCCCCGGTGCCGACAACGGTGATCCCTTTCAGGGCCGACCACAAATGCAGATTTTCGGGATTCAGGTCGCGGCTGGTGGCTCGGGCGTAGCGGGAGTGGAGGTGGACATCGGCGACAAAGCGCATGATTTCTCCTGGGTGGAACAGGGAGATATATTGTACCCGGAGAACAGTCTCGGGGAAAGCCCTCGCCCTGTCAAAAGTCTGCACCACCAGCAACTTCAAGGGTGCGGTCCTCCCCTACATCGAAACCGGAGCCTGAGTCCATGGCGATAAAAAAGTACCGGGCCTGCCTGATCGGCTGCGGCCGCATGGGGGCCACCATCGACGACGAGGTGCAGGGCCACCCCGGCAGTGTACACTGGCTGCCCTATTCCCATGCGGCAGCCCTGCGGGTCCAGGAAAAGGTGGCGTTCGTCGCGGTATCCGATGTGGTGGCCGAAAAAGTGGAGACCATCCGCTGCCGCTACGAGGTGGCGCGGGGGTACACCGACTACCGGGAGATGCTGGAGCAGGAGCGTCCCGAGCTGGTGTGTATCGCCACCCGGCCGGCCACTCATGCCGAGTTGGTGCGCGCCGCCGCCGAGAGCGGGGTGAAGGGCATCTACTGCGAAAAACCACTGTGTTGCTCCATGGCCGAGGCCGACGCGATGCTCGAAGCCTGCCAGCGCCACGGGGTGTGCTTCAACTACGGCACCCAGCGGCGCTATATGCAGCCCTACTTGCAGATCCGCCAACTCATCCAGGCCGGCGAATTGGGCCAAGTGCAGGCGGTGATCGCCCACTGCGGGGTGGGCGCGGCCCTGTGGAGCCAGACCCACACCGCGGACATGGTGCTCTTTCTGGCCGGCGACGCCCCGGTGGAGTACGTGCAGGGCATCGCCCAGGTGGAGCCGGCGGATTTTGCCGACAACCGGGTGAATGGCGATCCGGGCATTCCGATGGGGTACGCCCGCTTTGCCAACGGGGTGCATGGGTACTTAACCGCCGCCACTGGGTACGAATTCGAAGTGAGCGGCACCCAGGGCAAGCTGCGCTCCTGCGACGATGGCTCGTCGGTGCTGTGGCGGCGCAATCGGGGCGGCAGCCTGCTCGAACAGGTGGCGTTCCCGGCCCAGCCGGCGCGCAGCGGCACCGCCGCCGGCCTGCGCGACCTGATCGACGCTTTGGATACAGGCCGGCAGACCCAGGGGCCGCTGCACCTGGCTCTGCGCAGCCAGGAGCTGGTCATGGGCCTGGTCGAGTCCGAGCGGTTGCAGGGGGCCAGAGTGCCCCTGCCTCTGCAGAACCGCAGCCTCTACATCGGACGCGAGGGGTGGTGAGATGGCTAAACTTATGAGTGAGAGACCCATCGCGGTACTGGGCGGTGGCAACACCGCCTTTGCCGTGGCCGCCTGTCTTACCCTGCTGGGCCGGCGCGTGGTGCTGGCCGAAGTGCCCGCATTCGCCGCGGCCCTCGATCCGATCCGCGCCACGGGCGCCATCCACCTGCGCGGGGTGGCCGGCGAGGGCAAGGCCGCCATTTACCAGATCACCACCGACCTGGGCGAAGCTCTGGCTGAGACCGAGTTGGTGCTAGTCATTGTGCCGGCCTATGCCCACCGGCCCTTTGCCCAAGCCTGTATCCCCCATCTGCGCCCGCACCACACGGTGGTGCTGATGCCCGGCACCCTGGGCAGCCTGGAGTGGGCCCAGTTGCTGCACCAGGCCGGGGTGGAGGGGGTTACCTTGGCCGAGGTGGACACCGCCCCATACGTATGCCGCAAGACCGCCCCGGACACCGCCACCATCTGGGGGGTGGTCAAGGGGCTGGGCCTGGGGGTGCTGCCTTCTGCCCGGACCGCCCGGGTGCAAAAGCTCCTGGAACCGCTCTTTCCGGGGGTGCAGCCGTACCCGGACGTGATGGCCTGTGGCCTTTCGGCGATGAACCCGGTGGTCCATCCTGCGGGGGTGCTGATGAACGCCGGCCGCATCGAGTACGCGCGGGGGGAGTTCTACTTCTACGAAGAAGGGGTGAGCCCCTCGGTGGCCAAGGTCATTATGCAGGTGGACGAAGAGCGGCGGCGCATCGGCGCGGCCCTGGGCTACGAGTTGCTGCCGGTACACGAGGCCTTTCACCGGGCCGGCTTTGGGCCGGGGGGGGATCTGTGGGCCACCATCAATGGCAGTTGGATGCTCACCCGGCTGAAGGCACCCGGTTCCCTGGAGAGCCGCTGGCTCACCGAAGATATCCCCTACGGCCTGGCGGCCTGGAGTCGGGTGGGGACCCAATACGGAGTGGAGACGCCCGTCCTGCGCGCCCTGGTCGAGCTGGGCTCGGTGGTCATGGGTTTCGACGCCTGGAAAGTGGGGCGAGGGGTGGAAGAGTTGGGCCTGGCCGGTTTGGACCGGGCTGCACTGACCCAGTTGTTACAGAAAGGGGGACGATGAAAAGCCGATCCTTTGCGCAGGAGTGGACCGCCAAGGTCAAAAAGGTGCGGGCCTCCGATTTCTGGAAGCAGGTCTCCAACCCCCCGGCAGCGCGCATCGAGCGGGCGGCGCAAAAGCCGCGGCGCGACGAGGTGATGGTGGACGAGGGGTGGAGTTTGGCAGTGCAGGGAGAGGTCCGCGCCGATGGGCCGGCGCAGCGCGGCCTGGAGGATCTGCGCCGCTTCCTGCGCCAGCAGTTGGGCCTCCGGCTCAAGATCCAGGCCGGGCCGCGCCAACTGGTCCTGGCGCTGGACCCGAAGCTCAGGGGCAACCAGGACCGCTGGGAAAAGAGCTTTGAATTGCAAGTGGCGCCAGAGCGCATCCTGGTGCGCGCCGCTTCAGAAAATGCCCTCTTGCGGGCCAGCCTCTGGCTCTCCAATTACTGGAGTCTGCGCCGCAACCCGTATTTGAAACTGGGTCGGCGCCGGGTGAAACCCTCGGTCGCCCTGCACCTGGGCGCCGACCTGTGGGGCGGCTTTTCCACCACCCAGGCCTGGGTCCACGGCCGCGAGCGGGACGACAACTTTCTCGAACTGGCGCGTATGGGTCTCGACGGGGTCCCGATCATGGCCCTCTTCGAGGATTATGTGGAGGTAGACCCCGCCGGCCCCTGGGGGGCACTGCATAACCCAGAGGCCCAGGCCAACCGCCAGCGCCTGGCCCGCCTGGCCCGGCAGGCAGCCCGCTGCGGGGTGCATCTCTTTCTGATGGCGTACAATCCCAAGTTGGCCCTGGATCATCCGCTCTTCAAGACCCGGCCGCGCGCCCGCGGCGCCATCCAGAGCGGCGGCCGCTTCCGCACTCTGTGCGCCAGCGATCCGGCCACCCGGCGCTTCATCGCCGAGTCGTGGGCCTCGCTCTTCGCCGCGATCCCCGAGCTGGGTGGTCTCATCGCCATTACCGGAGGCGAGGGGTTCTATCACTGCTACATGCGCAGCCGTGGGGCGGCCGACTGCCCCCGCTGCAGCCAGCGGCCCGGTTCCGAGGCCGTGGCCGAGCTGGTCAACACGGTGGCCGGCGCTATCCGCAAGCAGAACCCCCAGGCGCGGCTGCTGACCTGGCCGTACTCGGCCAACCACTGGTCCGGAGACCGCGACCAGGTGGCCTACATCGGCGCGCTCGATCCGGCGAGTGTGATCTTCCAGACCGAGGTGGACAAAGACTCGGTGGATTGGCGCGAGGCCGGGTACGCCAAGAACGTCTGGGACTACTCGATAAGCCGGGTCACCACCAGCGAGCGCAGCCTGCACCAGCGCCAGCTCTGCCGCCAGCGCGGCCTGCCCTTCAGCATCAAACTGGAGGTCAACACCTCCATAGAATGCCTCAATGTCCCGTACCTGCCGGTGCTGGAAAACCAGCGGAAGATTTGGGAGAACGCCCGCCGGCTCAAGACCCAGTCCATCCATTCGCGCTGGCTCTTCGATGGCTCCTGCAAGAGCCCCTCCGAGGAACTGGGCTTCTGGACCATCTGGGGACAGGGCACCGAATTCGCCGACCTGAAGCAGACCATGGCGGCCATTGCCCGCCGCGATTTTGGCGAAAAGGCCGCGCCCCAGGTGCTGCGCGCCTGGGCCAAATTCTCGGAGGGCATGCGCCATCATCCCCAACTCGACTACTACGTGGGCACCTACTTCATCGGCGCTGGCCAACCCCTGGTGCTGCGGCCCGAGGCCCTCGCCGAACTCGATCCGGCTTTTTTTGGAGTGTTTTACTGGTTGTGGGAGGATAGCGCTACCGACGACGACACCGCCCTGGTGCAGAAAAAACCGCTCTTTTTCAGCCGGCCCGGCTTTACTGCCCTGGCGCGGCGCGGCCCCCGGCGCGGCCAGGACGTGGCCTTGTCCGAGTTGCAGGAAATGGCCCGTCTGTGGGCACGGGGTATGGTGGAGATGGAGAAGGCGCGGTCTCTGGTGCCGGCCTCGTGCAGGAAACGCTTCGCCCAGGAATACACCCTGGCCCAGCACCTGGCCTATACCTGGCGCAGCGGGGCCCGGGTGGAGGAGTTTCTGCGCTTGCGGGACACCATTCGCCAGTTCAGCGGCCAGTTGTGGGTGAAGAGCGGCCACGCCCGCGAGAATCTGCGCGACTGGCAGCGGCTGGTGGAGTTGGCCCGCGCCGAACTGCAGACGGCCAGGCAGGATCTGAAGCTGGTGCAGGGGGTGGATTTTTTGGACCTGGGCCTGCGCCTCGACATGGGGGTGGCTTCGACCGTGGAGATCCTGGAGGCCAAGATCCGCCAGGTGGAAAAGCTGCTGGCCGAGGAGTTGCCGCAGTGGCGGGAGGAATTGCTGCAGTGGTGAAGTGGCTATCCCCCCACGAGCGCTCCCCATACCTGAAGTGCTCACTCCAGAGGTCAAACCACCCTCAGAAGTGGTTTCTCAGGAGCAGGGAGAGTTCGAGGTCTTTGAGTTCGGTTTCTTTGGAATGAACTGGAGAATGTCCTACGACGTGGCCCTAAAGGCAGGGCTGGATGAGCCCCTATTCTATCCGTATTCCGACTGTGAGGACCACTCCGTCCTGTTTGCTTACCTGGTGAGGAGTTGCTCGGGGCTGGAGGTTATCGGGTTGGACTATCCGGGCCATGTTGCCACGGCGGTGAGGTTCAGCAGGGTTTCAAGGGGGGGGTTATTTTTTTGAGCCTGCTCAGTGAGGTGATGGTAGAGGTCGTCCGGGATGGAGATTGACTGGCTCATGGAAAGCCCTTTCCACAGAGGATCGGATATCAAGCAGGTAATCCGTTCAAAGGGGTATACAGGAGTTATGTGCTGATGAGCCTGCCGCTAGGTGAGGCCAACCAAGTGCTGATTAAGCAGATATGAAACTGGTACCTGCAACCCCTGAGGACGCCGAGGCAGTTGCTTCGCTTCGCACGCGTGCGGCAACCCATCTCGCTCTCAGCCACGGCCCAGGACCCTGGGCCAGGGAGGTGTCGGGCAAGGATGTCTTGGCGCGTATGTCCAAGGGCAAGGTGTTTCTGGTGCGACACCGCCAAGGCCTGATCGCCACCCTAGGTCTTACGACAACCAAACCACGGGCGATTGACGTATCGAACTTTAGGGCAGTCAGGCTGCCAATCTACCTTGTCGACATGGCGGTTGATCCAGAGCACCAGGGCAGGGGAATTGGGCGCTGGTGCCTCGGGGAGGTTGAGGGTCTCGTCAGGTCGTGGTCGGGCGAAGCTGTCCGCCTAGATGCGTACGAAGGACAAGCAGGGGCGAGCGGGTTTTATCGGCGCTGCGGTTACCGCGAGGTCGGTCGCGCTGTTTTCCGGCAGGTGCCCTTGGTCTACTTCGAATCCATTTTGGGAGTCTCGTCATCGTCCTGACCACGACGGGCAGCGAATTCCATTTCACCCGAAATGAGAAAAAACTTGACATTCTTCCGGCAAATTTCCAAAGTAGACGGAAACCCATCGCGTTCTCGCGGTTCCATTGCCCATCAAACCTAGCCCGGAGGATCTGCACATGAACAGGAGAACAGCAGTTAACGCAGGCTTCGCTGCCCTTGTGGTGATGGCGGTAGTGTTTTCACCCAGCGACGCCCAGAAGGATGCCAAGAGCGCTCCGGCGCTGCTGCCCGAACCCATCGTGACCCATGCGGCGTCCGCAGCCGGTGCTGAGCAGCGCATCGAGCACGGCGAATGGATTCTGGCGGTGGACGAAGCCCGGAGCCACCTTCATGCCCAACACCATTCACACAAGGTATTGGAAACCCGAAGAGTGCCTGGGCAGTTTGAGGTGCCGGCGATGACCGAGGTCAAAGACTTTGCCCTTTCAAAGGACGAACTGGACGTGATCAACCCAGGGCCAGGCGAGTACGTTCATGTGATGGAAGGGCAGCGGCATGGCTATCGCAACCTGACCATCGGCATCACCTATACCGCCCCAGGTGGGGCGCCGCCGATGCACACCCACCAGGGTGAGGAATCCCACGTGCTGTTGAAGGGTCAGAAGATTCTCTACGCGTTGGGGGACAAGATTTTTGTCAAAGAGGGCCCCTACATCGTCAACATTCCCCCGATGGTGCCGCACTCCTTCCAGAATCTGGACTCTGAGGTGGCGGAACTCGTCGTCATCTTTCCCACCAATGTGTGGGAGTACGATGTCCTGAATTACTTCCCCTTCTCAACGCCCGAAGCGAAAGCGCTGGCGGAGGAAGCGCGGCGAGCGAGTGCGCACCCCGAAGGCAAGTGATGGGGCCTGGGCCGGAACTGCAGGTTTTAAGCTTTGAACCCTAGGCGGGACGGCCCAGGTACCGGTCCATATTGGCGATGAACTCGGGCATGGAGGCGCAGAGGTAATCCACCATCCAGGCGATGTAGTCGCGGCGGCCCTGGGGGTTGCGCTCGAAGTCGGGCACGGCCTCCCAGGTGTCGAGCAGGGCTTCTTCGCGGTCGAAGCACACCTGGTTGAAGAGCAATAGCTCTCGGCCGAAGTGGCGCTGTACATACTCCCGGTGGTCCAG
>CAMAVQ010000094.1 GCA_945861755.1 Gemmatimonas phototrophica
TAGAGCAGCAGGTGCGGCTTGCCCAGCCGGGCGGCTACCAGGCCCGAAAAGAACCAGTCCCGTCGCTCGCCGCCGGAGATAAAGTCGCACCCCTCCCCCCCTGCCTGGCGCACCCGCTCGACCAGTGCCCCGATCACTCCGGCAAATACCGGATTGGCAGCGGCCTGGGCCTCGACCCGCGCCTGCAGCCGCTCCGGAAAGACTTGGCGGTCCCCGCTTTCAGTGTCGATGAAACGCAGCAGTTCCTCAGCGGGAGCCTGGCCGCCGTAGAGGTAGTGGGTATTGATGTAATAGGGCCCCACCGTCCCCGAGGTGTACCAGAAGACCTGGCCCGGGGGGGCCAGGCGCAAAGCCTGGGTCTGGATCAGGGCGGAACTCAGGTCGATGGCCATAACGTCACCGCGGCAGCTGATCGGCGGGGATGTCCTTGAGCAGCGGATTCTGCTGGTCCCGCCCAGAGAGGATGGGTGGCGTGTCGAGATTCCAGTCCAGACCCAGTTGGGGATCGTTCCAGGCCACACCCAACTCGTCGGCCCCATCGTAGTAGTTGTCGACCACGTAGAAGAGCACCACCGCGCTGAGGGACACAAACCCGTGGGCCACCCCGCAGGGAATGTAGAGACCCTGGAGCTGTTCCTGGCCCAGGTCGATGAGTTGGCCATGGCCGCAGGTGGGCGAGGCGGGTCGCATATCGTAGAGTCCCACCCGGATGCGCCCGGAGACGCAGTGCCAGTAATCCACCTGCTGGTGGTGATAGTGCAGGCCGCGCAGGACCCCGGCCTGCGACTCGGAGCGGTTGACCTGCATCCGCTCCCAGCTTCGCTGGGGAAACCACTCCTTGCGAAAGGTCTCGGCAAAGCGCCCGCGCTGGTCGCCAAAAGCCTTCAGGTCCGCCAGGATCACCCCCTGGATCTGCGCTGACTCCTTCAGATTCGCCATCTCTTCCTCACTCCTTGCCGCAACACTTCTTGTACTTTTTTCCGCTGCCGCAGGGGCAGGGATCGTTGCGCCCCACCTTGGGCGCTTCGCGTTTGAAGGTCTCGGCCCGGGCGGGAAAGAGCCGGCCACCGTCCAGCACCTCGGCCGGCTTCTTGCCCTCCAGCGCCGGCCTGGGGGTTTGCAGCCACACCTCGTGTAGTTCCTGGAGCACGCCGCTCATCTTTTTGGGATCACCGGCGTGATCCACGCCCTGCTCCTGGCAGTAGGTGCCAAAATCGGCCAGCAACGCACCCTGGGGGGAGGCCATCAACTCCTTGAACTGGCGGGCGTCCACCCCAGGGGGCAGAGCGAGATTCTCCAGATCCGACAGGTCGCCCGCTAGATCCTCGTCGGGCAGGGCCCTTTCCGACGACGCCTCGGCGGGGGCAGCGGTGTCCAATTTGGCCACCAGCTCCGCTGCCGGCGCCACCTGGGCCGCGATCTGCGCCAATAGGGCGCTCAGTTCCTCGACCGCCTCGGCCGGCCCCTGGGGCAACACCTGGGAGACGATCCACTCCACCTCTTCCCCGTCCTGGAGTAACTCGACCATCTCCTGGGGGGAAAATCGGTGTATCTGCCTTATTTCACTGATACTTTTAAGTTGTTCTATCAATTCTTCGGCCATTGCTTTCCAACCCTGAAAAGGGGTGGAAAATCTACTGACTCCCCCCCTTCCTGTCAAAACTTCCGGCTCTCAGAAATCTGAGCAATCTCACAGATTTCTGAGGACTTCTCAAACCTTCCGCGGCCAATACCGGTCTGATCGTGTGAGGCCGATCACGAATGTGGGCCAATTGGGTGCCGAAAAAGATGGTATGGATATTGCATTGTTTCCCCGTGAGGCAGGTGCCTCGTGCACACAGAGTCACTCGCTCACGCCCAGCCGATCTAGAAAGGATTGGCCTATGGACCCCCTCAGAAATCTCTCCGACAAGGCCATTTTGATGCAGGCCGTCGAGGACCAGAACAGCCTCGCCCTGTTGGTCCAGCGTTACCGTGTGCCCCTGTTCAATTTTGTCTATCGCTTTGTGGGGGACCGCGAAACGGCTGAGGATCTGGTCCAGGAAACCTTTCTGCGCTGTATGCGGCACCGCCACCAGTACGCCGCCATCGAGCAGGTGTCCACCTGGCTCTACACCATCGCCGGCAACCTGGCCAAAACCGAACTGCGCCGGCGCAAACGCTGGCACTGGATCCCCATCGGCCCCAACGAAGAGGACGAACACAGCTCCTTTTACGAGCCGGTGGACAAGGAGCAACTGCCCGGCGAACAGACCGATACCCGCACCATCCAGGGCTCGGTGGTCGATGCCATCCAGCAGTTGCCCGAGGAGTTCCGCGAAGCGGTGCTGCTGCGCGACCTGAACGGCTTATCTTACGACGAGATTTCCAAGATCATCGACTGCCCGGTGGGCACCGTCAAATCGCGGGTCAACCGCGGCCGTATCCGCCTACAGAAAGACCTGCGCCCCCTGGCCGAAGAGGTCATCGGCGTCCTCGCTTCCTGAACCCCCCAATCGCCTTGAGCCCCTCCAAAATGGAGGGGCTTTTTTTGTGCTTGCCCCGCACGTTGCCGGCCCTGCGCCGAACCCCTACATTTTCTGCCCTGCTGACGACCCTTCACCCGCATCCGGAGATCTGCCGTGCACATCCCCCTCGACCGCGAACGCATGTACCGCTGTCTCGACCAACTGCTCCGCGCCCACGCCCCTTCTGGCACCGAATCCGAGGTCAACCACCTGGTCCTGGACCAGATGCGCGGCGTCGGCGACAAGGTCTGGCAGGACGCCGCCGACAACATCATCATCCAGATGCGCGGGCGCAGCGCCGACGCCCCCATCGCCGTAACCGCCCACAAAGACGAAATCTCCATGGTGGTCAAGCGTGTCGAACAGGACGGTCGGCTGCGCGTGCGCAACGTGGGTGGCCTGCATGCCTGGGCCATCGGCGAGATCCCGGTGGAGATCATGGGCCGCGAGGGTCTGGTGCCCGGGGTGCTCTCCATCGGCTCCAAACACGTCTCCACCGAAAGCCCCGCTGGCTTGCTCAAGGACGGCAAGGGACTGAGCTGGGAGATGATGTGGGTGGAGACCAAACTCAGCGTTGAGCAACTGCAAAAGGCCGGCATCCGGGCCGGCACCAAGGTGGTGATCGCCCGCCATTTCAAGGCCCCCTGGCCCATGGGCGAGTACCTGTGCGGCTACAACCTAGACTGCCGGGGCGGCCTGGCCGCCCTGCTCGAAACCGCATATCAACTCAAAGCCGAGCCCCCGGCCCAGGACGTGTACCTCATCGCCAGCTCCGAAGAGGAGATCGGCGCCCACGGGGCCACCTATGCCCTGGGCCAGGTGCCCAGCCACACCGCCATCGCCCTCGACGTGGTGCCCGTGGCCGAGGAATACCAGACCCGCAATTGCGCCGAGCCGGTGCTGGGCTGCCAGGACTCGTCGGGCATCTACCACCAGGGCATCAACCAGCAGTTGGAACGCCTGGCCGGCGAGTTGGGCTTTGGGGTGCAAACCGCGGTGCTCACCTCCTACGGAAGCGACTCCACCCTGGCCAAGAGCCGGGGTGCCACTGCCCGCGCTGCCCTCATTGGTTATCCGGGCGACAACACCCACGGGTACGAGATCTGCCACCTCGAAGCCCTGTACAACAGCGCCCGCCTGCTTTTGGCCTATCTCTACCACCCACTGGCCTGAGGGAGATACACCCATGACCCGCCCCCTGCCCGGCATCAAGATCGGCGACCGGCTCAACCCCCATCCCACTGAGAAGGATCTGCAGGTCTTCCAGCAACTGGGTATCGAGTGCGCCACCATCTGGACCACCATCGAGAATGCCCGCTACGAGTACCTGGTCGAAACCCGCCGCCTGCTGGAAGACCACGGCATCCAGCTCTGGAACATCGGCATCCTCGACCTGCACTGCGACCCGACCATGGTGCTGGGCCTGCCCGGCTTTGACCAGAAGGTGGAACAATACCAGCAGTACCTGCGCGATCTGGGCCGCGCCGGCATTACCTACACCACCTACGCGCACATGGCCAATATCAAAATGCTGCCTTACTACCAGACCAGGGTGGGCACCACCCGTGGCGGCATTCCCACCCGCGAGTTCGATATGGAGGTCGCCGCCAAACTCCCCCTCTCCCACGAGCGGGCCTACAGCGACGAGCAGGTCTGGGATACCTTCACCCGTTTTATTCGACAAGTAATGCCGGTAGCCGAGGAAGCCGGGGTGCGCATCGGCCTGCACCCCGACGACCCGCCGGTGGCTTCGCTGGGCGGGGTGGCGCGGGTCATCCGCGACTTTGCCGGGTACCAGCGGGCCGTGGAACTCGCCGACAGCGATAACTTTGGGCTCTGCTTCTGTGTGGGGACCTGGGCCGAGGGTGGAACGATGATGGGCAAGGACGTGCTGGAGATGATCGCCCACTTCGGTGCCATGGGCAAACTCTTCAAGGTTCATTTTCGCAACGTCGACGCGCCCCTGCCCAAGTTCCGCGAGACCTTGGTGGACGACGGCTATGTCGACATGTACGAGGTGATGCGCGCCCTGCGGGAGGTGGACTTCGACGGGGTGCTGATCCCCGACCACGTGCCCGATGCCGGGGAGGGCCGCAGCACCGCCTACACCATCGGCTACATGCGCGCCACCCGCCACCGGGTCTACGCTGAAAAGCGATGACCAGGGGGTGGGGAAAGCCGGCATGACTCAGAAGGCCCGCTGGATCAGAAACTCCAGCATCTCCCTGAGTAATTCGCGGGTCTCGGTGTCGGGCAGGGCCTGCAAATGGCGCAGGCTCAGTTCGGCCTGCTGCCGGCACACCCCCTCGGCGTAGGCCATGCAGCCGTACTGCCCCACCAGGGAGATGACCCGCTCGATCTGCGCCGAGGAGGTCTGCTCGCGGTCCTGGTGGAGAATCTCCAGCACCTCGGCGGCTTCGGCGGCGGTACACTTGCGCAGCAGGTCGATAATGATGAGGGTGCGTTTGCCCTCGGCGATGTCCCCCCCCCGCTCCTTGCCGTATGCCCCGGAGGTGATGCCGGGGGCCACCTCGGCGTCGCGTTCGGCCGAGCTGAGATTGAGCAGGTCGTCGCGGATCTGGAAGGCGATGGCCATGGCCTCGCCAAAGTCGCCGATGGCCCGCCGAAGTTCTGGACCCACCCCGGCGATGATGGCCCCGGCAGTGCAGGGACCCCGCCCGGTGTACCAGCCGGTCTTCTTGCGCAGCATCACCATAAACTCGGCCTCGCTGGGCAGGTGGCGCTGGCGGATCCAGCCCACGTCGTAGGCCTGGCCCTCAAAGGTCTCGCGCGAGCCGCGCACCATCTCCTCGATCAACTCCAGCGACATCTCCGCCCCCAAGAGCGGCCGGTTGGCCCCCAGCACCTCGAAGACCTTGCAGTAAAGCGCGTCGCCCACGTTGATGCTCAGGGGTACCCCGTGCAGGTGGTGCAGGCAGGGTTTGCCGCGCCGCATCTCCGACCCGTCCTCGATATCGTCGTGGACCACGGCAAAGGACTGGAACATCTCGAAGGCAGCGGCGGTGCGCAGGGCCCGGCGCACGTCCCCCCCCAGAGCTGCGCAGGCCAAAAGCACCAGGGCCGGCCGCGCCCGCTTGCCACCCCGCTCGGGATAGTCGCGCATGGGCCGGTACATAAATTCCACCGGCTCCTGCAGCGGCAAAAACGAGAACATCTCCTCCTCGATGAGGGGGATGTGGGCCTCTAGGAACTGGCGCAGGCGGGGCGGGACTTGGGACATAGATTTCTCGACCGGGTTGGCGGGTGGCCTTTAATATAATAAAAACGGCCAATCATCTGGCGATGATTGGCCGGAAATTCGACTGGGACTCAGGTCAACGGACGCCGCTGACCCGCAGGCGGTTGAGCGCCCGCAGCAGGGCCCGCTGGGCCAAGGCCAGATCGACATCCTGTTTCTCGGACAGGAGTTCCAGGGCGCGATCGTGTGCAACTTTGGCCCGGGCCGTATCGATCTCTTCGGCGAATTCGGCCGTCTCGACCAACACCGTTACCTGGTTGTTGCCCACCTCGGCGAACCCGCCGCTGGTGGCCATCCGACGGGCCTTGCCTTTTTCGTCGAGAAAGGTAATCTGGCCGATCTGCAGCGAAGTCAGCATGGGAGCGTGGTGAGCTAACACGCCGAAGCTACCCTCGGTGCCTGGGCCTTGGAAACGCTGCACCGCACCGCTGTAGACCCGCCTTTCCGGGGTCACAATTTCGAGCTGAAAGTCCGCCATCACGCCGCTACCTCAGCCACCGACCATTTTCTTGGCCTTCGCCACCGCCTGCTCGATGGTGCCGACCAGGTAGAAGGCCTGCTCGGGCAAGTCGTCGTGTTTGCCCTCGGCAATCTCCTTGAAACCCTTGACCGTGTCCTCGACCTTGACGAATTCGCCGGGGACGCCGGTGAAACCTTCGCCGACGTGAAAGGGCTGGGTCAGGAAAAGCTGGATGCGCCGGGCCCGGGCCACCACGATCTTGTCCTCGTCGGACAGTTCGTCGATGCCCAGAATGGCGATGATCTCGCGCAGGTCGCGGTAGCGTTGTAAGATTTGCTGCATCTGGCGGGCTACCTGATAGTGTTCCTCGCCCACCACGTGGGGATCGAGGATGCGCGAACTGGAAGACAGCGGATCCACCGCCGGATAGAGCCCCTGGTCGGCCAGGTTGCGTTCCAGCACGATGCGGCCGTCCAGGTGGGCAAAAGCAGTGACCACCCCTGGGTCGGTGTAGTCGTCGGCAGGCACGTAGATAGCCTGCACAGAGGTGATCGAGCCCTTCTTGGTGGTGGTGATGCGCTCCTGCAACTCGCCCATCTCGGTAGCTAGCGTAGGCTGGTACCCCACCGCCGAGGGCATACGCCCCAGCAGCGCCGAGACCTCGGCGCCGGCCAGGATGAAGCGAAAGATGTTGTCGATGAAGAGCAACACGTCCTGGCCCATCTCCTCGCGGAAATATTCGGCGATGGTCAGGCCGGTCAGGGCGATGCGCTGGCGGGCACCTGGCGGCTCGTTCATCTGGCCAAAGACCATGGCGGTCTTGTCGATCACGCCCGAACTGCTCAGCTCGTGCAACAGGTCGTTGCCCTCGCGGGTGCGCTCACCCACCCCGGCAAAGACCGAGTATCCACCGTGGCTGGAAGCGACATTGTGAATCAGCTCGGTAAGAATAACTGTCTTCCCCACCCCGGCACCGCCGAAGAGGCCCAGCTTGCCACCGCGCGCAAAAGGACAGATCAAGTCCATCACCTTGATGCCAGTCTCCAGCATCTGGTCCGAAGTGACCTGGTCCTGGTGCGCCGGCGCCGCCCGGTGCAGGGACATACGCGGCACGTTGGCGGACAAGGGTCCCTTGCCGTCGATGGGTTCGCCGATGACGTTGAAGAGCCGGCCCAAGGCCTCTTCGCCCACCGGAATCTGGATGGGCATGCCGATGTCGAAGACCCTGGTGCCGCGCACCAGGCCATCGGTGGAGTCCATGGCCACGCAGCGCACCAAGTTCTCCCCCAGGTGCTGCTGCACCTCCAGCACCAGACGCTCCGGGCCCGGGCGCTGGGCGGGATCTACCTCGAGGGCGTTGTAGATGGACGGCAACTCCTGGTTGCCGAAGTCCACATCGACGACCACGCCGATAATTTCCTTGATTTTTCCTTCCTTCATACCTTCCTCTTCGATCTACTGTGACACTGCTTCGGCACCGCCGATGATATCCATCAGCTCCAGGGTAATGGAAGCCTGCCGTTTCTTGTTCATCTGGCGGACCAGGTCTTCGATCAGATCGCCGGCGTTCTTGGTGGCGTTATCCATGGCGGTCATGCGGGCGGCCTGCTCGC
Organism: Gemmatimonas phototrophica; assembly: GCA_945861755.1. Taxonomy (GTDB): domain Bacteria; phylum Latescibacterota; class UBA2968; order UBA8231; family UBA8231; genus SICG01. The sequence goes on from CAMAVQ010000094.1 coordinate 7,840, forward strand.
CGGCGCTGCATTCCAAGAGGGCGCGCCAGACCTGGTAATTGACATGCAGGGGCACGAGCGCATCGAGTAGCCGCTCGGGTTCGGGCTCAAAGATATAATCCAGCAACTTCTCGTCCTCGATGGCCTCCGGCTTCACTACCGGCAGCAGCTGCTCGACCACCGGCCGCTGCTGGGCCACTGACTTGAACTCGCTGAAGACCAGCAGCACCCGATCGACCTGGCCGTTGAGGAAGCGTTGGCTCAGGTCGTGCGAGATCTGCAGGGCGTGGTTGAAGCTCAAGGGGCGGAAGACGTCGGCGTGGTGTAATACCGGGGCCAGTTCGCGCCGGCGGAAGTAATCGCGCCCCTTGCGGCCCACGGTAATCAGGTCCGCGTCCGCGTAATTGGCCAGTTCGACCTGCGCCTGGCGGCACACATTGGAGTTGAAGGCCCCGCACAAGCCGCGGTCGGCGGTCACCACCGCCACCGCCACCCGCTCGACCGGCCGTTCGGTGAGTAGCGGGTGTTCGCTTTCGACGCTCTGGGTCAGGCTTTGTAACACGCGGTTGAGCTGCCTGGCATAGGGCCGGGCGGCCACAATGGCCTCCTGGGCTTTGCGCATCTTGGCCGCTGCCACCAGTTTCATGGCATTGGTCACGCGCTGGATATTCTTGACGCTGCCGACGCGGTTTCTGAGTTGGCGCAGGGTGGCCACGACGCGTCTCCTAGGCCCGGAAGGTGCTCTTGAACTTGGTGATGGATTCCTGGACTTTGGCCTTGGTATCGTCGCTGAAGGCCAGGGACTTGTTGATCTCTTCGAGGGTGGACCAGTGCACCGTGCGCATGTGGGCCAGCAGCTCCTTCTCGAAGCGCTGCACCGCCGAGGTGGGCAGATCGTCCATCAGACCGGTAGTGGCCGCATACAGGGACACCACCTGTTCACCCAGGGACAGGGGGCTGAACTGGCCCTGCTTGAGCACCTCGACCAACTTTTCGCCGTGGTTGAGCAAATCGCGGGTGGCCTGGTCCAGGTCGGAGGTGCCGAACTGGGCAAAAGCCTTGAACTCGTTGTAGCGCGCCATGTCCCCCTTGAGGGTGCGCGACACCGCCCGCATGGCCTTGGTCTTGGCGCTGCTGACGCGCGACACCGAGGCCCCCACGTCCATGGCCGGCCGAATGCCCGAGTAGAAAAGCTCTGGCTTGAGCAGGACCTGGCCGTCGGTGATGGAGATGACATTGGTGGGCACGAAGGTGGAGACGTCGCCCTCGAGGATCTCGATGACCGGCAGCGCGGTCAGTGAGCCGGCACCCCGCTCATTGTTCAGCTTGCAGGCGCGCTCCAGCAGACGCGAGTGAAGGTAGAAAACATCGCCCGGGTACGCCTCGCGGCCAGGGGGGCGGCGCAGGATCAGCGACATCTCGCGATAGGCCCAGGCCTGCTTGGTCAGATCGTCGTAGACCACCAGAGCATGGCCGCCCTTGTCGCGGAAGTACTCGGCCATCGAGCAACCGGCATAAGGGGCCAAAAACTGCAGCGGGGCCGGCTCGTTGGCCGTGGCCGAAACCACAATGGTATAGGCCATGGCTCCGCTTTCCTCCAACTTGGCCACCACCTTGGCCACCGAGGAGGCCTTCTGGCCGACGGCCACGTACACACACTGGACGTCCTTGCCCTTCTGGTTGATGATGATGTCGATGGCAATAGCCGTCTTCCCGGTCTGCCGGTCACCGATGATCAACTCGCGCTGGCCCTTGCCGATGGGCACGGTGGCGTCGATCACCTTGATGCCCGTCTGCAGCGCCTCTTCGACCGGCTGCCGGTCGATCACACCTGGCGCCTTGCGCTCGACCGGCAAGGTCTGCTTGGTATGGATGGGGCCCTTGCCGTCGATGGGTTGCCCCAGCGGGTTTACCACCCGACCGAGCAACTCCTCGCCTACCGGCACCTCGACGATGCGGCCAGTGCGCTTGACCAAATCGCCCTCGTGGATGAGGGTGTCATCGCCAAAGAGCACACAACCGACGTTGTCGGATTCGAGGTTGAGGGCCATGCCCATGACGCCGTTGGGAAACTCCACCAACTCGGTGGCGCGCACATTGCCCAGGCCGTGGACGCGGGCGATGCCGTCTCCCACGTAGAGCACCGTGCCACTCTCGAACACATCGATCTGCTTCTCAAAGCCCAATAACTGCTGCTTGAGGATCTTGGATATTTCGTCGGGCTGGACCAGGGTCTGGGTGGCCATGATTCACTTCCTCGAAGTTGTGCTCTGCTGGATCATCTGTGGGTTGCCAATGCGCCTGCCAGTTGTTCTTGCAGGCGCTGCAGGTGCCTGACCAAGCTGCCATCGAAGACGGTGTCGCCCACCTGGGCGATAGCGCCACCCTTGAGGCTGCTGTCCACCCTGGCGCTGAGCCGCACCTGTTTGCCGGTGTACACTTCCAGGCGCTGCCTGAGCTGCTCCCGCTGCTCCTCACTCAGTTCGACCGCCGAACGAACCTCGGCCTGGAGGATCCCCTGGCGGGCGTCGAAAAGATCGGTGAAGGCGGCCAGGATCTCGGGCAGCAGGCCGGCGCGCCGACGCTCGGCCAGCAGCAGCAGAAAATTCAGGGTCAGGGGCTGCACCTTGCCGGCAAACAAGCTTTCCAGCAGCGAGCGGTGGACCTGCGAGTCCATCAAGCGGTTCTGCAAGCAGGAACTCAGCTCGGCCGATACCTCCAGCGTGGCCTGCAGGCGCTCGACATCGGCCTGCACCTGGGCCTCGCTCTTGAGCTCGGCGGCAGCCTCCAGCAGCGTGGCAGCATAACGCCGCACGACTTCGGGAGCATTCATTGGATTTCCATTTAGCGGCGGGGGACGATCCCTGCCGCCGCCTTCAGTTGTGAACAGGGGCCCGGGGGATACGGGCGATCATATCGTCGACCAGCTTGCGGTTCTTCTCGCTGTCTAACTCGGCGTCAATGATCATGCCCGCCGCGCGCACGGCCAGTTCGGCGACTTCGCGCCGCAGTTGGTCGAGGGCGGCCAGGCGTTCGCTTTCGAGTTCGCGGCGCATGGCCTGGGCCGTGTGCTCGGCCTCCTGCCGGGCCTCAGCGACGATCTCGTGGCTGATCCGCTCGGCTGCCTCGCGCGCCTGGGCGACCAGTTGCCGGGCTTCGGCATGCGCCTGCTCCAGCAGGCGCTGTTGCTCGTCCAGGTTGGCCTGGGATTCAGCCCGGGCTTTCTCAGCGGCGGCCAGGGATTCCCTGATCCTCTGCTCGCGCTCGTCCAGCGCTTGCAGCAAGGGCTTCCACACCGCCGCCTTGAGCACCACCAGCACCACCGCAAAGGTGATGAGGGTCCAGATGATCGTCCCGGTATGTGCCTCGAGCAGCATGGCTGACCTCTGAAACGGTTAGGCGGTTACTTTACGCGGATACTTTACTTGGTGAAAACGATGGCCGCGCAGATCGCTTCGCCGAAAAGCGCCACGCCTTCGATAAGGGCGGCAGCGATGATCATGTTGGTGCGCATTTCGCCCATGGCCTCGGGCTGGCGGGCCATGCCCTCCATGGCGGAACCGCCCAGCAGACCGATGCCGATGCCGGCACCGATCGCCCCCAGACCGGCGCCGATGGCGGCGCCCAGATATGCCAATTCCATGGTTTATTGCCCTCCTTATCGTTTGGTGAGCAGGCGGGGCCCGTTCAGTGTTCGGGATGCGCCGCCATGCCGATGAACAACGTCGACAACATAGTGAAGATGAATGCCTGGACAAAGGCGATGAAGATCTCTAGTAGATAAATGGCGGCGGCAAAGGCCACCGACAGCGGCGCCAGCCACAAGGCCTTGAGCAGAATGATAATCCCCAGAAAGACCAGGATGATCATATGCCCGGCGATCATGTTGGCGAAGAGACGGATGCACAGGGCGAAGGGCCGGGAAAACATGCTGACCAGTTCCACCGGGATCATGATCGGCAGGAGCCAGAGCGGTAGACCAGGGGGGATTAGGCTCTTGAAGAAGCCGAAGAAGCCGTTGTGATGAATCCCAGCGCCCAGGGTAAGGGCAAAGGTCATCAGGGCCAAGGCCGCCGTGACATTGACGTTGCCGGTGGCGGTGGCCGCGTAGGGGATCAGCCCCAGCAGATTGCAGGACAGGATAAAGAAGAAGGCGGTGAGCATATAAGGAAGATAGGCCCGCCCGCCCTCGCCCATGGTGGCCAACACCACCTCGTCGCGGATGAAAACGACGATGGACTCGAAGAAGTTGCCCAAGCCGGTGGGCACCAGGGTGCGACGGCGGAAGGCCACCAACAACAACCCGATCAATAGCGCACTGGCAACCCACATCATCACCACGTGCCGGGTGATGGACAGGTCGATGCCCCAGATCGGGTCGAACTGCGGCAGGGGCAGGTGGCCATCTATCAAATGGGGGGCGTTGAAGAAGGGAACCTCCAGGTAATCGTGGTTCAGGAGATGTCCCAGGATATCCAACTGCTCAGGGGCGGCGCCAGCCGCATGGGTCTCGCCAGACATTGATCAGGGATCAGTGAAGGGATGCACGAAAACGAGGCCAGTGCTGCAAGGGTGAATAAGTTAAGCAGACCCCAAAGGCCTGTCAACACTTGCAGCACCAAAGGCCCATTTTTCTTTAGGACTTCTCGGTCTTGTCCCGCCCTTCCCCGGCCCGTCGACGCAGCAGGAGGACGATTTCCATGATTTGGCAAATAAAAAAAGCGCTGATCAAGCCGCCCAGATAGGCGCCGGCAGGGAGTTGGGTGAACTTGAACACCCCCACGGAAATGGCGGCCACCAGCGCCAGGCGCACCCCCATGCCCCCCAACACAGCCAGGATAAACACCTGGTTATTCTTCTCAAAGGCCCAGCGGATCAGCAGCCAGGCCGCCAGGCCGTTGATACCGGCCACGGCCACCCCGGTCATCAGCCCTTCCCACATGCCTTGGCCTCCTCGCGCTTGCGCCGGTCGGCACCCGTGAGGATTTTGAGCAGGTTGTAGAAACCGACCCCTCCCCCCACGAAAACCCCCAGGATCAGCAAGAGGGGAGAAATCCCCCACTGCTGGTCCAGCCAGTTCCCCCCTAACAGACATAAAAAGATAGAAACAGCCATCTGGATCCCGGCCCCCACGTACTGGCTGGACTGGGCATAGGACTGGACCCAGGCCCTGCCTTTGGACTGATGCTCGGGTTCCATGCGACCGCTCCCCTTAAGGTAACAAAGCCCCGACCCGTCCCTGCCCATATTCTAAAGTTATGACTTGCGAGTGCCGATAGGAAGGACAATAGCCGCGCAAAATAGCGCGACTGTGTCCCCTTTTAGGAGGAAGATACGATGGAAGCAGTCGGCAGCGCAGGAAGCAGTGCCGGATCGTCAGCCATGCAGCAGCTGCAGTCCCAGAAGCCGGCTCAGTCTGCCGAAGAAACGAAGGAATCTTCTCTGGCCGCCCAGGAGGAAGAAGATTCGACCCAGTCCCTGCAACTGCAGGTAGACGCGGGCGTGGGCGGGGTCGTCGACCAACTCGCCTGAGAGAAACAACGACTCATGCACCACCGAGCGGGGCGATTCTGCCGCCCCGCTCTTTTTTTGTCCGCCCCGCGCTCCCGCCACCGGATACCGCTTGCCAACAAGGGCAAAACTCCCTTGGTTAGAGAAAACCACGCCAGAGGAGCGCGACCGATGGAGATGGAGCACAGATCCTGGACCCACCAACAGCTAGCCCAACTCTACCACACCCCCTTGCTCGAACTGATGCACCAGGCCGCCGAGGTACACCGCCGACACCATAACCCCTGCCAGATCCAGGTGTGCACCCTGCTCTCCATTAAGACCGGCGGTTGTCCCGAAGACTGCGGTTACTGTTCCCAGTCGGCTCATCACGAGACCGGGCTGCTGCGCCAACAACTGCTGGAAACCGAGACGGTGGTCGAAGCCGCGCAACAGGCCAAGGAGGCCGGCAGCACCCGTTTCTGCATGGGCGCCGCCTGGCGTCAGGTGCGGGAAGGAGAGGAATTCGACCAGGTGCTGGAGATGGTGCGCCAGGTCTCCTCCCTGGGCCTGGAGGTCTGCTGCACCCTGGGCATGCTCAGCCAGGCACAGGCCCTGCGGCTGAAGGAGGCCGGACTCTACGCCTACAACCACAATCTCGATACCGGACCCCAGTACTACAAGCAAGTAGTCAGCACCCGCACCTACCAGGACCGGCTGCAAACCCTGGCCCACGTGGCGCAGGCGGGCATCTCGGTCTGCTGCGGCGGCATCCTCGGACTAGGGGAGAGCGAGGACGACCGCATCGACCTGCTCCACACCCTGGCCAGCTTGCCCACGCCGCCCGAGTCCGTGCCGGTCAACGCCCTGGTCCCCATCGCCGGCACCCCGCTGGGCCAGCAGCCGCGCGTTTCGGTGTGGGAGGTGGTGCGCATGATCGCCGCCGCCCGCATTCTCTTTCCCGGCGCCATGGTCCGCCTCTCGGCCGGCCGCGACCAGCTCTCCGACGAGGCCCAGGCCCTGTGTTTCCTGGCCGGTGCCAACTCCATCTTTTCGGGGGACAAGTTACTTACCACCCCGCACCCGGGACTGGCCAAAGATGCCGAACTCTTCTTTCTGCTGGGCCTGGAACCGCGCGCTCCCTACGAAGAAACCGCTGCCGAGACCACTTCCCCGATGCAGCGATAGGCCGCCGCCAACTGCGCCCGCTCCAGACAATAGGGCGGCACCAGGTAGATCACCCCGCCCAGGGGCCGCAGCAGGAACCCCCGCTCCAGGAAACGCTGCCTGAGTCGCGGCCCCAGTTCGTGCAGGTACCCCGCCGTCCCCTTCACCTCCAGCGCCGCGATGGTGCCGCAGACCCGCAAGCGGGACAAGTGCGAATGGTCCGCCAGCCGGCCCAGCTCCTCCAGGTGCCAGCCTTCCATCTCCCCAAAGCGATGCGGCTCCTTTTCGAGCAACTCCAGCGAGGCCAGGGCCGCAGCGCAGCCCAGGGGATTGGCGGTGTAGGAATGCCCGTGGTACAGGGTGTGGCGGGGGTCGTCGCTGCAGAAGGCCTGGTACACTTCCTCGCTGCACAGGGTGGCGGCCAGGGGCAGGAAACCGCCGCTGAGACCCTTGGCCAGGCAGAGGATATCCGGCTGGATGCCCGCCTTCTGGCAGGCGAAGAACTCGCCGGTGCGGCCAAAGCCAGTGAAGACCTCGTCGCCGATAAGCAGCACCCCGTGCTGGCGCAGCAACTCGGAAACCTGGCGCAGAAAGGCGGGCCGGCACATACGCATGCCCGCCGCCCCCTGCACTAAGGGCTCGACGATCATCGCCGCGTACTCTTCCCCGTTTCGGCGCAGTAGCCCCTCCAGGTGCTCCAGGGACTGGCCCTCGCGTTCCTCCACCCCCTCGTCCCCCAACCAGGTCTGTGGGAAGGGCACGAAGTCCACCGGCAGCAGCAGCTCGGCAAAAGGCGCGGTGAAAAGCGAGCGCCCGCTCAGGGACATGGCCCCCAGGGTGTCGCCGTGGTACGCCCCTTCCAGGCTGAGAAAACGCCGCCGCCCGGCGGCCCCCTGGTTGCGCCAGTATTGGTAAGCCATCTTCAGCGCCACCTCCACGGCGGTGGAGCCGTTGTCCGAATAAAAAACGCTCGGGAAGAAGGGCAGCATGGCGGTGAGCCGGCGGGCCAACTCCTCGGCGGGTTGGTGGGTGAAGCCGGCGGCAATCACCTGCTCCAGCTGGCCGGCCTGTACGGCGATGGCCGCAGCGATTTCTGGCTGGGCGTGGCCGTGCAGGGTCACCCACCAGCTCGAAATGCAGTCCAACAACTGGCGGCCGTCCTCCAGTTCTAACACCGCTCCCCTGCCGGAACGCACCATCAAGGGGGCCGGGGCATCCTTCATCTGGGTGTAGGGCATCCAGATTGGCGAGTTCATTCCCTGCCTCCAAAATAGCGGTCGTATGCAGCGCGCAGCCCGCCGGCATCGAGCCGCGCCAGCGGTTCCACAGCCGCCAGCACCGGCACCTGGCCGTAGCGGGCGATGGCCTCTTCGTTGGCCGGGTTCCGGGGGCCATTGACCACCACCCCCACTACTTCGAGGTTACGACGGCGCAGGGCTTCGAGGCTGAGCAGGGTGTGGTTGATGGTCCCCAGACTGCTGCGGGCCACCAGCAGCACCGGTAACCCCAGTTTCGCCATCAGGTCGATCATCAGCTGGCGGTCGTTGAGCGGGACCAGGACCCCGCCCGCCCCTTCGGCGATCAGCCGCTCGGCCACCGGGGGCTGAAAGGTACCCAGGTCGATCTGCACCCCCGCGCTGGCCGCAGCGGCATGGGGGGAAAGGGGCTGCTGCAACCTATATGTCTCCGGGGCAAAGCGCTCCGCAGGCAGCCCCGTGGCCTGCCGCACCCACTCGGTGTCCCCCGGCTCTCCGCTCTGCACCGGCTTCCAGTACACTGCGCTCAGGCCGGACATCAGCACCGCGCTGACCAGGGTCTTTCCCACCCCCGTGTCGGTGCCCGTCACGAAGAATTTTGGCGGCAGTTCACTCATCAAACTTCATCCAAAAATCAACTCCGCTGCACCACCGCAAAGCCGCAACGCACCCGCACCTTAACACCACCGGGGCAGGCCTGGTCCCAGGCCCGCAGCAGGCGCCTGAAGGCCCCCGCCCCGAGTGCCTCACCCTTCAGGGAGGTGGCCGTGCCCGTATCTTTTAGACTGCGGAAAAACGCCCGCGCCGAGGCATAGTGCTCCCCCTCCTCCTGCGCCCAGCAGCGCCCCTTGCCCAGAGCCTGGCGCATCTGCTCAAGAGCCGGAAAAGGGTTGGCAGTACAGGGCAGTCCGAGCCGGCGACAGTGTTCCCGCCACTCGGGAAAGGACTCGGCCTCCTGAAAGGAACACATCAGCATTCCTCCGGGGCGTATGGCCTCCACCCAGCGCTGCAAAGCCCCTATCCAGTCGGCAAACCAGTGCAGGGCCATGCCGGAGACGATCAGCGCGTACCCGCCCTGAGTCGGTCCCCTCTCCCCGTCCATCACCTCCCAGTGCAGACGTGCCGCATCCGCGCCCACGGCCCCCAGCCGCTGCCGGCAGACCGCCAGCAGCGCCGCCGACAGATCGGTGAACCAGATCTCCCGCTCGGGCAGCAAACGCGCCAGCCCCTCGCTCAACCCCCCGGTGCCGCAGCCGACTTCCAGCACCGGGCCA
>CAMAVQ010000095.1 GCA_945861755.1 Gemmatimonas phototrophica
TGGGCGGCGGCGCGCACTAGCGCGCCCTCGGCGGCGATGCGGCCCTCGCGCTCCAAATCCTGTAAAACCTGGTCGAAGAGTTCGGGATCGACGTGGCGGTCGGCCAGGTTGCGCAACTGCTCGCGGTTGAGGCCGGCCTTGAGCGGTTGAGCGCGGTGAAAGGCGGCCAACGCCTGCTCGGCCCGCTGGCGCAGCGCGTTCCATTGGACGGCATGCATGGCCGCCGGTTGCCCGCCCAACTGCACGCGCACGATCCGATCTCCCAAGGCATCCAACACTCCTTCCAACTGTTCCAGGCCCAGTCCCAGCTCGCCGGCCAGGGCCAGGCATAGCCGCGCTCCTTCGGGGGCCCAGCGCAGCATGGCCTCAGCGACTGCGGTCAGCTCGTCCTGCTCCAATGCCCCAAGGTGTTCGGCCAGACCGGCTTCGTTGCGCCGGTGTTTGATCGGCTGCGGGTCGAGGATGCGGCCCCCGCCGATGGTCAGGGGCGGGGAGTAGCGGCGGATGACGAAGCGGTCGCCCCAGGCGGCCACCAGGGGGGTTTCGAGGCGCAGTTGGGCCAGGGCGTTGGCCCCCGGCTCCAGGCCCTGGCCCTCCAACAGCACCACCCTGGCCATCACTTCAGCGGTGCCCAGGTGCAGGCGCACCCGGCTGCGGGTTTCCAGGGGCTTGGGACAGGAGGGCAGCAGGTGTAGGCGCACGTCCAAAAGCTGGGTGGGGTGGAAGTACTGAGGGGCCACCAGGGCGTCACCACGGGCAATATCCTCCACTTCCACCCCGGGCAGGTTGAGGGCCGCCCGGTCGCCGGCCTGCACCTCCGCTACCTCGCGGCCATGTTGCTGTAGGCCGCGCACCCGCAACGGCCGGGCGGCTGGCATTAGCTCCACGTGCTCCCCACTCCGCAGGGCGCCCGACCAGACCGTGCCGGTACACACCAGGCCGAATCCCTTCACTAGAAAGGCGCGGTCCACCCACAGGCGGAAGGGGCCTCCCTGGCGCTGGGTGCGGGTCTGGGCCACCAGGGAGAGCAGGAGTTGTTTGAGGTCCTCGACCCCGGCCCCGGTGTGGGCTGAGACCCGGGCGATGGGCGCCTCTCCGAGGAAGGTGCCTTGCACCAGTTGGCGCAGGTCCTCCTCCACCAGCCCGAGCCAGTCCTCCTCGACCAGGTCAGTTTTGTTGAGGGCGATGATGCCGCGCTCGATGCCCAGCAGTTGCAATACGTCGAGGTGCTCGCGGGTCTGGGGCATGACCCCGTCGTCGGCGGCCACTACCAGCAAGGCGATGTCGATGGTGCTGACCCCGGCCACCATGGTCTTGACGAAGCGCTCGTGGCCGGGCACGTCGATGAGGGTGGCCTGGTCGCCCATAAAGGCAAAGCCCAGCTCGATAGTGATGCCTCGGGCCTTTTCCTCGGGGGCGGTGTCGGTGTCCATACCGGTGAGGGCTTTGACCAGCAGGGTCTTGCCGTGGTCGATGTGGCCGGCGGTGCCGATGATGGTGTGGGCCATCTCAATTGCTCTTGGTCAGTTTGCCGGCGGCGCTCCAGCCATCGGCCTGGAGGCGGTACAGGTACACCCCCGAGGCCAGGGGCCGGCCGCGCTTGTCGGTGCCATCCCAGACAAAACGGTGTGTCCCGGCCGGCAGGGGACCCAGGTGCAGGCCCGCCAGTTCCTGGCCCAGGAGGCTGTAGATCTGCAATTCCACCTGGGTAGCAGGGGCAGCCAGGGCAAAAGGGATGACCACGCCGGGGTTGAAGGGATTGGGATAGGCCGCGCCCAGGCGGGATTGGGAAGGGAGGGGAGGGCCGAGATCCTCGACAGCGGTGTCGGGGGGACCGAGGCGGTTGAGCAACACGTGTACCCCCGCCCCCTCGGCCACAAAGGAATCGAAGACCACCAGATCCGGATGCCCCTCGCCGTCCAGGTCGGCGCTGAGCGCGGGCCCGCCCCGGCCCAGAGGCAAGGGATAGCGGCCCTCCAGGGCGAAACGGCCCTCGCCCTGGCCGATCAGCACCAGAATGGCCGGATCGCGCAATTCGTCGTGGGCCAGGACCAGGTCCGGCAGACCGTCGCTGTTCAGGTCAGTGACCAGGGGCTCGCGGTGGTAGCGGGCCTCGGGCAAGGCAAAGGTGGTGTCCATCAAGCCCTTGGTCCGCTGGCGCAGGATCTTCAACCCCAGCGCCGGACGCCCCTCGACCCCCTGCGCGAAGAAGGCCCCCTCGTCGTCGAGGGCCAGATCAAGTCGGCCATCCAGGTCAAAATCGCCCACCTGCACCACGCGTTCGGGCTCCAGTTCTGCGCTCAGGGGCACCGGCTCCTGCACCTGGGCACCGGAGGCCAGGAGGTAGGTGGCCAGCAGTCCCGGTTGTTTTTTGGGGTCGTAGGGCGGCCGCCATATCAGGGGCAGCAAGTGGGCCGCCACGGTGGGGAAGGCGGTGGTCCACACATAGTAGCTGCCCCCTGCCGGCTGGGGTTGTTGGGGGGGGCCGAAGTGGCCGCGGCCGTCGTTGTACAGCAACTGGGCGTCGAGGGTGCCGCGCAAATAACCCCACAGGTCCAGGTCTCCGTCGCGGTCCAGGTCGGCCAACTGCTCCGGGGCGAAGAAAGCAGGCAGGGATTGTTGGGTCCAGCCGGCGTGGGGGTCGTTGAGCCAGACCTGAGGCGGCAGCCGGTCGGTGGTCGCGTCGAGCACCAGGTCCAGGTCCCTGTCGCCGTCCAGATCTGCCCCGTCTACAAAGCTATCCTTGATCCTGAAGCCAGTGCCGGCGAAGTGCTCTAGTTGCACGCGGGTGAAGCGGCCCTGCCCGTCGTTGTAGCCCAGCAGCCAGCCGCCCTGCTGGTCGCTTTGCCAGCGGGTGGTCAGGTCCACATCCCCATCTCCGTCCAGATCCCCCAGGGCGCCGGCCTCCTCCTGCCATTCCCAGCCGCTCACCTGCTCCACCCCTCCCAGCGGATAGAAGACCGGTGGGGCAAAGAGCTGGCCAAAGGTGGCGCGAGTGAAGGCAGGGGGTTGTAATTCGCCGCCGGCCTGCTCGCGGGCACCGGTCAGGCGGACCCAGTCGATCTCCACCGCTGCCGGAACCTGGTCTGCACTCTGAGCGCTCAGGGTATCTTCGGGGCCGGCGTCGATGAAGGGCATGGTCAGGCGGATATCGTTGAGCTGGTCTTCCCAGAGGATCTCGTACTCTTCGCCGCCGGGCCAGGTGGCAGGGCGAGTACGCAGGTTGCTGACGGTCACCTCCTGCCACTGGGTGGTGTAGCGGACGGGCTGCTGGATCAACCAGAACCGGGGATGGCAGTACTGGTTGGGCGGGCAGCCACCCGCCAGGAATTCGGGATCGTTGCCGGGGAAAAGGTAATTGACCGCGTTGGTCCAGCTGAAGACGAAGCGGGTGGTGACCGGGTGGGGGTGCACCAGGCGCAGGCGGATGCTGGCCTGGTCGAAGAGCCGCGAGTTCTGGCCGATGAGCGGAGAGTAGAGGGTGATTCCGGGGCTGCGCCCCTGCCGGTAAGGCACCAGCTTCACCGTCCAGATTCCCTGGTCCACCCCTCCCTGCAGGACGGGCAGTCTGGGACTGGTGCCCGGGCCTTGGGCTTCGGTGGCCACCCAGCCCTGGGTGTCCCCCGGTTGATCGAAGTTCCAGGTGAGGGCCTGGGCGGTATTCAGGAACAGGAAGCTGGCGAATACAAGGATCGTCTTCATGAGTATAGAAGATACCCCGCTGCGGCCCGGCCTCCAACTTGAAGGCAGGTTGAGGCCCGCCTATATTCTCACCCCGAGGAGGGCCTCCGTCATGTACTTGAAGGAAATGCGCCCCTACCAGTTGAAGGAAGCAGTGGAACAGGGCTGGCCCCTGCTGGTGCCGGCCGGCTGCATCGAGACCCACGGGCCGCACATGGCCATCGGCCACGACACCCTGATCGTCGAGGAGATCTGCGCCCGCCTCGCCGCCCGTGTCCCGGCGGTCATCGCGCCTTCCTTCGACTACGGCCCCACCGGCTACGCCCTGGGTGGTCCCCGTGACGGCACCATCGATCCCGATTATGCCTCCTTTGGGCTCTACGTCAAAAGTATTCTGAAAAACTTTCGCGAGATGGGTTTCCGCAAGATCTATGTGCCCATCATGCACCAGGGCATGGAGGCCCCCCTGGCCCTGGCCTTCAAGAAGGCGGCAGCAGAGCTAACCTTTGAGGAAGTGCTGGAGCGCGGATACCCGCGAGGCTGGTGGGGGGATGGAAAGTTGATGCGCGAGGTGGGCGGGGCGATCTGGGGCCGGGTCGAGGTGCAGCCGATGATCCTGCCGGGCACCGAGGCCGGCGGTGACCACGCCGGGTACAATGAGACTTCCTTTTTATTGGCCACCCGTCCCGAGCTGGTGGAGCAGGGCCGCCTAGACGAGCAGGCTCCCTGGTACTGCCGCCAGGACGAAAAGCTCAACAGCTGGACCGCCAATGCCGAACACGGGCAGCGCATGGTGGAGGCGGTGGTGGAGGCCTGGGTGGCCAAACTCAAGAGCGAGGGCTGATCGTGGCCAGGGCCGAAATGTTGTACGTGGATCCCGAGTACCTCAAAGGCAGGTCGTTGAGCCGGGCTGCCGAGGTGCTGCGCGCCGGGGGCGTCATCGTCTACCCAACCGATACCACCTACGGCCTGGGCTGCGACATCACCGCCAAGCGGGCCATCGAGAAGGTGCGCCAGATCAAGGGAAGGGATGCCAAGAAACCCATGTCCTTTGTCTGCGCCGACCTGACCCACGTCAGCCGCTACGCCCAGGTTTCCAACTACGCGTACCGCATCCTCCGACGTTTTTTGCCCGGTCCTTATACCTTTGTGTTGCCGGCTACCCGCGAGACCCCGCGCATCTTACAAAGTCGCCAGCAGACCGTGGGCCTGCGCATCCCCGATCACCCAGTGCCCCTGGAGCTGGTGCGCCTGCTGGGCAACCCCATCCTGAGCACCAGCGCCAACCGCAGCGGGCAGGAAGTGATCACCCGGCCCGAGGACTTGGAGGCAGATCTGGGGGGAGAGGTGGAACTTATACTGGAGTGCGGCGAGCTCCCGGTGCTTGCGTCAAGTGTGATCTCCCTGGTTGGCGACCGCCCCCAGATCCTCCGCGAGGGCCTGGGCGATCTGAGTTATTTCCGGGAGGACGCGTGACCTTCGCCGCCTGCGGGGCCTGCTCCGGTGCGTCGGTTTCCTCTTCTTCGAAGTAGGTGCCGTAGAGCTGGAATAGTTCGGGGGTGTCGCGCACGAACTGACGCCATTCGCCGATCAGGGCGTCGGCGGCCACGCATTTGGGACAAGGGATGAGCAAGTTGTGCTGGTCCACACCCAGGTAGCCCCGGTCGTAGCAGCGCTTGCAGTTCTTCTTGGCTTTATGCTTGGCTACCATTTCCCTGGCATTTGCCAGGTATTGGTCGGGTAATTTGGCAATCTCTTCCACGTCTTCCTCCTTTGGCTGAAATCACGTGAAAGATCGAACAAAGAGTGCTAAAACGCAACGCGCCCTGCTGCTTTTGCTGTGCCTGCTGCCGCTCTCCGCCCAGGCCTTTGCCCCCTATGCCAGCCGCAGCGAGTTCCTGCTCACCCCTCCCGGCAGCTTGGGCACGGGCCTGCAAGGGTACGCCAATCCGGCCCTGCTCAGTTATGCCCAGGGACTAGAGGCCACCCTGGCCTGGTCCGGGGCCCCAGACCAGCAGTGGGGCCTCTTCTCCGGTTTTCACCGCCTGGGTTTTGCGGTCATCCACCAGCAGGAGACCCGCTACCACTTCTCGCTGGGCGCCGGCGATCGGCGTCTGAGCACTGGGCTGGGCTACGGCTGGTCCACCGGCGGGCAGGCGCAGCTGTGGATGCTGGGGGTTCTGCTGCGGCCCCTGCCCCAGCTCTCCCTGAGCAGTGTGGTCGTCGCCAGTCCCTCGCTGCACGCGCGCGAGCTGAGCGGCGACCTGTCGCTGCGCCCCTGGGGGGACGAGCGCCTCACCCTCTTTGCCGACGGGGCAAGGGCCAGCCGCCGGGCCGGTGGCCCCCCGGCGTGGAGCATGGGGGCGGCCCTGAGCCTGCGCCCCGGCCTGACGCTGACCGGCCGCTACTTCGACAACCACACCCTCAGCCTGGGGCTGCGCCTGGGATTGGGGCAGGCGACGGTACACACCCAATCGCGCTTCGACCGGGACGGGCAGCACGCCTATGGGGTCTATGCGGTGGAACTGGGCGCCTACCGCCAGAGCGCCCTGCACGACCGGGTCAGCCCCCGCCGGCAGTACCTCGAACTGAATTCGGAGGGCCCGGTCAAACACCGGCGTTTCGCCCTCTTCGATCCGGGCCCCACCCTGCGGGAGCTGCTGGAGCTGATCCAGCGGGCCGCACAGGACCCGCAGATCGGCGGCCTAGTCATCGACGCGGCGGGCATGCGCGCCAATCCCGAAATGGCCTGGGAACTGCGCCAGCAGCTGCGCCAGTTCAGGGGAGCCGGCAAGAAGGTGGTGATCTACCTGGAACGGCCCAGCCTGGAGGAGTACCACTTTGCCTCGGTGGCCGACCACCTGGTGCTGGACCCGGCCGGCGAACTGGGCCTGGAAGGCATGGTGGCCGGGCAGACCTATTTCAAAGGCGTCCTCGACCAACTGGGCATCGGTTTCGACGAGTGGCGGCTCTTCCCGTACAAATCCCTCTATGAGACCTACACCCGTCAGGACATGTCCTCTGCCGAGCGCGAGCAGCTCCAGGCGCTGCTGGCCGACAACTACCGGCTAGTGATGGGCGAGATCGGCGAGGCGAGGCGGCTGGCCCCAGGCATCCTCGACAGCCTGATGAACCAGCAGGCTTTTTTCTTGCCCAGCGAGGCCCTAACAGCGGGACTGGTGGACCGGCTGGGCCGCTGGGACGAGCGGGACCAGGTGGTGGAGGAGTTGGAGGGGCGCGCCCGTACCTTGAGGGTCCCCGAAGACTACCCCCTGCCGCAAGATCCGACCTGGGGCGAACCCCAGCGCATCGCGCTGATCTACGCCCTGGGGTTGTGCGACCTGGAGGAGGGGATCGAAGCCCGCCAGCTGGCCGAGGAGATCGCCGAAGTGCGCGACGATCCGCGCATCGTCGCGGTGGTGCTGCGGGTGGATTCGCCCGGCGGCGACCCCCTGGCCGGCGACCTGGTGGCCGAGGCGGTGCGCAAGTGCAGGGAAGAAAAACCGGTGGTGGTCTCGCAGGGGTCCGTGGCGGCCTCGGGCGGGTACCAGCTCTCGATGAACGGCAGCGCCATCCTCGCGGCGCCCAATACCATCACCGGTTCGATTGGGGTGATCGGCGGCTGGCTCTACAACGCCGGCCTCAAGGAAAAACTGGGACTGACCACCGACAAGGTGCAGGAAGGCAGACACGCCGACCTGGGCTTTGGGGCCACCCTGCCGCTTTTGGGCCTTTCCCTGCCCGACCGCAATCTCGACCCGGAGGAGCAGGCCCAGGCCGAGCGCGCCATCCGCGCGGTGTATGACAATTTCGTCGCCGCGGTGGCACAGGGACGGGGCCGCAGTCCGGCGGCTATCGACTCGGTGGCGCAGGGGCGGGTGTGGTCGGGGACCGCGGCCCTGGCGGCGGGGCTGGTGGACCGGTTGGGCGGCCTGCAGGCCTCGCTGGATCTGGCCAAAGAGCAGGCGGGCCTGCTGGCAGACGAGACGGTGCAGGTGCTCGAGTTTCCGCGCAAACCCCTGCTCAATCCCGCCTTTCTCAGGCCCTCCCTGATGCAGAGTGGATTGGGGCGTCGTGCCGGCCTCCAACTGCTGCAGTTCCGCCTGGAGCACAACGGCCGCCCCCTGCTCTTGCTGCCGGTCGAAAGCTACGGCCAGTTCTATCCCGAGGAGAATTCGCGCTGAGCCTCAGATCCGATGTTTGAACCGGGCATTCCGCACCCGAAACACCCAATACCCCGCCAAGGCGCCCAGCGCACCGACCGGCACCGCGCCTACCGAGAGAAAGAGCAGCGCGAAGGCCGGGGTGGTCTCCGGGTGTTGCCCGGTGTAGATAGGCAGCAGGGCCTCCCAGCTGCCCCAGGCCAGGAAGGCGGTGATTCCGGCCAGGCCGCCGAGCAAAACCGGCAGCCCTGCCTCCCGCCAGGGAGAGCGGGCCATGCGCAGTACCGCCAGGACGAGCATGCTGTAGGGGAAGAAGCGGAAGAGGGTGAAGAAGAGATAGCGGTCCTGGGAGAAATCGGCGAAGGCCTCGACCCAGGCCCCGCTCAACCCCCGCTGCCCCACCGTCAGCGCCATGATCAGGCGCACCGCGTGGTGGTCCAGCAGCAGGGCGATCAGCAAGAGCAGCAGGAACCACCGGGGCTTGGGCATACCCCTGGTCAGTCGCCGGCCCAGGAACCTTTGGCCATCATGCCCCCGTCCACGCAGACATACTCGCCGGTCATGAAGGAGGCTTTGTCGCTGGCCAGGAATAGGACCACGTTGGCCACGTCCGCAGGCTGGCCGATGCGGCCGATGGGATGGGCCTTGCCCCAGGAGGCCACCAGGTCCTCTTTTTTGAGCCCCATGCCCCGCACCGCCTCGTCGACCAGCGGGGTGTCGATGGTGCCCGGATTGACGGCCAGCACCCGGATATGGTCGGCGGCGTATTCGAGCGCTAGCTGACGGGTGAGGGAGAGCAGGCCCCCCTTGCTGGCCGCATAGGCCGAGACCCCCTTGGCCGACTGCAGGCCCTGGACACTGGCGGTGTTGATGATCACCCCGCCGCCGCGCTCTTTCATCATCGGCACGCAGTACTTGGTCATCAGGAAGGCGCTCTTGAGATTCACGTCGATGATGCGGTCCCACTGGTCCTCGGACAGTTCGTGGGCCGGCAGGTAGCTGTCGGTAGGCTGGATACCCACGTTGTTGCACAACACGTCCACCCCGCCCCACTGCTGGGTGGCGCTGTGGACCAGGGCCTGGCAATCGGCAGACGACGAGGCGTCGGCCCGCTGAAAGCGGATGAGGCCCGGCAGGCCGGCGGCGTCTTTTTCGATCTGCAACCCCGCCTTTTCGTCCACATCGGCGCAGAGCACCCGCGCTCCCTCCCTGGCAAAGGCCAGGCAGATCCCGCGGCCGATGCCCTTGGCCCCGCCGGTGACGATCACCGCCTTGTCCGCGAATTCAGCCATTTTCAGCCTCGGCCCCGTGCGCGGCCCCGGGTGTGAGGGGAGACCTGACGCCGTCTCCTGCGTCCCTCGCGGTCGTCGTCGTCTTTTTCTTTGTCGTCTTTGTCTTTGTCGTCATCGTCATCGTCATCGTCGCCCCCCTCGCTGCCGCGCCGATCGCTGCCAAAGGCGGTCTCGCTCAGCAGAAAGGTCTGGACCACCGGGGCGAGGTACGGGAGTTTCTTGATGAACTCCCTCCGGCTCTCCCCTTCCTGGTCGGAGGGGGTTTCTTTTTTTGGATCGCGCTGATTTTCCATGACTTTGCTCCTGTTGGGGCCTACATACAATATATCTACAGGAGGCCTGAGCTTCAACTCTGCTCGTACAGGTCCTTAGGGTCGGCGGCGGCCAATTCCGCTAGGAAGGCACCCAGTTTGCGCCCCAGTGCCTCCAGGCAGCGCTGGCCTTTTTCGGCGCTGGCAGCTGCCGGGTTGCCCACCCCGGTGTCGGCGGTGGCCTGAATCCAGTCGCGCTGGGTCCAGGCCAGGCCGCTGCGCAGGGCTTCGATCTTGAACTTGCGTTCGCGGCCTTCCCCGGCCTCGGAGAGGGGGAGCACCCACTGGGGGGCGCAGTGCATAATCAGACTGGTCTCCATCTCGTCGGCGTGGTCGCCCACCTCGGCGAAGATGGCGCGATCGATCCACTGGTACCAGCTGAGGGTGCAGAGGAAGAGCTGGGGGTAGACGGGCCACAGTTCGCGCACCATCTGCTTGAAATCGTTGGCGCCGTGGCCGTTCATGATCACCAGTTTGGGGATGCCCTGGTGGGCCAGCACCTCGGCGATGTCGCGCAGGACGGCCAGTTGGGTGGAGGGGTTCATGTTGAGGTCGAGTTTGACTTCGCGCTGGCCGGTGTTGACGCCAAACGGGATGGTGGGCAGTACGATGACTTTGGCGCCCTGTTCCCAGGCGATGCGGGCGGCCTCGGCGGCGATGAAGTCGCACTGGACCACGTCGGTGGAATAGGGGAGGTGGTAGTTGTGGGCCTCGGTGGCGCCCCAGGGGAGCACGGCGACCTGGTAGGGGGTGTCCTTGACGACCTTCCAGTTGGTTTCGGCGAGGATGTAGGGACGGCCTGGCATGGGGACCTCTCTTTTAGGTGGGCTTGAAGGGGGCGCAGTGCAGGGCGATGAAGCTGCGGATCACCGCGCTCCGCAGGCCTTCAGGCAGGCGTTGAGATAGCCTCGACTCTCGGCGGCGATGGTGGTGGCCCGCGAGAGTTCGTACTCCTTGGCCCCGATGATTTCGAGGTCGGCGGCTACCGCGATGCCGGCCTCGTGTAACACCCGCACGTATCCGGCCAAGTCGATGTTCCCCCGGCCGCAGGCCTGCAACTCGGGAACACCAGGGCCCCCTTCCCGGGGGATGCAGTCGCGGATATGGACGTGGCCGACGCGGCCCACCACGGCGCGCAGCGCCTCGACCGGGTTTTCGTTGGCCCGGAAGATGTGGCTGGGGTCCATATCCACGGCAAAACCCTTCGATTTGACCAACTCCATCAGGCGCAGGGTGGTGGGGGTGTTGTCGACGCAGCAGCCCACATGGGCCTTGACGCAGAGCTTCACCCCGTGGTCGGCGGCCTGGTCAGCCAGCCCGTTGATTAACGCCGCTTGTTTCTCGATGTCGCCTTCGACGCCGGTCTTGCCACCCGGCCCCACATTGACCACCGGAATGCCCAGGGCAGCGGCGGCGGCATAGGCCTGCTGCAGCCGCTCCTCGTCGAGGGAGGCCACCTCCATGGCGAGGAGTTCCAGCTTATACTGCGCGGCCAGTTCTTTGACCTGCGCCACCTGGCTCTGGTATTCGTCGAGGTTCAGGTGCTCGCACATGCCCTTGATGGCCGAAAGTTCGACGCCATCATATCCGGCCCAGGCCAGGTGTTTCAGGGCGGTTTCGAGGTCGTAGCCGGCGAACAACACGGTATTGGCGCCCAGTTTGATCATCGCTCTGCTCCTGTTGTGATCAGCACCCTGCGGTGAATCCTCCTCAGGCAGTATAAAAGCGCCCCTCAGACCCGTCAAGAGAGGGGTTGTCACCCTTGTACCCCAGTGTAACAATCCTGTGACAGAGAGGTACAGCCCGGAGCTGTGCTTCATTTGCCCCTCCGCAGGGTTCTTTCCCTCAAGCACCTATCCCACAAGCAGTTGAACCCTTCGGGTAATATTTGGCACAACTGTTGCGATCTACTTATTTACAGGGACCTCGTCGTGGTATGTTGCGCCTAGGCGAAGGAACTCTACCTAGCCCACTACAGGAGCGACCCCTCATGGCCCACCTAGAGCTGCAAGGCGCCAGAATCCTCCTGGTCGATGACCAGCCGGCCAACCTCGATGTGCTCTGCGAACTCCTGGAGGCCGAGGGCTGCAAGGTCTCCATGGCCCCCAATGGCCAGCTGGCCCTGAAGCTCGCCCCTCAGGTCTTGCCAGACCTGATTCTCTTAGATGTGATGATGCCGGGCATGGACGGGTACGAGGTGTGCCGCCGGCTCAAACAGCTCCCCGAAACGCGGGAGATCCCGGTGATCTTCATCACCGCCCAGGACCAGACCGAGAGCGGGGTGGCCGGGTTTGCGGCCGGGAGCGTGGACTATATCCCCAAACCCTTTCGGGATCAGGAGGTCAGGATCAGGGTGCAGACCCATCTGCGCCTGAGCCGGCTGAGCCGGGAACTGGCCGCCAAGAACGAAGAGCTGACCGAGAAAAACCGCCAGCTAGCGGAAGAGGTCGCCCAGCGCAAAGCCCTCAAGGGGCAGTTGTCGATGATCTCGGAGCGCGAAATCGAGCGCTGGGGTCTGAAGGGTTTTGTCGGCCAGAGCCCCACCTTCCAGCGCAGCTTCAAGGAAATCCGCCTGCTCCAGGAGAGTGTGACCACCTCGGTATTGATCACCGGCGAGAGTGGCACTGGCAAGGAGTTGGTCGCCCGTGCCATCCATTTTGGCAGCCCGCGCTGTGAGGGGCCTTTTGTGCCGGTCAATTGCGCGGCTATCCCCGGCGAATTGGTCGAGTCCCTGCTCTTTGGCCATGTGCGCGGGGCCTTCACCGGCGCCGACAGCGACCGGATCGGGTACTTCCAGATGGCCCACGGCGGGACCTTGTTCTTGGACGAGATCGGGGAGATGCCCCTGGAATTGCAGGCCAAGCTCTTGCGGGTGCTGGAGGACGGCGAGGTGCGGCGCATCGGGGAGCGCGAGGGCAGGAAGGTGGAGGTGCGGGTGCTGGCGGCGACCAATGTGGAGCTCTCTGACCGGATCAAAAAGGGCGTCTTTCGCCAGGATCTCTACTTCCGCCTGGCCCGGTATCTGGTGGCAGTGCCTCCTCTGCGCCAGCGTCAGGAGGACATCCCCCTGCTGGCCCAGCACTTTCTCCAATTATTCGCCAAGGAGATGGGGCGGGAGGTCCCAGAGTTGAGCGCAGAAGTGAGCGAGGCGCTGAAGGCCTACTCTTTCCCGGGGAATGTGCGTGAGCTGAAGAATATCATCGAGCGGGCGCTGATCGAGAGCGGCGGTGGGGTGTTGCGGGCGCATCACCTGCACTTCTTGCCTGAGGCGGCGACGGCAATGGTGACGGCTGCGCCTGCAAGCGCAACGCAGGAGCTGCCCTGGGATCTGGAAGAGGCCGAGGCTTGGCTGATCAAGCGGGCCATCGCCCGCACGGACGGCAACCTCTCCGAGGCGGCGCGCCTGCTGGGCACCAACCGCAACCGCATCTACCGTGCCCTGGCCCAGGAGGAGCACCGCGGTCAGGGGGGAAGGGCCAGGCATGAGGCTGGTTCACAATAGCCCTGATGAGGACCGCGATTAACCCGGCTCAGAGCAGCTTGACCAGCGTAGCGACGAGGGTGATACCGACAACCAACATGCCGCCGAGCCGCAAGGTGAGATCGTGTTTCAACCGGAGTTCGAGTTCGCGGAGATCCTGCTTGTTGGCCAGATCGCTGAGGTGTGCTTCCTGGAATCCGCCCAGCGCTTTGGACAGAGCACTGGCCTGGGCTTCTGCCTGCTCTTCCGAAAGGCCGGCAGATCTCAGCTCTTTGACAAAGGCATGGGTATCAAAAGGGACTGCACGAGCCATATCCGGGCAACTCCTGGATAAAAATATATGTGGTACGGGAGGTTGGGCCAAGAATGAAAGCAAGAGGTGTGCCTGTGCAATGCCTCTCGGAAAGAGCCAGCCCACAGATCGCTGGCTGTGACGGGATGTATCCAGCGATGTGGCAATCTCTGTGCAGGCTATTCTTCTGGACCGGCAGGGAAGGTTGTGGTTTGGCACGGGCGGAGGTGTGTGCTGGTGGGACGGGCGCAGCTTTCATCGACCTGGCCAGGAAAGCGGGAGCCCCAATGGAGCGATCTCCTATCTCTTTGAGGACCGCGAGGGCCGGCTCTGGGTGGGGGGATATGGCGTCCTGGGCTTTTACGATGGTGCGGCTTTCCACGACCTGGTCCCCGAGTACCGCCGGCGCTACGGGGAGGTGTCCTCTCGATTTGGTGAGTGCGACGGCATCGCGCAGGATGAGCGAGGGGATATGTGGTTCGGGTTTTACCAGGTGGTGCGCTACGACGGGTCCAGATTCTATCGGTACGGGGAAGAGGAGGGTTTATCCGCAGGTAGGTGTACGGTCTGTCAGGCGCCGGATGGGGAGCTGTGGATAGGGACTGTAGAGCAGCTCTGGCGTTGCGATGGACAGCAATTCCAACCGGTGCCGGTGGAATTCAAGGGACCGGTCCGCAAGATCCAGCAGGACCGGGAGGGCCGGATGTGGTTCTGTACAGTGGAGTACGAGTATGCCGAACCTACAGAGCCCCTTGCGGATTGGGGCGAGGTGGCGCTGCCGGCAGATCTGCTGCTGCGCTTGCGCCGTGCGGCAGAACTCTACAGCGTGACTGAGGTGGAGGAGTATCTACAAGAGGTGGAGCAACTAGGGGAAGCATCTATGAAGCTGTCAACCCACCTGCGCAGCCTGCGGCAGCGACACGATATGGAAGCCATCCTCGCGATACTCGGCAATGCTCGCTCAGCGTGAATACAGCACCGCCTTGTCACCAAACCCCCCCCCAACCCTAACTGAGGAGGGATAGGAGGTGGCGTATCCATGAAATACCCGGGATTTCCGGTACACAACTCAACCCTGGCAGGACCGGCGTTGGCACAACGGGTGTTGAGCAAGTACCACCTGCCATCCCCGATAAGCTGCAATTTCCTGAGAAACGGGGTGAATGACACCGATATCGTCAAGGCTGGATCGGGCACCTATTTTCTGAGAGTGTACCGATATGGATGGCGTACCAAGGCGGAAATCCAGGCCGAATTGGCTATGCTGACTTACCTGCACAAAGGGCGTCTTCCGGTCTCCTGGCCGCTTGAGAGGAAGGATGGATCATGCCTGACTCCTATCGCAGCCCCTGAGGGGGTGCGCTATGCCGCTTTGTTTACCAATGCGCCGGGCAAGGGCGTCGATTGGAACGCCAAGAATAGCTGCTCTTACGGAGAATTGGTAGGAAGGATTCACGTCTGTTTGGACAAGGCACCCGACAGCGTCTCGGATGATTGGAGTGCAAAAGCCAAATCGAAACGGACCAGGCGGTGGAACGCCTTCCTCAATGGGTATTCCAAAGTCCGAACCTTGGGGACGCATGAGTTAAAGGCAACCAACATTTTCGTGCCAATACGTCACATCTGGCTATTGGGGATGCACACCCAGTTAGCCGAGACTTCGGGCCGCGGCTGGTTCGATGATGGGTACTTCGACTTCCACCTCAGGTTTATCAAACGATGGCTCGAGTACCGCAAAATCCTGTGAGCGCCTCGGGTACACCTGGCACACCCTGCTCATCTGGTACAGCTGTCACCTCACACCCGGTACACTCCTCACCCTGCGCGGTTTTCCTGGAGGACAGCCAACAGGGCGGGCGGCAACGGGTGGACCCAGGGGATGTCACCGAGCGGGTGGCCAGCAGCACCGACGTCGTGCGTCTGCCCATGCGCAGCGGGTTATTCGCCGACCTGGAGATCACCCCTCAGATCCTCACCCTCAATGGGGATGGGATCAATGACGAACTTCGCCTAGCGTTCTCCCTGGTGAATGTGCTGGAAGGCCGGCCCCTGCGCTTGCAGTTGTTCGACCTTTCCGGTCGCCAGGTGTGGGAGGAGGAAAAGGTGGGCCTGGCCGGACCGCAGGAGTTCGTCTGGGGTGGCCGCGATGAGAGAGGGGCTTTGGCACCGCCGGGGGTGTATATCCTGCGCTTGGCGGTGGAGGGGGATGCCCGCAGCGAGACTGCGAGCCGGCTGGTCGGGGTGGTCTATTGAGGTAGAATGAGCATCGCCGTCGTTACTTGAGCAGGAAGGCACCCATCATCGAGAACCAACTGGCCAGGATGAGGCCCACCACCAGGTGGAACTTGGTGTCCAGCTTAGCGTCGAGCGCCCCGATCTTGGTGTCCAGCTTGGCATCGAGGGTCTCAATGCGGGTATCCAGCTTAGCGTCGAGTGCGCGCAGGTCCTCTTCGATCAGGCTGAGCCGCCGGTCGACTTGCTGGAGCACGTCGCGGGTAGTGAGTTCAGGAGTCGAGGTCACGATTGAAACCTTTCCTAGTCGAGCTGTCAGGAATATATGCAAAAGCCAGGCCAGAATGAAATACCGTGGCAGAAGCAGGGAAAGGAGTGACTCACTGTTTCGCTATTTGCCCAGCAATGGGTCACAGATGAGTCACTGCCCTTTTCCGGAGGGGTGAACTATGGCTGAGAGTACCACGCCAATGAGGCCCTCTATGCTGAACAACTGTCTTCGCCTGTGCTGTTTGCTCGCCATGCTGCCGGCCCCCACCCAGGCCCACAACGGCGCCCTGGCCCTCGCCGTACCCGTGGCGGGGATCACCATCGACGGGGACTTTTCCGACTGGCCGGCAGAGATGACCCAGTACCCGATTGCTCGGCTGGGCTACGGGGTCAGGCCGAGGGATGAGCGGGATTTTCAGGGAGCTTACCGCATCGGCTACAGCGCGGCGGAGAACGCCCTGTACCTGGCGGTGGAGGTGCAGGATGAGTCCGCGGTGATCGACACACTCAACCCGACGAGCTGGAGTACCCAGGATAGGTGCGAGGTGTATCTGGATGCCAGGCATGAGCGGGAAAAAGAACTACCGGTGGGCCGGTATGGTATGTTAGGAGACACTCCTGGTGCCTATGGATCAGAGGTCAAGCTGGCGGATTTCGAGGTGGCCGTGCATCGAGATTCCTCTGTCCAGCGCTGCGAATGGCGGATCGACATCCAGCAGAAGACCCAAGGACAGGTACAACTGCGGGCAGGGATGAGCCTAGGGTTTGATCTAGGCCTCGGCGACTGGGATGCTGATGGGAGCTGGTCGTGGGTGGTTTGGGATCGGGCGGGGTTTATCTCCTCCAAGTTAGGGGATGTGCTGCTGGTGGGGGAGGCGGCAGAGACAGGGACGATGAAGGTACAGGTGCACTGGGAGGGCAGCGGAGCGGAGGCCGGCTATGTGAAGGTGCAGGTTCAGCCACTGGGACAGGCAGCGGAGCGATGGCAGGCCAGGACCGACCGCAAAGGTCTATGTGTGATGGAACTACCCGCCGGGGCATATGAGATCGCCGTCGGT
>CAMAVQ010000096.1 GCA_945861755.1 Gemmatimonas phototrophica
TCCGCCCTCGCCCCAATCACCTGCCGGCCTGGCATCTGGTGGGCGGCAAGGACCCGGTAGATACGGCCGATCTGGAGGGCACGGAACCCCAGGACGGGTACCCGGTGCTGCTGGCCGACTGGATCGAGCGCGACGGGCTCAAATGCCTCAAGGTCAAACTGCGGGGCGACGACGCCGAATGGGATTACGCGCGGCTGGTGCGGGTAGGAGAATTGGGGGTGGCGCAGGGAGTGGACTGGCTCAGCAGCGACTTCAACTGCACCGTCACCGAGCCGGCCTACGTCGAGGCCATCCTCGACCGGCTGCTGCATGAGCACCCGCGCCTCTTCGGCATGTTGCTCTATGTGGAGCAGCCCTTCCCCTACGACCTGGAGGCCCACCAACTCGACGTACACGCGGTGGCCTGGCGCAAACCCCTCTTCATGGACGAGAGCGCCCACGACTGGAAGCTGGTGCGCCTGGGCCGCCAACTGGGCTGGAACGGGGTGGCCCTCAAGACCTGCAAAACCCAGACCGGCGCCCTGCTCAGCCTGTGCTGGGCCAAAGCCCACGGCATGGGGCTGATGGTCCAAGACCTGACCAACCCCATGCTGGCCCAGCTCCCCCACCTGCAACTAGCCGCCCACGCCGGCACCCTGATGGGCGTGGAAACCAACAGCATGCAGTTCTACCCCGAGGCCTCGCGCGCCGAAGCAGTCCTGCACCCAGGAGCATACCAGCGCCGCAAAGGCATGGTGGACCTGGTCACGGTCTCCGGGCCGGGTTTCGGGTACGGCGCTGCGATCGGGGCGCGGGAATTACCCGCCCCAGCGGCAGTGCGGGAGTAGCCGGGCATCCGGGGTTGGCGGGAACCCCACTGCACTTTCGGGAGTTACTGTAGTATAAAGTGATACCATGACAACTCCCCGAGAGGCTGCTATGGAAATCATCCCCGAGGCGGGCACCTTAGTGCGGATCTGCGGCGACGAGTACCGCATGACCAGCGACCTCAGCGCCGCCGATCTGCGGCGGGTCGCCCTCTATGTAGACCAGAAGATGCGCGAAACCGCCGACCAGGCGGACTACGCCAACAAAACCCATCTGGCAGTCCTGGCGGCCATGGAGATTGCCTCCGAACTCTTCCGGTCCCAGCGGGAAAAGGGTCAGATGATAGAGAAGGCCTGCGAGAACATCGACCTGCTGCGCCACCTGGTGGAAGAGCGCAGCGCCCTGGTCTCACTCACTTCGGATTGGACCCAACGCCAGGCCAGCCTGGTCCCCAAAAAGCGGCAACCTCTCCTGCAGCAGCTCAAACGTTTCTGAGCCGCTCGGTGGCAGGCCTGGGCATCGGGAAAGGCCGGAGTGGGTCACTCCACGACGTCATCCTCAACATCAAAGTGATGGGCTACTAGTACTCCGTCACGTTGGTCTTGACGGGTGCAACCATGCGGCGTGGAGATGACCCCGGAGGCCTTTACTGGGGGCGAGGTGCCGGGAAAAGGGCCTGAGGGCAGGGCGGGGCGTCGGTGGCAGGCCCGGGCATCGGGAAAGGCCGGAGTGGGTCACTCCACGACGACATCCTCAACATCAACGTGATGGGCTACTAGTTCCTGCAAGGATCCACGTGGGGTCTGCGCCATTGGGCACCCACAGGCGGTGCTCACCGCTCGTTCCCCGTTCCGTAGATCTCTTCCTCCGACAGCGGCGCCGCCACCTTCGCCTCTCCCGCCAACCCCAGTCGGCGCCGCGAGGAGAACATGCCGCCGCGGGCCGACACCACCGGGGCAAAATGCAACATCCCGATAGGCTGGGGGATGTCGTCGTATACTGCCTCGATCCCGCCCCGCATAGCGTAGGTCTCGTGCCAGAACCCCGTCCCTCCCGAGTCCCGCATGAAATCCCGCCACCACTGGCGATGCGGATCGGAACGGGCCCAGCGCTCCAAAGATTCGAAGTCGCGCCAATACTGGCGCATGCCCACATGGACCGGGATCAGGGAGAATAGCAGGTCTTCGTGCAGCAGCAGCCCCTCGGGTTTGTCTTTCACCGACTGGGCGATCTGCGGGCCGATGCCCATCAAGGTCTTCAGCCCCCGCCAGGCATTGACCCGCAGGCCCAGGTAGATCACCACCAGATCTGGATAAGCAGATAAGTCCACGGTACGGCGTTCGACTTTGGGCACAGCGCCCTCCTTTCAATGGTCGTTCAGCGCCGGCAATATACCCCGCTGCGCCTAGAGGAGCAACCCTGGGCCGCGGGCTTGCTGGGAAAGGGGGCGATGGCTATCCTTTCTATGCTTTTCCTGCCGAGGCCCTATGGATTCCGCACCCCGACTCGCCCTCCGCCAGACCCGTTTCTTCATGCGCAATGTGCGCACCCGCATGCCCTTCAAATACGGGGTGGCCACCCTCACCTCAGTGCCCATCCTGCATCTGGTCGCCGAGTTGGAGTTGGATGGAGGCAGACGCGCCACGGGCGTGGCCGCCGATATCCTCCCGCCCAAATGGTTCGATAAGGACCCGGCCAAAAGTTACGAGGACAACGTCGATGATCTGCTCTGGGCCGCGCGCCGGGCCGCCGAACTCTACACGGACCTCTCCAGACAGCCGCACACCGTGTTCGCCCTCTGGCAGGAAGCCAGTGCCGCCCTGCTGACCGAGGGCGACCAGCGCGGCCTCAACCACCTGACCAGCGGCCACGGCACCTCGCTGATAGAACGAGCCCTCATCGACGGGCTGGGCAAGACCCTCGGGCAGAGCTACCACACCCTGCTCAGCAACAACGCCCTGGGCCTGGACCTGGGCCAATTACATCCCGAACTGCGCGGCGTCGCCCCGGCACAGTGCATTGCCCCGCAGCCGCTGCACACCCTGCACATCCGCCACACCGTGGGCTTGGCCGATCCCATCCGCAGCGCCGACATCCCCGCTGCCGAACGCCTAGGCGACGGCCTGCCCCAGTCCCTGGAGGAATACCTGCAGGTCCAGCAGCTTTCCTACTTCAAGATCAAGGTCAACGGCGTGCTGGAGGCCGACCTGGAACGGCTGCGCACCATCGCCAGTCTGCTCGATTCGACGGGCGCTCCCTACCATCTCTCCCTCGACGGCAACGAGCAGTACAAGGAGATGGAGAGCTTCCTCGAACTGGTGCGCCGCATCGAGGCCGAGCCGGCACTGGCCAGGTTCTGGGCCAACACCCTCTACATCGAGCAACCTCTGGAGCGCAGCCTGGCCCTGAAACCCTCGCTATCGCCGGGCATCCGCGCCACCAGCGCCCGCAAACCCCTGCTCATCGATGAGTCGGATGGGGATTTGGACTCCTTCCGCCGCGCCGTGGACCTAGGTTATCTGGGCGTCTCAGCCAAGAACTGCAAGGGCCTGATCAAAGCCCTGGCCAACCAGGGTCTGGCCCGCCATTTCTCCTCGGCCACGGGTCGGCCTTACTTTCTCAGCGGTGAGGATCTGATGAACCTGCCGGTGGTGCCCCTGCAACAAGACCTGGCCCAACTGGCGGCCCTGGGCATCCCCCACGCCGAGCGCAACGGTCACCACTACGTGCGCGGCCTAGATCACCTCTCCCCGTCCGAGCGCCAAGCCTGTGCCCAAACCCACCGCGCCCTCTACGGCCCCCTGGGCGATTCCCTAGCCCTCGACATCCGCCAGGGCCGCATCGACCTGACCTCCCTCCAGTGCCCCGGCCTGGGAGTAGGCATGGAGATAGATACTGCCTCCATGATTCCGCTGGAAGAGTGGAAGTTTGAGTCGCTGGCATAGCACTATTAACCTCGGAAACTGAGTCAGGGCCGAGGGAGTGTCCCAGCGGGGGGCCGCCAGGGTTAGCGCAGCGGCAGGTGGAAGGGACGTTTCTGGGGGAGTGGATAAGGCGATACGGGGATGCCCCGGCGGCCTTTCCCGGGGAGTGGTTGGGAAGGGAAGTCCGCGTGACGCGACACCATTTATATGGTGTCGCGGGGGAAGGGTCTCGGGGGAGGGCAGCGCTTTTTGCGCCGCACACCATACGTTGGTGTGCGGCGGGACGCGCCTTGGGAAAGGCCAGAGGGGTATTCCCGGAGCGCCGGGGACGGGCACCCCACGGACCTGCACGACCACTAGGAGAACACATGACCATCGACTGGAACGCTGCCGGCGCCGAAGCCGTCTCCCGCTTGCAGCAGATGCTGCGCTTCGACACCACCAATCCCCCCGGCAACGAACTCCCCCTGGCCCAGCACTTGGCCTCCCAGTTGGCCCAGGAAGGCCTCGAAGCCCAGATCCTCCAATCCGCGCCCGAGCGGGCCAATCTAGTCGTGCGCCTGCGCGGCGACGGCTCGCAACGGCCCTTAATGCTGATCTCCCACCTCGACGTGGTCCCCGCCGAGCCGGCCCGCTGGACCCATCCCCCCTTTGCCGGCGAGCTGGCCGAAGGCCTGGTCTGGGGCCGGGGGGCCGTCGACTCCAAACTGACCACCACCACCCAACTCCAGGTACTGCTGCTGTGCAAACGCCTCGGCCTGCCCCTCAAGCGCGACCTGGTGCTGGTGGCCACCGCCGACGAAGAGCTGGGCAGCAACTACGGGGTCAAGTGGCTGGCCCAGCACCACCCCGAGATCTTCGACGCCGAGTACGGGATCAACGAGGGCGGCGGCTTTGCCCTGCTGGTGGACGGCCGGCCTCTCTACACCTGCCAGGTCGGCGAGAAAGGCAGCGCCTACCTCGACCTGGTGATCCACGGCCGGCCCGGACACAGCTCAGTGCCCCACGCCGACAACCCCCTCCTGCATCTGTCGGCGGTACTCGACCGACTCAGGGGCCGGCTGCCCCACCGCGTGACCGCCAGCGCCCGCGCCTTCTTCGAGGGCGCAGCTGCGGCCCAAGCCAGACCCGAAGTGGCCGCCCTGCTGCGCGCCCTACTCGACCCAGCGCGCCAGGAAGCAGCCCTGGCCCAACTGCCCGTGGACGAGCCCACGCGATTGATGTTCGACGCCATGCTGCGCAACACCTGCACCCCCACCATGCTCGAAGCCGGCACCAAGCGCAATGTGATCCCCTCGGAGGCCACCGTAAAGTTGAGCGGCCGCACCCTGCCGGGCATGGAACGCGAGGCCTTCCTGGCCGAAGTGCGCGCCCTGGTGGGCGAAGGCCCCGAATTCCGCCTCGACAACTACTGGGCCGGCGGTGAATTCGCCAGCGACACCCCGTTGCTGAAAGCCATCCAGTCGGCCATGCAGCGCTGCGAGCCGGAGAGCGCCGTGGTGCCCTACATGGTGACCGGCGGCACCGACGCCCGTTTCCTGATGGATCTCGGCCTCACTATCTACGGCTTCCTGCCCATGCGCCACGAGCCGGGTATGGACTTCTTCTCCCTGTGCCACGGCCACGACGAGCGGGTCTCCATCACCAACGTCGCCTTTGCCGTGCAAGTGCTCTACGAAGTCGTGCGCCAACTGAACGAATGAAGGGATGACGATGAAGGTACTAGTAGTCGGCAAGGGCGGCCGCGAACACGCCCTGGTCTGGAAATTGGCCCAGAGTCCGCTGGTCAGCAAACTCTACGCTGCCCCCGGCAATCCCGGCATCGCCGCCTTGGCCGAATGCGTGGACATCCGGGTAGACGCCCCCATCACCCAGCCGGATAAGCTGCGCGCCGAGATCCTCCGCCTGCGCGACTTTGCCCTTGCCCACGGGGTCGATCTGACCGTAGTCGGGGCCGACGACCCCCTGGCCGCCGGCATCGTCGACACCTTCCGCGAGCGGGGTCTCAAGATCTTTGGCCCCACCGCCGCCGCTGCCCGCCTCGAAAGCAGCAAGGCCTTCGCCAAGGAGTTGATGGCCGCCATCGGGGTGCCCACCGCCGCCCATCACACCTTTGCCCACAGCGCCGAGGCCACCGCATACGTGCGCCAGCAAGGGGCACCCATCGTGGTCAAGGCCAGTGGCCTGGCCGCCGGCAAGGGCGCGGTGGTGGCCCGCAGCGAGGAAGAAGCGTTGCAGGCCATCGCCGAGATCATGGACCAGCGCATCTTCGGCACCTCGGGCGCCGAGGTGGTGATCGAGGAATTCATGGAAGGCGAGGAAGTCTCCCTCTTCGCCCTGTGCGACGGCCAGCACTACTGCCTGCTGACGCCGGCCCAGGACCACAAGGCCATTGGCGAGGGCGACACCGGCCCCAATACCGGCGGCATGGGCGCCTATGCCCCGGCCCCGGCCATGACCCCCGAACTGATCGCCCAGGCCGAAGACCAGATCATCCGCCCGGTGCTGGCCGAGATGCAGCGGCGCGGCTGCCCCTTTGAAGGCGTGCTCTACGCCGGCCTGATGCTCACCACCCACGGTCCCAAGGTGGTGGAGTTCAACGCCCGCTTCGGAGACCCCGAAGCCCAGGTGCTCCTCCCCCTGCTCCAGACCGACCTGGCCGAAGTCTTCCTGGCCGCCTGCGAGCACCGCCTGGATCAGGTGCAGATCGAGATGAGTCCCCGGGCCGCCGTATGCGTGGCCATGGCCTCGGGTGGGTACCCAGGGAGCGTGAAGAACGGCTTTGAGATCGAAGGGCTGGAAAAGCTGGACGGGGAGGGGGACTTACTGGTCTTCCACGCCGGCACCGCCCTCAAGGGCGGGAAGCTGGTCACGGCTGGGGGCCGGGTCCTGAACATCACCGCCCTGGCCGACGACCTCCCCACCGCCGTGGGCCGGGCGTACGAAGGAGTGAAACAGGTCCGTTTTGAGGGGGCCTATTACCGGCGCGACATCGCCCACCGGGCTCTAGGCCGGGGGCCAAAAAAATAGCGCCGCCCCTAATAGGACAGCGCTTCAAGATCGATGCCGAACCAGGTCAGGCGATGGTGTCGACTACCCCGCCGCGCCCCTGCTGCTGGCTCAACTTCTGGGCCTGGACCTGCTGGGAGGCCTTCTGCTGATCGCGGCCCGCCTGCACCTGCTGGGACTCGCGCTGCACCTCCTCGGTGCGGCTGGCCTGTGCCTGGGTGCGCTCTTGGCTCTGCTGGGTGCGCTGCTGGCGGAGCTGAGTCTGGCGATCCACCTGCAGCGTCTGCCGCTTGCCGGCCTGCTGAGCGGACTGGCCTGCCTGTTGCTGCCGCCGGCTGGCACCGCTCACATTGTCCAGCGACTGGGGTTTTCCTGTCTGGACTTTACTCGTGGCCTGAAGCATGGCGCTCCCTTCCTTGGGGTTCTGAAGCTCTTGCTAACCGCTGAGCAATATGGAATAAGTTGCCGCTGCTGTCAAGCCGATTGACAGAAAAGAGCCAGCCGGGTACACTATCCTCCGCCATGAGTTCCGATGTCCTGCGCCTGCGCAACATGCGCTTCTTTGCCTACCACGGCCTCTTTCCCCAGGAGGGGGAGCTGGGCCAGCGCTTTGAGGTCGATCTCGAATTGTGCGGCGATTTTTCCGCCGCCGGGCAGAGCGACCAGGTGGAGGACACCCTCGACTACCAGCGCGTGTACCTGTTGGTGGAACAGGTGGTCACCCGCCAGCGCTTCAAACTGGTCGAAGCCCTGGCCGAACATATTGCCCAGGCGGTGGGCCGGGCCTTTGCCCCGGTCCGGCTGACCGTGCGGGTGCGCAAACCCCATCCCCCGGTAGCCGCCCACTTCGATGGCATCGAGGTGGAACTGCAGCGCGCCTATGAATGAGCTGGCCTTTGTCGCCCTGGGCTCCAACCTGGGCGACCGCCAGGCCTACCTGGAATCGGGCCTGACTGCCCTGACCGCCCTGGCCGGGGTGGAAGTGCAGCGTACCTCCTCGGTGTACGAAACCGCGCCGGTCGGCTACACCGACCAGCCCTTCTTCCTCAACGCCGTCGCCGCCCTCAGAACCACCCTCTCCCCCGAAGAACTGCTTTGGGGATTGCAGCAGATCGAGACGCGCCATCAGCGCCAGCGCCAGATTCACTGGGGGCCCCGCACCCTAGACCTGGATCTATTGTTGCACGGCCAGTACATTAACTTCAGCCCCACCCTCCAGTTACCTCATCCCCACATGCTCGACCGCTGCTTTGTCCTGGCCCCCCTGTGCGAGATCGCCCCGGACCTGTGCCACCCTGCTACCGGCCGGCCTCTTGGCGCCTACTACCGCGACCTAACCTGCCAGGACCAACTGCGCTGCATCGGTGCCCTGCGTCTACCGGCCTAAAAAACCCAGGCCGCCTGCCGGAAAATTCCCAGACCACGGCTAAAGTTGGTCCGTTGCGCTGCCGATAGGGATAAGGAAACGTACCTATTTGAGGCCGACGAGCTTAGAGCCATGATCGACACGCTGAGCACTCCCTTTCCTCCCATCCCCCCGGTCCTGGGCGCTGTGCTGTCCAGAGGGGGAACAGGCGAGGTACCCACTGCGGCCACCGCCGCACTGGTGACACCCGCTACCGCTCCGCCCAAACCAGAGGCTCCTGCACTCTCCGAAGAAGCTATTCCCAAAGCGGCCTCCTTTCCCCAGGTGCTGGAGTCCTTTTTCTACCGCTACCAGCTGGACCTGAGTTTTGCTGGTTCGGCCACTACCGGCCCCGGCAGCACCGCCGAAAAATCCCTGCCCGGACCGCAATTGTCCCCCCCACCGGCCCCGCCTCCACAACCGATGCCCCTGCGGCGCTCCGGCGCCGTGGAACCAGGCAGCCGGCGGGCAGTGATCGCCAGCGCCTTCCGGGAGGTGCGGACCTTTCAGGCCCGCACCTTCATCCAGCAGTCCGACCAGCTTTCCGGCCAGCTCACGCCGACCACCGGCGACAAGCTGCGCCAGACCAGCCGCAGTGTGGCCCGCACCTTTTCGCTGGACTTCTCGTTGAAAGTTTCCTTCCTGCACCAGTTCTCGCGCCAGAGCCAGACCCTGGCCGGCAAAGACGAGTCCACCCTCAGCAATTATCTGGATCTCTCCAAGAGCGTCAGCCTCAGCTCGGGCGAGGATGCCCAGGCCTTCTTCGACCAGGTGGACCAGGTAATGTCCGAGACCGCACAGACCCTGCAGGACGGAGTCGGGGCTTTCCTAGAAGACATGAAGGGTCAGTTGGGATTGAAGAATGAGGACGTGGAAGCGGTGGGCAAACTGTTACACGAAGGCATCGCGGACTTTTTCGCCACCGCGGCCGACTTCCTGAACCAGGCCGAGGCCCAGCTGACCTCGGGCTCCCCTGCACCTGAGCCCGCACCCCAGCCGGCCTCTCAAGACCAGCAGGCCATCGCCACCTAACCCCTTCCCCGATCCGCATCTGGCACCGGCCGCACTCCCCCTGGAAGCGCGGCTTTTGGCGTTTGGACCCCTCATTTGACGCACGCATCGGGCCGCGCCATATTGGTCCAGCCAAATCCCCCCACTGCTGGGCCAGACCATGGACAACGAGAAACCCCCTGACACCACCCCGCAGCTGATCCGGCATTTTGGGCCCCTGCAGGCGACGGCCCTGAATATGTCCAACATGATCGGCATCGGCCCTTTCCTGACCATTCCGCTGCTGATGTCGGCGCTGGGCGGACCCCAAGCCATGCTGGGCTGGTTGGTGGCGCTGCTGATCGTCATCCCGGACGGAATGGTCTGGAGCGAGCTGGGTGCGTCGATGCCTGGTTCGGGAGGCAGTTACGTGTACCTGCGCGAGGCCTTTGGCCGCGAGACCTTTGGGCGACTGATGGCCTTTCTGTTCATCTGGCAGTTCATTATCAGCGGGCCCTTCGAGATCGCTTCGGGCTATATCGGCTTTGCCCAGTACTTCGGCTATATCTGGAAAGATGCCCCCACCGGGCTGGTCGTCGTCGCCGTCGGCCTGCTCAACATCGCCCTGCTCTATCGCCAGATCACCCACCTCGGCAAAATCACCATCGGCTTGTGGATCGGCACCCTGCTCACCACCGGCGCGGTCATCATCACCGGGGTGATGCACTTCGACCCCCAGCTGGCCTTTGACTTCCCTGAGGGTGCCTTCGACTTTTCGACGGGCTTTTTGTTCGGGCTCGGCGCGGCTTCGCGGATCGGCGTCTACGATTACCTGGGCTATTACGACATCTGCTATATCGGCGACGAGGTCAAAGATCCGGGTCGGACCATTCCGCGCTCGATCATCGGCAGCGTGATCGCGGTTGCGGCGATCTACGTGGCGATCAACCTCTCGATCATCGGCACCATCCCGTGGCGCGAGTTTGTCCCCGCCGAGGGAAACCAGGCCGCGCAGTTCATCGTCTCGCTAATGATGGAAAAGGTCTACGGGGCAGAAGTGGCGACGGTGCTGACGGTGATGATCCTGTGGACAGCGCTGGGGTCCTGTTTCGCGCTGCTCCTGGGCTATTCGCGCATCCCCTTTGCCGCAGCGCGCGACGGATACTTTTTTGCCCTGTTCAGCCGCCTGCATCCGCGGCACCACTTCCCCTACGTCTCGGTGCTGGTGATCGGGGGCCTTTCCATCCTCTGCAGCTTCTTCTCGCTGGGGGTCGTTATCGACGTGCTGATCGCCACCCGGATCATCGTGCAATTCGCCGGCCAGATCTTTGCCGTGGCCCTGCTGCGGAAAAACGCTCCGAACCTGAAGCGCCCGTACCGGATCTGGCTCTATCCCCTGCCCAGCCTGATCGCCTTGGTCGGCTGGGCCTTCATCTACCTGACCCTCGATCCGCTGATCATCCTCTTCAGTTTGGCCGCCCTGGCCCTGGGCGCGCTCAGTTTTCTGGCCTGGTCGCGCAGCACCTCCAAGTGGCCCTTTGCAGCCCCGCTGCCGGCACCACCGCGCTGACCGAGAGGTTCGGCCACGGGGCCGCTGCAGTGCGCCGGCTCAGAAATCGATGCGTTTAAAGGTGGGCAGATAGGCCTGGTTCTGGCGCAGCATCTCCCGCACCATCTGCCGAATCTCCGCCAACGAGAGCACTGAGGCGGTCAACGGATCGTGGGCGATGGCCTGGTAGATCAGCCGGGGATCGCCGCTCAAACAACCCTCCACCGCCATCATCTCGATCTGGGCACTCAGCGAGGTGAGCATGGCGCACTGGGGCGGCAGGGCGCCCACGCGGATCGGCTCCAGCCGGTTGCGGGTGGCCAATACCGGTACCTCGACACAAGCCCCCTGCGGCAGATTGTCGATCAGGCGGTCGTTGGCCACGTTGCCGTTGAACCTGTACGGATCACCCCCCACCCAGGCGTTGGCGATGTAGGCGGCGTACTCGTGGCCCCGCTTCAGCGAGATGGCCTCGTCGGTGGCCAGCCACTCCTTCACCTGCTGCTGCCAACTCTTCTCCCGCTTGCGGTACTCGTGCAGGATATAGGCGTACACTCCGGGGTTCCAGCCGGTGCCCTTGGTGCAGTACTGGCGGATCAGGTCCGGGCGCTTGCGGAACCACCAGTTGTACTCCGAGTTGTGGCCCGAGGATTCGGTGACGTAGTAGTCGAGGGCCAGGAACATCTCGTTGCGCACCTGCTCGTGGTTGTAGATCTCCGCATCCTCAGCCACCCGCTTGCGCAGCTTGGGGTAGAGGTCCTTGCCCTTGTGCTCGAACTTGGTGAACCAGGCCATATGGTTGATGCCGGCGCAGACATAGTCCACCGCCTCGGGCTTGACCCCAGCCCAGCCGGCCAGCATCGCCGAGGTGCCCTGCACGCTGTGGCACAGCCCGGTGATGGCCACCTTGTGCTCGCGCTGCATGGCGTGGCAGAGCATGGCCATGGGATTGGTGTAGTTGAGCATGATCGCCTTGGGGCACAACTCGTCCATATCCTTGGCGATGGCCAGCATCTCGGGGATGGTGCGCAGGGCGCGGAAGATGCCGCTGGGCCCACGGGTATCCCCCACGTTGGTGTCGACGCCGTACTTCTTGGGAATCAGGATATCGTGTTGCCAGACGCTGGTGCTGCCGCGCAGGATGGTGACCATCACCGCGTCGGCCCCCGCCAGCACCTGGCGGCGGTCGGTGGTGCAGGTCAGCTTGGCCGGATACTTGCCCTGGTCGATGATCTTCTGGCAGGCGCGGCGGGCAAAGTCGAGGCGCTGTTTGTTGATGTCGACCAGCGCGATCTCGGCGTCGGCCAAACGCGGAAAGGTGAGCAGATCGCGGACCAGTCCGCGGGTGAAACCAAAACTGCCGGCACCGATAAAAACGACCTTGGCCATATTTTTCCCCTTTCTCAGTTTTATTTTTTTTCGTAGATGACCGGGCACATCACCGGATCATCGAGGTGGGAGACATAGTAATCCTGCGCTCCGGGAACGGGCTGCGCCTTTTCGGTGCAGAGGTGCAGGGCAAAGCTGCGGCGCGGCTTGGCCGAGAGGTTAGGGCCGCTGCCGTGGTAGGTGAGGCAGTGGTGGAAGCTGGCCGCCCCCGGGGCCAGCAGGGCCGGCGCCTCGCTCCAGGTTTCGCCCACAGGCACGCGGACCTTGTCGCGCTGCGCGGCGCGGTCGGTGCCAAAGAAATCGCCCTCCCCCACCAGGCCCCAGCGATGGGAGCCGGGCACAAAATTCATGGGTCCCGAGGCAGCGCCCACCTCACTGAGGGCGATCCAGGCGGTGAAGACCTCGCTGCCCTCCTGCCAGTAGCGCCAGTACTGCCGGTCCTGGTGCCAGCCGATATTGCCGGCCTCGCCGCCCCCCGGCGGCTTGTACAACATCTGCACCGCCCACACCTGGATGCGCCGGGCCCCGGTGAGTTGCGCGGCCCAGCGGCCGACCTCGGGGTGGGTGACCAGCTCGAACAAGGTGCGATCCGACAGATGCACCTGGTCGATCTTGCGGATCTTGGTCGGGCTGTCTCCCGGTTTCCACGAGGGCTTGGGCGGCGCACCGGTTTCGTACTCCTCCTGCATCACCGCGTCCATGCGCGGGATCGCCCTCGCCAACAGCTCGGCCTCGATCAAGGGCGGGGTCAGGCAATACCCGCCGCGCTGGTACTGCTGGCGTGCAACAGCCACCGTCTCATCCGTCGCGCTCATCTCGTCCTTCCTTTCATAGTGCCCTGCCCAGCAGGGCCCCGGCCACCTTGCGCAGGGCCTTGGCCGCTGCGCGCGCTTCAGCCGGGGTATTGTGCTGGGTCAGGTTGATCACGGCCAAGCGCTCAGCCGCCGACTGGGCATTGGGCGCCACCTCCAGCGGATAAAACCCCTTCTTCAGCCGGCCCGGCCTATAGGCGCGGAAGGTCTTGGGATTGCGGTTGAGCTTGCGGAAGACCTCCCAGCCGGGCACGTAGCGCTGCGGCCCGGCAGCACAGGGGATGCCCTCTGCTTTGAGCATCTCGCAAAAACGGGCCGCATCCACCCCCAACACCTTTTGATCCACCACAAAGAGCGCCCACCAGAAACTGGGCAGCGCCCCCTTGGGCTGGGGCTGAGCTTTGACCCCAGGCACCCCGGCGATGCCCTCATAGAAAGCCAGCCCAAAGGCCTGCCGCTGCGCGGTCCATTTGGGCAGCCGGCGCAACTGCACCCGGGCCAGGGCGGCGTTCACATCGCTGAGGCGCACATTCAGCGCCGGTAAGGCCGGCGTGGGCGGCGCCCCTGGAAAACGGGGATAACATTTGTCGGAGAAGAGGTCGGCCAGCTCCGCCATCTTGCGGTCGTTGGTCAGCAGAAAGCCACCCTCCCCGGACTTCATGTGTTTGCTCTCGTTGGTGCTCCAAGCCCCCAGGTGACCAAAGGTGCCCAGGTATTTGCCCTGCAGCGAGGCCAGGTGCGACTGGGCGCAGTCCTCCAGCACCATCAGCCCGTGCCTGCGGCCTAGCTTCATCAGGCCGGCCATATCTACCGCGTACCCCCCGTTGTGTACCGGCATGATAACGCGGGTGCGCGCGGTGATCTTCTCGGCCACCGACTTGACGTCCATCAGCAGGCCGTCTGGCTGCACGTCGGCGAAAACCGGGATGGCGTTGAGCTGAAAGATGCCCATGATGCTGCCATAGTCGGTCAGCGGGCTGACAATCACCTCGTCTCCAGCGCCCACCCCGGCGGCGAAGAGCCCCACGTGGATGGCGGTGCTGCCCGAGCTGGTGGGCACCGCGTATTTCATCCCGTAGAGTTCCTGCAACTCCCGCCGGTACGCCATCACCACCCGACCCCGCGCCAACGGTAGGGCCGGCCCGGAGAGCAACTCCTCCAGCGCCGTCAACTCCTCGGCAAAGTGGAACGCGCCCGTGCGCCACGGACGGGTATGTGCGGGTTTGCCCCCGTTGATCGCCAGGTCTGATGCGCTAGGCGTCTTTGTCATGGTGGGACTCCTTGCCCAGGGCCATCACCTCGGCCCACTCTGCCGCCCTGACTGGAGCGACACTCAGCCGGGACTGGCGCACCAATTCCATCTGCGAGAGCAGCGCGTGTTTTTTGATCTCGGCCAGCGACACCGGGCGGGCCAGGGTCTGGCCGGCCTGTATGTCGACGTTCACCCAGCGCGGGTCCTCGGCCTTGGGATCTGGATAGGCGGCTTTCACCACTTTGGCGGTGCCGACCACCGCAGGGTTGGCGCCCGAGTGATAGACCAAACACAGATCCCCCGCCTTCATGGCCGCCAGATTGTTGCGCGCCTGGTAATTCCTCACCCCGTCCCAGGCCGTGGTCTGGTCGCGGCACAGATCCTCAAAGGAATAGGTCTCGGGGTCGGACTTGATCAGCCAGTAGTTCATCTCAGCCCTGCACACTGCCCGCTGCCGAGCGGGTGACGCAATGGTTCCAGCCGCTCAGGGTCAGGCGCAGATTGGTATGGGTGTTGCCGGCCTCGACCTCATCGTCGCCGGCGTGGAGTTGGACCAGCACTGTCTTGCGCAATTGCTGCGAGGTGTTGGGCATGGAGCCGTGCAGGGTGAAGTAATGAAAGAAGAAGACATCGCCGGGCTCGGCCTCCACCACTTGGGCGTCGGAGAGCGGGTACTGTTCCGTCAACTCCGCGTTCTGCCCGCCCCCCATCATGCCCTGGCACCGGCCCAGGCGGTGCGAGCCAGGGTACACCCGCACGCAGCCCATCTGGTCGGTGGCTGCCGAGACATGGATGATGCCGGCCATCATCGAGTCCTTCACCGTGGGGAAATACTGCCAGTCCTGGTGCATGGGAAAAGCCGCGCCTTTTTCGGGCGGCTTCTGGAAGAGCTTGGTGTGGTGCAGCATCACGTCGGGGCCGAGGAGGGCCTGGGCGACAGCCAGGAAACGCTCGTGCTGCAGGGCCCGCAGCCACACCGCCGAATAATTCTGGACATTGTGGGTGTGGAGGATCACCGAATCCGCAGCTTCGAGGTCCTTGGTCAAGGGGCTGCCCCAGCGGGCGTTGACCCGCTCGCCGCCCGCCAGCAACTGATCGACGATGCGGTCGAAATCGACCTCCAACTCGGCGACCTCTGCCGGGTTGTACACCTGCTTGGCCAGGTAATAGCCCTTTTCCTCGAAGAACGCGCGTACCTCGTTCATTGACAGATCTCCAGGGCGCTCGGCGCCGGCCCCTCGGGGTAGCGGTCGAGGTAGCGCTGAATAATATGGCGGGCCTGGCCGGGGAAACGCTCCAGGTGGCCAGGCGTGAGTAGGGCCTCGCGCTGCCCGTGTTCGTGTTTCATCACTGGATACTCGGCCCGCCAGAAGGCGCAGTGCAGGCTCCAGCGCATGCCCCCTTCGGGGTTCCAACCCCGGTGCCAGAGATTGGCGTTGTAATAGACGATATCGCCCGGCTCGACCTCGACCACCAGGGCCTCGGGCATCTGTGCCTGGTCCCCGGCCTTGGCCGCCTCGATCTCGGCGGGCGTGGAGGCGCGCAGGTGGCTGGCAGGCACGATGTTGAGGAAGTGATCGCCCGGCAGCAGCGGCGCGTTGAACTGCACCGAGCGGCCGTGAAAGCGCTGCAGGAAGCCAGCCTCGTCGGGATCACCGGGTTTGCCCAGGTCGCGGTGCCAGGCCTGGCGGTAGGGCTGTTCCCCGCCGCCGGCCAACATGCCGAAAAGGCTGTGGCGCACCGACCCGACCAGGGCTTCCAAATGCGGGGCCAGGTCCTGGTCTAACCACTCGGCGTACGCCGGATCGAATTTGTCGGGATGCAGCAGATGGCTGGTCCGCTCGGGAATGCCGCGCTCCCGGTCGATCCAGCGGACTTCACACTGGCCAGCCAATGCCCGCTCCACCAGCCCCTCCACTGCCCCGCGCAGCGCCTGGACCCGCTGGGGGCTGAAGACCTGGCGGAGGATCACATACCCCTGGTCATCGAAAGCCGACCGCTCGGCAGGGGTGATAGTATGGTCCATGAGCACGCTCCTTTTTGGCGCAGTATATAAAGCTGCCTTGCCAGCCTGCTGTCAACCGAGGTGGCGGGGGTTGGCCCCAGAGGGTTTTCCTGTGGCGCTATCAACCAAGGCGGCGAGGAGTAGACCCTGAGGACCTTTCCCGGGGAGTGGTAGGGAAGGGAAGTCCGCGTGGTCGGGGGGCCGGGTAGCGGAGCGAAGCGAGCGAGGGTGCAGGACGCGCCTGGGGAAAGGCCGCAATGGGTCGCTCCTCGACGACGCCACCAGGTTGACTCGCATCCTCGGCAACGCCATACTCAGAGCTGCACCCCACCAAGGAGGTCCCGATGAAATTGCTTTCCGCCGAACGCTTTCGTTCCCACGTGAATGGCCGGCCGGTGGTCAACGGCTTTCTCAGCTACATCCACCGCAACCAACCCGAACTGATGCTGTGTACCGGGTACGAGGACTATTCCGACGGGTACGACGATTTCGAACTCAGCCTCAGCCGCGACAACGGCCACACCTGGAGCGCGCCCCAACCCTGGTTGCGGGGCCGCCCGGTCCCGGGGGGCCGCCTGCGCTACGCCGA
>CAMAVQ010000097.1 GCA_945861755.1 Gemmatimonas phototrophica
GGTGAACAACAAGTAATAGGGCATGGCTGGGCTCCCGGTGACGAGCAGGGACAAGCGAAAATAGCCGGGTCTCCCGAAGGCTGCGTCACAGTCAGGTAAAAACCGCGGCCCGGCAATGGCACAATACTGTAACGCGTGTGTCTACATGAGTTTTGCTCGGTAGACAGGCCAGGAGGGCTGCTGTATATTTTCCCGATGAGATCGCCGATATATACATTGATTAGGGGCAAGCGGGGTCTGCCCCGTCGGGTTCATCTGCAAATGGGAAAGCCATGTTGACACTGCTGGCCGGCTTGGTAGCCGGCATCCTGCACGTGCTCACCGGTCCGGACCATCTGGCCACGGTGGGGACCCTGGCCATCGAGGAGCGCCGGCGCTCCTGGGTCACGGGACTGGTCTGGGGGGTGGGGCACACCAGCGGGTACAGCCGGACCGTGGACACCCACGTGCAGCGCCTGCGCGAGAAACTGGGCCAGGCCAGCGGTTTGATCGAAACCGTGCGCGGGGCCGGGTACCGCTTCAGGGCCGGAGAGGTGTGATGGACTTCCGGCTGCACCGGGATGAGTCCTTGCCGGAGGGCCTGCGCCGGCTGGCCTTTCATCAGCTGGGAAAGGCCATCGCCCATCTGGAAGCCGCCGATCAGGATTGGGAAGAGCAGGTACATGAGGCCCGCAAAGCTCTCAAGAGGTTGCGGGCCTTGGTGTGTCTGGTCCGCGCCGAGCTGGGGCCCGAGGTCATGCGCTGGGAAAACCGCAGCCTGGGACTGACGGCCCGGCTGCTAGGGGGCCTGCGGGACGCGGCGGCGTTGGTGGAATGCCTGGACCAGTTAGATGCCTGGAGCGGCAAGCCCCACCTGCGGGTGCGGGCCTGGCTCCTGGAGAGAAAGGGCGCGCCCGGGGCAGGGCAGGAGATGATCGGGGAGGTGGTGGATGCCCTGCGCTGGACCCAGGTGAGGGTGGAGCAATGGCCCCTCCAGGGACTGGGCTGGGAGGCCATCGGCCCAGGAGTCCAGTGGGTGTATGCGCGGGGCCGGCGTTGCCTGGGGTTGGC
The DNA here is from genome assembly GCA_945861755.1 of Gemmatimonas phototrophica. Lineage (GTDB taxonomy): Bacteria > Latescibacterota > UBA2968 > UBA8231 > UBA8231 > SICG01. The sequence goes on from CAMAVQ010000097.1 coordinate 1,051, forward strand.
CAGGGAAGAGGGCGGGGAGGAGTGTTTTCACCAGTGGCGGCGCTACGCCAAATACGGATGGTACCATGCCCAGATCCTGCACGAGCTCTGGCCCTCGCTGATGGAGGTCACCCAGGCCGGGTTCGACCGGGTCGGGGAGCTGTTGGGTGCTGACCACGACCTGGCGGTGTTGGCCGGCCTGCTGCAGGCCGAATGGCCGGCTCGGCGCTCAAAAATAGAGGTGCGGGACCTAGAGGTTGCATTCCCGCTCCGCCAGGCCGAGCTACAGGCAGAAGCCCTGGAACTGGGCAGCCGCCTCTACGCCGAAAGCCCGCGTGCCCTGGCCCGGCGCTGGGGGCGGTACTGGGAAGTGTGGGGGAGTGAACCCCTCTCAAAAAACTGAGGGAAGCAGCAGTTTTTCACGGATTTTTGCAGCTAGAAACCGCGCCGGTCTCTGAGTGAACGCCGTCTGGCAGGGAGAGGCACGTATCTTGCAGTGCGGATAGTTTGTCCGGCCTATCGGTCAAGTGTAGATTCTCGGTATTCCGTCTAAATGCAGGAGCGAGGCACTTGAGCAGCACCCCAACGCAGACCCGCTCCCGGGGCCGGATCGGGCGCCGGCTGGTCTTCAGTTTTGTGCTGCTGGTCATGGCCCTGGTGGGCATGACCGGCTGGGGGCTTTATGCGCTGACCAGGCGCAGCCTAGAGCAGCAGATGGGGACCCACCTGGTCTCGGTGGCTCAGCTGGTGGCTTCGCTGCCCAATCTCGATCTGCTCCGCCGCCTGAAGCCGGGCAGCGAGGATTTTAAATTTTACCGCAGCATGAACAGCCGGCTGCGGCGGGTGCAGGAACAGGTGGGGGCCCAGCGCATCTATGTCTTTGACCGCGAGGGCCGAAATCTGATCGACACCGAAGAAAAGACCCCCATCGGCGGGCAGCACCACGACCTGCGCATCCGCGACCGGCTGGAACTGGCCAGGGTCTGGGAGGGGGAAGCCATCCATTCAGTGCTTTTCCCCGATGGGGATACCTATTACATGACCGGGTACGCGCCGGTCTACACCGGCGACCAGATCGTCGCGGCGGTGGGGGTGGACCTGGGGGTGGGCTTCATGGAGTCGATCCGGGCCTTCAAGCGCTCCCTGCTGATCTACGCCGGGGTCGGCCTCTTGCTCACCGTGGTGGTGGCCCTGGTCCTGGCCGGCACCCTGACGCGACCCATCCAGCGTTTGGTGCTGGCGGCCAGGCTGATTGGGCAGGGAAATCTGGGTCAGGCTGTGGACACCTCGGCCCGGGATGAACTGGGTTATCTGGGGGAGACGATGGAGGAGATGCGTGGGCAGTTGCTGGCCCGCGATGCCCAGCTGCGGCAGATGCTGGCCGGGGTGGCCCACGAGATCCGCAATCCCCTGGGCGGCATCGAGATCTATGCCGGCCTGATCGCCGACGATTTGCCCGCCGAGGACCCGCGCCGGCAACACATCCGCAAGGTGATCGAGGCGGTGCGGGTGCTGGACAAGGTGATCACCGAATTTCTGGCTTTTGCCCGGCCGGCGCCACCCAACCCTCAATGGGTCGGGGTGGGTGGGTTGGCAGAGGATGCGGCCTTCCTGATGGCCCCGGAGATGAAGGCCGCCCAGATCGAATACCGCCAGGAAATGGCCGCGGGTCTTCAGATCTACGCCGATCCCGAGCAGGTGCGGCGGGCGATTTTCAACCTGATCAAGAACAGTGTACAGGCGATGAAAAAGGGCGGCCAGTTGTGGGTCCGCGGACGGGAGAAGGGCGGCGAAGTGGTGGTGGAGGTCGAGGACACCGGGCCGGGCATCCCGCCCCAGGTGCGGGAGCGGCTCTTTGAGCCTTTCTTCACCACCAAGCAGAAAGGGTCTGGGCTGGGCCTGGCCATCGCCAGGCAGACCCTGGAGGAGAACCGGGGCCGTATCGAGGTGGAGACCACCCTGGGGCAGGGCACGGTTTTTCGGGTGATCCTGCCTGGCAACACCAATGGGGCGCCACGCGCCTAGAGAGCAAAAGGGATGAGCCGTATTTTGGTGGTGGACGACGACGAGATGCGCCACGCCGTAGCCGAGAAGGTGCGGCGGATGGGCCACGAGACCAGCGTGGCGGCCAGCGGCCCGGAGGCGCTGGAGATGCTGCGGGCCCAGGTCTACGATCTGGTGATCACCGATTACCGGATGGACGGCATGAATGGCCTGGAGGTGGTCGCTGCGGTCAAAGCCGAGTTTCCCGAAACCGACGTGATGGTGCTGACGGCGGTGGGCACCATCGGTCTGGCAGTGGAGGCCATGCGCCAGGGGGCCATCGACTTTGTCGAGAAGAGCAACCTGACCGAGGTGCTGCCCATCAAGGTGGGTAAGGCCATCGAACACCGCCTCGCCCGCCTCGACCGGGAACGTCTGGAGGAGGAGAATCGCTATCTGCGCGAGGAGATCGGCGACCGCTATGGCGAGATCGTCGGCCGCTCGGGACGCATCCGCGAGGTGCTGGCCATGGTGGAAAAGGTGGCGGCCACCGATTCCTCGGTGCTGATCTACGGCGAAAGCGGCACCGGCAAGGAGTTGGTGGCCCGCGCCATCCACAACCAGAGCGGCCGGAGCAAAGGGCCTTTTGTCAAGGTGAACTGCGGCGCCCTGCCGCGCGAACTGGTCGAAAGCGAACTCTTCGGCCACGAAAAGGGGGCTTTCACCGGGGCGGTGCGCCTGAAGCGGGGGAAGTTTGAACTGGCTCAGCGCGGCACCATCTTCCTGGACGAAATCGGCGATTTACCCCTGGACGCCCAGGTCAAGTTGCTGCGGGTGCTGCAGGAGAAGGAGTTCGACCGGGTGGGGGGGGAAAAGACCCTCAGCTCGGACGTGCGGGTGGTGGCCGCCACCAACCAACCCCTGCGGGAATGGGTAAAGGACGGGACCTTTCGCGACGATCTTTTCTACCGTCTGGAGGTCATTCCCATCCACCTGCCCTCCCTGCGCGAGCGCAAGGAGGATATCCGCGAACTGGTCGAACACTTTGTGCGCAAAAAATGTCGGGAAATGAATTTGCCCCTCAAGCGTCTAAGCCCCGAAGCGATGAAGGCCCTGGAGAACTACTGGTGGCCAGGCAATGTGCGCGAACTCGAAAACGTCATCGAGAGGACGATTGTACTGGCCGACGGCGAAGAGGTGGGGGCCCACGATCTGCCCCTGGGTAGTGGAGAGTCAGCGGCCATCTCATCCGAGGCTGCCCCTCTGGGGAGCAGCTCGCTGAAGAGGGATCTAGAAGAGCAGGAACGCGAACGCATCGTGCGCGCTATGGAGCAGGCCAGGGGGGTCAAGACCCGGGCAGCGGAGTTGCTGGGCATCAAGACCAGCGCCTTGTATTATAAACTGGACAAATACGGATTGGGGAAGACGTGAAGACCATCTGGTTCACCCTCGGGATGCTCGGTCTGGTTTTGGGGCTGGCCGTCGGCGAGGAAGGGCAGATTCCAGGGCTCAGGGCCGACCAGCAGCAGCTGGCCGCGGTGCTGCGGACCCTGGTGGGAGAGCGGGTGCAGGTGGTGCGACAGGCCGACCAGCTCTCGGCCCAGATCGACAGTCTCAAACTGGCGGGGGGGGATGCCGAATTGCTGCAACAGGCCCTGCGCTCCTCGTTAGCCCTGGTACACCGCTTGGTCGAGATCGATCACAGTGTTGATTCGCTGGCCGGAACCCAGGATGAGGTGCGGGAGCGGTTGCGCGTGGCCTACGATTGGGAGATTGGCCAGCTGATCCAGCGTCTGGCTAAGGAGGGTCCAAACCGCCAGGTGGTGGGCCGCCTGATGCTCTACCAGGAGGCCCGCGAGGCTCTCGGCGAGCAGTTGAATCCTGGGCGGATGCGGTACGCCGAAGAGTTGGCCATCAACCCCGAGGACGGTCCAGAGGAGATCGCCCAGAAGATCGAACTGATGGAGGACATGGCCGGCCGGCTGCACACCGACGCCGAGAGGACCGCCGCAGAGTTGGGCCGTCTGGAGGAGGAGCGCCGGCTGCGCAACCAGGTCCGGGTTTTCACCGCCCAAATCAGTCTTTTTGACGAGCACCTGCCAGACCGCCAGGTGATGCAGGAGGGGGCCACGGCCCTGGAACTGGCTCCGGGGGGGTCCAGCATCAAGGCCGGCGACACGCATCAGCCAGCCCCTGCCGAGGCCGGGGGGAGGCATTCGGCCTCGGGCAGCCAGCGGCTGTCCCTGGAACGTTTCAGCGCCGATGACCTGCGCCTGGAGATCTACAAGCTGAAGGCCCACCAGCGGGAGATCCGCCAGATGGAGAGCGTGCTGCACGAACGCATCCAGACCTTCCGGCTGCAGATGGGTGCCTCCCTGGAGGGTCGCGAATGAGCAAGCGGTGGCTGCACCTGCTGATGCTCGGCTGTCTGATCACTTCCACCCCCCGTTTTGCCGAGGGAATGCAGGCCGTGGTCGGTTTGGAATACGACGACAACCCCTTCGAGACCTATCCTGGACGCCGGGGAGGGCTGGTGAGTCGTTTCTACTTGGACACCGCTGGCCAGTTGCTCGACCAGCCCTGGGGTGGGGTCCAGGTCAAACATCAGTGGGGGTTCAAACGCTTCTGGCGCGGGGAAGGGGAGATGGTTCCGCGCGGGGAGGTGATGGCCAGCGAACTCGAATTAGAAGGCCAGGCCCAGGTGTTTCCCCGCCTGCAGTTGAGTGGCAGCACCCTGGTCAAGGTCAAAAATGTCAATCGCATCTCAAGTCAGGACAGCTATTTACATGGAGGCTTGCGGGCTGAGGCCCACGCGGCGCTGGGCAAGGGGTGGGCGGGTTCCCTGCGGTACCAGCGCAGCGGGGATGATCCCCGGGAGGCGGATCTGGCCAGCCTGTCATTGCAGGGACTGGGCGCGGACCTGAGTTTCAATCGGGGTCGTCGGGTCCAGGCCCGTCTGGGGGCGGCCTGGCGTTGGCTGGACTACGGGCGGCTGGCCCTGGCCCAGGGCAGCGCGGGGGCGGTGGTGTTTTCCACGTACGACCAGCGCGACCTGGAGCGGGAATTACGCCTGGGGCTGAACGTACACGGCAAGATGTTGGTGGATGCGGGGTATGCGTTGGTGGACAACCATTCGAACAGCGTGGGCTATGGCTTCCGCGCCCATCAAATCGAGCTGCTGCTCTCCCGCCACTTGTACTATGGCGTGGATGGGCAATTCTACCTGACCACCCAGCGGCGGCGCTACAGCGAGGAGATCACCCCGGAGGGGCCCAAGGTGGCCGACGAGGAATACGCCCAGACCCTGCTCTTCACCAAACTGACCCGCCAGATCAGCACCTCGTACAGCCTGGGTTTGCAGTACAGCTACTCCCGCAACGGCACTCGGCGCGAGGAGGGCTTCTTCCGCAAACACATCTACGGCTTTTCGCTCAACATCTCGTTCTAAATCACCCGCTGCCGCACCTGCAAATTCGGCTGGCCGCGCTCTAATTCCACGGCCTTGCCATAGGCGGCCCCCAGGGCCTCCTTGAGCCGGGCACAGGCTTGCCAGGGGTCGATGGTCTGGCCGCAGGTGAAGAGATCCACCGCGGCAAAGGCGTGTTCGGGCCAGGTGTGGATGGCCAGGTGGCTTTCCTGGATGGCCAACACGCCGGTGACCCCGCAGGGGGAGAAGCGATGGAAGGTGGCGTTGAGCACCGTGGCGCCGGCAGCCAGGGCGGCTTCGGTCAGGGCGCGCTCCAGATAGCCGGCGTCGTCGAGCAGGGCTGGGGAGCAGTCGTAGAAGTCCACCAGCACATGCCGGCCCAGGGCTTCCATCTCAGGCTCGGTGCAGGGTGAGCAGGGAGATCTCCGAGGGGGCGCCCACCCGGATGGGGGGTCCCCAGTACCCGGCCCCGCGGTTGACGTAGATCCAGGTCTGCTGGTGAAGGTGCAGGCCCTCGATATAGGGCTGCTGCAGGGGGATGAAGTATTTCCAGGGCAAAAACTGCCCGCCGTGGGTGTGGCCCGAGAGTTGTAGATGGTAGCCCGCCTGGGCAGCGGCAAAGATGCTGCGCGGTTGGTGGGCCAGGAGCAGTCGCAGGGCGGCGGGCGGGGGTGCCTGGCCCAGGGCGGCCACCGGGTCGGAGGCATGACCGGGGTGGTGTTCGCCGCCGTTGAAATCGGTCACCCCGGCCAGCAAGAGCCGGCCTTCCAGCAGCAGTCGGTGTTCGTTGAGCAGCACGGTGAATCCCAGACGCCGCGCCTCGGCCAGCCATTCCTCCACCCCCGAATAGTACTCGTGGTTGCCGGTGATATAATAACAACCCAGGGGGGCGCGCAGGCGGGCCAGGGGCTCGACCTCGGCGCGCAGATCCTCCACGCTGCCGTCCACCAGGTCGCCGGTGAAGACGATCAGGTCGGCCTGCAACTCCTCGATGGCTGCCACGATGGCCTCGACCTGGGGTTTCTTGATCGTGGGACCGGCGTGTACGTCACTGAACTGGACGATGCGCAGTCCCTCCAGTTCGGGGGCGAGGTCGGGGAAATAGACCTTTACCTGATCTATCCGGGGGCGGCGGCGGGCGTGATAAAACCCGAACCCGGAAACCCCCAGGGCCAGGATCAAGGTGCCCAGGTTGGCGGCTTTGAGCACGAACTGACGCCGCAGCGGATCGGGGGGGCTGAGGGGTTGGGCCAGGGGCAGGAGCCGTTCCAAACCGGACCACAGCAGCCAGCCCAGGTCGCGCAGCAGCAGCAGACTGAAGAGCAGGACAAAAAAGCCCAAACTCAGATAGGTGAACCAGGAGAAGAGACTGGCCCAGATCCCGTCCAGATGCTGGCGCAGTGAGAAGGAGGCGAAAGGCAGGGCCGCCACCAGCACCAGTCCCAGCCAGGCGGCCAGGTTCCAGGGCGGTGCGAGTTGGGCGGGGGGGATGAGCCGCCAGCCCGTATATCCGTAGATCAGGGCGGCCATGCCCAGGATGATTACCAGGAAGCTCATAGAAAGTATTAGTCTAGGTTAAGAGGGTGCCTGGGGCAAGGGAATGGCGGAAATCTGAGGTTTCGGCAGATTTTTGAGGCCGGCAGCGAGAATTTTCACCCCTTTTCAGAGGGCGCGATCCAGGTACGGAGTTTGCACAACCTATTGAGGGAGGTAACGACATGAAGCGGACAAAGCAGTCGGTTTGGGCCTTGGTTGGCGTGCTGATGTTGGCCGTCCCGGCCCTGGCAAAGGTGTCGCGGCAGATCGCGGTGAGCGGCGAGGGGCAGGTGAGCGTGAAGCCGGACGTGGCCCGCATCAGTCTGGGGGTCAGGTCGAGTGCGCCCACTGTGGCCCAGGCCATGAGCCAGAACCGCGCTGCCATGCAAAAGGTGCTGCAGACCCTGCACGAGGTGGGCATCGAGGAACGGGACATCCGCACCACCCAGTTTTCCCTCAATTACGAACCGCCCCATCCGCTCGAAAAGGGCGGGGTGGAGGAAGGCAAGTATTGGGTGGAGAACATGGTGCTGGTGACCATCCGCGACCTGGAACGGGTGGACGCGGTGCTGGAACAGGCCACCCAGGCCGGGGCCGACCAGATCTGGGGCCTGCAATTTGCCGTGGACCAGCCGGATTCGGCTGCTGCCGAGGCCCGCAAGCTGGCCGCAGGCCAGGCCCGCAGCAAGGCGGAGCAGCTGGCACAGTTGCACGGGGGCCGGCTGGGGCCGGTGATCAGCATCAGCGAAATGGAGGGCAACAGCGGTGGCCCCATGTACATGAAGGCGTCGATGCGGGAACAAAGTATGACCAGCGCCGGCGACCTGAGCTTCAGCATCCATCTGCAGGTAGTGTACGGCATCGAGTAATGCCAATCAGACTCAAAGGAGGGAACGATGAAAGCAGGTAAATTGTATCTGATCGCCGGCGGGGCGCTGCTGGCCGCCTTGCTCAACGGCTGCGAAACGGGCGACACCATTGTCTCCCCTGCCGATGGGGGCGACGACCGCATCTATGTCACCGGCAGCGCCACGGTCAAGGCCAATCCCGACATCGCCCAGGCCCAGCTGGGGGTGCAGACTTTTGCCGATTCGGCGAACCAGGCGGTGACCGAAAACAACACGCGCAGCGCCGCCATCCAGGTGGCCCTCGCCGCCCAGGGCATTGGGGCCAAGGACATGCAGACCACCGGATTCAATGTCTACCCGCAGATGGACTACCAGAAGGACCAGGCGGGCTTGATCGTGGGGTACTGGGCCGCCAATATGTTGAGCGTCAAGATCCGCAACCTGGCCAAGGTGGGGGATATCCTGCAGGCCGGCATCGACGCGGGGGCCAACAATGTCTCCGGGCTCTATTTTGCCTTGGAGGACCCGGATTCGCTGCTCCAGGAAGCCAGGGTCCAGGCTGTGGCCGATGCCCGCGAAAGGGCCGAGGCCCTGGTAGGGGCGGCCGGGGGCAAGCTGGGCAAGGTGCTGAGCATCCGCGAGACCTCGACCTGGTACGGGCCGGTGATGTCCCGGGTCGACATCGCCAAGGACGCCTCCGGCGCTTCGTCGGTGCCGGTGCAGGCGGGCGAGCTGGAGGTGACCGGGCAGGTGGAGGTGGTGTTCGAGATCAAGTAAGGGCAGGTACAGACAAATAGGGAGGACCCGGAACTATCCGGGTCCTTTTTTTGGTGAATCCGGCGCGGTAGTGATCAACTGAGCGGGGGCTGATCCAGTGCGGTAGATTTTGCCAGCCACACCACACATTCGGCCACCCCGTGGCCCTCCACCGCGCCGACCCGGAAGTGGATCCCGGACCAGGTCACTTCGTCGCCCACTGCGGGGGGCCGGTCCAGCAGGGCGAGCACTAGGCCGCTCACGGTGTCCACCTCCTCGTGTTCCAGCACCAGCCCCAAGTGCTGGCCCAATTCTTCCAGGCGCAGCGTGCCGGCGGCGCGCAGGGTGCCGTCGGTCCCGCGGTACACCTCCTCCTCGGCGTTGGCGTCTTGTCCCATCTCGCCCACCATCTCGGCGGCCAGATCGCCGCTGACCACCAATCCAGCCGTTCCCCCGTGTTCGTCCATCACCACCACCATCTGGGTGCGGGTCCGGTGCATGGCCTCGATGACGGTGTTCAGGCCGGCGGTTTCGGGCACAAAAGCCACTGGGCGGATGTCGGCGGGGGAGAGGTGGCGGCCCGCCATGATCATCCTCAACAGATCTTTGATGTGGACCACGCCGCGGATGTGGTCCAGGTCCTCCTCGTAGACTGGATAACGAGTGTGCCGGTCTTGGAGCAACACCTGGCGCAGCTGCTCCAGGGTGGCATCGCTGGGCACCCCGTGCAGGTGGACCCGGGGGGTCATGACCTGGCCGGCGGTGAGATCCTCAAAGGCGAAGAGTTCGCGCAGCATCTGGCCCGACTCGGCCTGCAGCTTGCCGCCCTCCTGGCTTTCGCGCACGATGTACTCGAGTTCTTCGGGGGTGTAGTAGTTGGTGGTATTCTGGCGGCGCTCAATGCCCAGGAGGCGGAGGATCGCTTGGCCAGCGCCTTCCAGCACCAGCACCAGCGGGTAGAGCAGGCCCAGGGTCCAGCGCATGGGCCGGGCGATGCCCAGCATCGCCGCCTCCGGGCGCATCAGGGCCAGGGATTTGGGCACGATCTCGCCAAAGACGATGTGGCAATAGGTTATCATCCCCAGGGCCAGGGCAGTGGCCAGGCTGTGGGCCGCCACCCAGCGGGCGGTGCCCAGGGATTCCAGGTGGGGGGCGATGAGTTCGGTGAGGGTGTGTTCCCCGTACATGCCCAATCCCAGGCTGGCCAGGGTGATACCCAGCTGGGCAGAGGCCACATAGCGCACCTGAAGGTGGGGTTCGCTCAAGACGCGGTGGGCCCAGGCAGCCAGGCGGTGGCCGTCGGCGGCGCGGCGCTCGATGATCTGGCGCGGGGCGCTGAGCAGGGCGAATTCGGCGGCCACATAAAGACCGTTCAACCCCACCAGCAGGGCGACCACCGCCAAAGGCAGCAGGAATTCCATCTCAGGCCCCCTCGCCAGCGTCGAGGGGCGGGCGGGGCCGCACCAGCACGGCGGCGATGGTATGGTTGTCCAGGGCCTCGATCTCCACCTCCACACCTTCCACGTCGAGTTTCTCGCCGACCTCCAGAAAACGCCCGGCCACCGCCAGGAGATGACCACTGACGGTGTCGGCCTCGCTGCGCCATTCTACCTTAGTCCAAGCTGGGGCCTGGTCCAGGGGCAGCAGTCCGGGCAGGCGGACCCGGCCGTCGGCCAGCGGTGTGGGCTGGGGTCCAAGTTCCTTAAATTCGTCGCCCATCTCGCCCACCAATTCGGCCAACACGTCCTCGAGGGTGACGATGCCCTCCATGCCCCCGAATTCGTTGACCACCACCGCCTGGCGCACCCGTTCCCGCCGCAGCACCGTGAGCAGCCGGTCGGCGCTGAGGCTGGCCGGGACCCGGGGCATGGGCTGGAGCACCTCCTCGACGGTGGGGGGATGGCCGCGCAGGACGAAAAGGCCAGCCACCTCCTTGGTCTCTACCATACCGACGATCTGCTCGGTGGAATCCCGGTACACCGGCAGGCGGGTAAAGGGGCTTTCTGCCACTTGCCGCAACAGCTCGGCCGGGGAGGTCTGGGCATCGATGGCGACCACCGAACGGCGGGGCACCATCAGCTGGCGGGCAGTGCGCCGGCTCAGGCGCAGCGCCTGGTGCAGGCGCTGCTGCTCCTCGGGTTCGAGTAGGCCCCCATCCCGGCTTTCGGCGATCAGCAGCTCCAGTTCTTCGGGGGAGTGGATATGTTGGTGTCGCGTCTGGGGCAGGCCCAGCAGGCGGAGAAAGAGGTTGCCGCTGCCGTTGAGCACGGTGATGAAGCCACTGAAGAGCCATAACGACCAGCGCATGGGCAGGTAGGTGTACAGGGCCAGGGGTGCCGGATGCTGGAGGGCGATGGCTTTGGGTACCAATTCACTAAAGAGCACCTGCAAGGTGGTGAGCAGGGCCAGCACTACCACCGAGGCCAGGGAGCGGGCGGTCAGCTCCTGCAGGTCTGCCCAGCGGGCGAAGAAGGGGGCCAGATCCATGGCCACCGTGGCCTGGCCAAAAGCACCTAGACCCAGGCTGCAGAGGGTGATGCCGATCTGGGAGGCGGCGATGTAGCGGTCGAGGCGTTGCGGGTCGTTCAGGAAGGGCAGCAGGCCTCTGGCCAGGGCGTTCCCCTCCTGGGCAAGCTGGCGGATGCGGCTGCGGCGCACACCCACCACCGCGAACTCGGCCGCCACATAGAAGGTATTGAGTGCCAGGAGAGCGGCGATGACCAGCCAGACGGAAAGGGTCACGGCCGCCACTCCGGTCCTCGGCAGAGGAAGAGGGGATAGAACATCGGCTCAGGGATCAAATAGGTTCGACGCGGATGAGGGCCTGCAGGCAGTGCGCTGATCCGGGGGGCAGGGTGATCTGGTCGGGCGGGGCGTTGGCGGTCTCGACACAGACCATCTGGCGGTATTCCTCGTCGCCGAAATCCTCCATGCGGGCGGCCTTGGCGACCCAGGGGTTCCACACCACCGTGGAGCGGCTGCCCTGCTTGGCCACGCAGATGCGCCGGCCCAGGCCGGGGTCTTCGATGCAACATTCGGCGGTGGTGTCCTGGTACACCCGGTCGGTTTCGGCGTTGATCTGGACCGGGCCTTCCTGGCGCAGGGGCGCACCGCCCACCTTGTCGAAGTACGGGCTGTTTTCCAGGCCGGTGATGGTGATGGCCGAGGCCTGGCTGAGGGCAAAATAGCTGTGCAGGGCTGCGCTGAAGGTGAACGCTTGGTCGCCGGGGTTGTGGACGTGTAATTCGACCTCCAGCTGAGTGCCGAAGAGGGCGCGCAGGCGCAGGGAAAAAGGATGGGGCCACAGCGCCAGAGTCGCTGGGGTGGAAAGCAAGCCCAGCTCGATGAGGGTGCCGGCAGGGGAGGCGCTGGTGCCCAATACCTCCCAGGCCGAGGTGCGGGCAAAGCCGTGCCCAGGTTTTGCCGGATCGGTGGGATGGGCCCCGAACCAGGGCCAGCAGACTGGAATCCCCCCGCGTATGGGCCGGTCGGGGGCGTAGAAGCTGTGTTGGCTGGCCCAGAGCACTGGCTGCTGGCCCCGGGGCTGAAACTGGAGCACGTGCGCACCCTGCAGCACAAGCATGCCTTGCGCGTGCGGGTCGCTGATGTGGACCGTGGGCAGGCCGCCTGGGCCAGGGGCAAAGCGCAGCTGGCCGGGAAGCGCGTAACGCTGGTTGAGCTTGAGCTCTTCGAGGTTCAGGGGTTCCATCTCCTCCTCATCCGCGAGTGGCTAAGATAGCAGATAAAGGGGGCATTTACAACTTTTCGCCGCCTGCCCCCCTCTATCGACAAGGAGAGGGGACGGGGATATATTGAGTTAGCGGGCCGCATAAAGGAGAATAAATGGAAGAAAAAGAGGCGTTTCTATTCGATCTGCAGGGGTTCCTGGTGGTGCGCCACGCCCTCTTCCTCAAGTACAGTCCCCATCCGCTCTCCTGGGCGGCGGGGTATTTCGATGCAGAGGCGTACCCAGACCTCAGCGAGCGCCAGCGGGCCATACTCGAGGCCCCCAATGCGCGCTACCAAGGCAGGAAAAAGTGAGCCTTATCTGGTGTGTCCTCGCCCTGGCGCTAGCCGGGCAGTCTGCCTGGGCTGAGGAATTCGTCGTCGGTCTGGTCGCCTCAGACGACCCGCAACTGAGCGCCCCGGCTCCGCGCGACAGCGAACTGACGCCAGACCAGGTGGCGGCCATGGTGCGGCGGGCCGTGGACCTGGCCGGCGGCATGAAGGCGGTGGTTCCGTACGCCGCCAAACTGGTGCTGATCAAACCCAACATCTCCGTGGCCCAGCCTTCGGGATCGGGGATCGTCACCGATGCGCGGGTGGTGCGCGGGGTGGCGCTGCTGGTCCACGAGGTGGCGCCCGGGGCCCGCATCCTCATCGCCGAGGGAGCCGGGGGCTGGCGTTCCCCCCAGCCCACTGACCGGCAGGGGCAGCCCCTTCAGGCCGATGCGCCCCGGCGGGGCCGGCGGTGGGCGCGCGACGGTTTCGAGATCGGCGGGTACCGCCAGGTGGTCGAGGAGTTGCGCGGCCAGGGGGTGGACATCGACTGCTTCGACCTGAACTTCGACCAGGCCTACACCCTCGAAGTGCCCGGCGGCGCGATGGCTGACCCGAACTACGACATCGCCACGGCGATTATGGACGCCGACGCCTGGATCAACTGTCCAGTGACCAAGACCCACGGCCCCAAGATCACCTGCTGCATGAAGAACCAGTTCGGCATCCTGCCGGGTTTGATCTACGGCTGGAGCAAGGCCAATGGCACTGACCGCCACGCCGGCATGCCTCACCTGCCGGCGCTGATCGACGAGTTCATGGTCGATCTGTGGTCTATCAGCCGCATGGATCTCAATGTGGTAGATGGGATTGTTGGACACGAGGCCGGCGCCCTGCAGGAGGGGGATGAGGTGCGCACCAACCTGATCCTGGCCGGCCGCGATCCAGTGGCCACCGATCTGGTGGCGGCCCGGTTGATGGGTTTCAACCCGGATGACATGGAGTTTGCCGACCTGGCTTTCCAGCGGGGCATGGGACCAGGCCGGTACGAGAAGGTGAAGGTGAAAGGCGGCAAAGTGGAGGACCTCAGCCGCTCTTTCAAGAAAGCCGGTTCGGCCTACGAGGGCGGCGACGACGGTGGTTGGGACGAGTGGAAGTACCAGGCCCAATACGGGATGGGGCCGCGACGGCTGATCCTGTGGGCCGCTCCGGCGGCGGATCACCAGTTCAGCGACCAGGAGCGGGCCAAACTGGCGCCTTCGCCGGGCAAGCAAGGCTGGTCCGAGGCCACCTGGTTCGGCCACGACCGGCTGGATCTGGCCAAGAAGGTGCAGGTCCAGCGGCCCGGGGTCCTCTACGCGTACACCCGTTTTGCGATGCCCCAGGCCGATTCAGTGCGCTACTGGCAGGGGTCTGACGAAGGCTTGCAGGTGTGGATAGATGGGGAGGAGGTCTACAGCCACCGGGGAGAGCGCCGGCACCAACTGGGGCAGGATCGCCTGGCCGGATACCTGGAGGCGGGTGAACATCACCTGCTGGTTCGGGTGCAGGTGGAGGAGGGGCAGGGGGAGTTTTCTTTTAATATCTGCGAGCCCATCGATGACGAGGACTACGCCGGCAACCGCTACCCGGGCCTGCGCTATTACCTGGACAAAAAACCATGACCTTTTCCCAGGAATATTTTGACCGCCAAGGGTATTTCATCCTCAAAGGGGTGATAGAGCCGGCCTGCCGGGCGGCGGCGCAGCGGGAGTGCGAGAGTTTGGTGGAAGGGCTGGCCCAGCAGCTCCTGGCCCAAGGAAAAATCGCCCAATCCTTCTCAGCGGCGCCCTTTGACCAGCGGTTGCTGCTGCTCTACCAGGATTTGCCCGACGAAACCCCCAGGATCTTCCGCCCCGAATTACATCTGCCGGGATTTTTTGGGCTCTTCGCCCATGCCCGCCTGCTAGAGGTGGCCGGCCAGATGCTGGGCCCCGAAATCCGCCTCTACCCCAACTATTCAGTCCGCCCCAAGCTGCCGCACGACCCGCGTACCGAGGTGCTCTGGCATCAGGACGCCGGGTACACCTCGGCTGAGGCCCAGGTGCTGCGCATGGTCAATGTGTGGACACCTCTGGTGCCGGCCAGAGTGGAGAACGGCTGCATGCAGTTTGTGCCCGGCAGCCATCGGCAGGGGGTCGTGGCGCACGAGCGGGACTTGCATTATCTGCGCATCGCCGATACGGTCATCCAGCCCCTCGAAGCGCAGGCGGTCTCCATCGAGGTGGACCCCGGGGATGTGGTCTTCTTCAGCAACCTGCTCTTCCACCGCGGCCTGCCCAATGAAGTGGACCAGGTGCGCTGGAGTCTGGACTTTCGCTACCAGGACGCCACCCAGCCCACCCTGCGCCAGACCCAGGGGCATTTGCTGCGCTCGCGCGCCCATCCCGACCAGGTGGTGCGCGACGCGGAGCACTGGGCCCAACTGAAGTTCCAGTGATTATTCGTATCTGAGCGCGTCGATGGGGTTGAGCAGGGAGGCCTGGCGGGCCGGGTACAGACCGAAGCCGATGCCCACCGCAGCGGCAACGCCGAAGGCCAGGAGGATGGTCCAGAGTTCGACGATGGTCTTCCAGTGGGCGTAGAGGGTGATGACCTTGGTCATCGAGTAGCCCAGCACCACACCGATCAGGCCCCCGATCAGGCTGACCAGCACCGCCTCGATGAGGAACTGGGAGAGGATGTCGCGACGCCGGGCCCCCAGGGCGCGGCGGATGCCGATCTCGCGGGTGCGCTCCAGCACCGAGGCCAGCATGATGTTCATGATGCCGATGCCGCCCACCACCAGCGAGATGCCGGCGATACAGCCCATGACGATGTTGAAGATCTGCTGGGTGCGCTGGCTCTGGCGCATCAGTTCCTCGGGGATGGCAATCTTGAAGTCGTCTACGCCCCGGTGCCGGCG
>CAMAVQ010000098.1 GCA_945861755.1 Gemmatimonas phototrophica
AGCATGAAGAAGCCCGAGGACACGGTGTGCATCACCCGATCGAGGATCTCCTGGGCCCGGCGTGGACCCACGGCCCGTTCCAGGGCCTGGCGGGCGAAATCCATGCCGCCCTGGCTGACCCAGGAACCGGCCATCATATGCTGCTCGAACTCCTCCAGGACCTTGTCCTGCTGGGCTACCGAGACATTTTTGAGATTGGCGATGGCCTGGGTGATCTCTTCCACTTCGTAGTCGCTGAGGTACTTGAGCACCTCACCGGCGGCTTCTTGGCCCAAGGCCACGAAGAGGATGGCCACCTTGACCACGATGGGAAGGTCTTCCTCCAGCTCGTCTGCGTCGGCGGTTCTGGAATTCTCGCTCATGCTCAGACTCCACGGCGTATCATTGGCGTTCTAGATAATAACTATTTATTATTATCGGCTCAATCCAGAAATTGTTCACCGAGGTTCCCATGGTCCAGGTCCAGGCCTTCGCCCCTGGCAATATCTCCTGTGTTTTCAAGATCATCCCCCATCAGGACCCCAGGCTCATGCACTCCCTGGGCATGGGGTTCACCGTGCGCGAAGGTGTGCGGGCGAGACTCTCGCCGGCGTCGCGGCAGGAAATCCTCTTCAACGGCCGACCCCTGGAAATCCCCACGGTAAGCGGGGTGCTGGCCAGCCTGCAGGCGCCGCCCCTAAAGGTCGAGTTGGAAAGCCCTTTGCCCTTGAGTTGTGGCTTTGGCCTGAGCGGGGCGGCAGCCCTGGCGGCGGCCCACGCGGCCAACGCCCTGCTGGAGCTGGAGTGCAGCCGCGAAGAACTGGCGATGGCCGCCCATGTGGCCGAGGTGGAGCAGTTGACTGGCCTGGGAGATGTGTGCAATCAACACCACGGGGGGTGCCTGCTCAAACTCGTGCCGGGCCAGCCCCTCAACGCCGCGCGGCTGGCAGTGCCCGAGCAGCCCATCTACTACCGGTATTTCGGGCCCATCCTCACCCGGGAGGTGCTGGCCGACCCCCGGCGCCGGGAGCGGATCAACCAGGCCGCCGACCAGGCCCTGGTGGTCCTGAAAGGGCAATTGGAGATGCCGCAGGTCGATTTTGAAGCCTGCATCCGGCTGTCCCGGGCTTTTACCGCAGAGAGCGGTCTGCTGGCCGACGAGCGGGTGCTCCAGGCCATCGCCCAGATCGAGGCGGGGGGCGGGGCGGCTTCGATGATCATGCTGGGGAACGCGGTGTTCAGCAACCAGCCCTTTGACCAGGCACAAGAGACCGCCCTGTGCAACCACCATGCGATGGTGCTGGTTTGAGCGAGGTTCCGGCCAGCCATCCGCGCTATTTGTCGCTCAAATTGCGCGAGGCCATGGTCGCCGGGGTGGAAAAAGGCATCACCTCGGTACACGGGCTCATCGCCCACGGGCGGGGCGAAGCGCTGGATTACCTGATCGGGGAGGCCAGCCAGCCCTTTGCTTTGGCAGCGATACGGGTTGCGGCGGCCCTGCTCTTGAGGGCCAGGCACCCGGTGATTTCGGTCAATGGCAACGCCGCGGCCCTGGTACCGGCCGAATTGACCGGCCTGGGCCGGCTCTTGCCCGCACCCCTCGAGGTGAACATCTTTCATGCCTCCCAGCTGCGGGAGCAGGTTATCCGCGACCACTTGCTGGCCCACGGGGCCCATAGGGTGCTGATGCCCACCGACCAGGCCCAGCTCTCGTTCATCGAATCGAATCGCCGCTTTGTGCACCCGGAGGGGATCTTCAGGGCCGACGTGGTTTTTGTGCCCCTGGAAGACGGGGACCGCTGCCAGGCCCTGCGGCGCATGGGCAAGGAGGTGGTGACGGTGGACCTGAACCCCCTGTCGCGCACCGCCCGCACCGCCAGTGCGACCATTGTCGACAATCTGGCGCGGGCCATGCCCCTGCTCCTAGCGGCGGTGGCACAGTTGCGGCAGGAACCGGCTGCGGTCTGGCAGGAAATCATCTCGGGGTACGACAACCACGCGGTGCTGCGCGCCGCCGAGGCGCGCATCCGCTCAGGAGCTTAGGTCATGAACCGAGAACTGCAAATGCCCCGACCAGAATACCCCCGGCCCCCGCAACACCATCTATATGGTGTTGCGCCCCGCCGCTGTCCACCTGAGGATTAGGCAGATGCCCAATAATATTTCGATCCCCCGACCAGAATACCCCCGGCCCCAAATGGTGCGCCAGGAGTGGATGAACCTGAACGGTGCCTGGGAGTTCGAAACCGATCCTGGTCTCTCGGGCGAAGCCCGCGGGCTGCACCAGGGCGGCGCTTATACCCGGCAGATCACCGTGCCCTTCTGCCTGGAGAGCCGCTTGTCCGGGGTGGAGGAAAAGGATTTCATGCCCTGCGTGTGGTACCGGCGGCGCGGCACCCTGCCCGCCGGATGGCAGGGCAAACGCGTGCTCTTGCATTTTGGCGCGGTGGACTACGACACCACCGTGTGGGTCAACGGGGAGCGGGCCGGCACCCACCGGGGCGGGTACTCCTCTTTCACCTTTGAGATCACCGCGCTGCTCAAGAAGGGGGAGAACGAGATCGCAGTCCGCGCCGTGGACGACACCCGTTCTTCCTTGCAGCCTTCGGGCAAACAGTCCCCCCAGTTCAACTCCTACGGCTGTTTTTACACCCGCACCACCGGGATCTGGCAAACCGTGTGGCTAGAGGCCGTGCCAGCCGCGTACCTGCACAGCTTTCGCCTTTATCCCGACCTGGACCAGGGCAAACTGACGGTGCAGGCCCGGGTGGAGGGGCCGACGGAGGGCTTGGTGCTGCATTGCCGGGCCAAGGCCGACGGGAAAGTGGCCGGCGAGGTGGGGTTGGGTGCCCACGGTTTTCTCTTTTTTAGCTTGGAACTGGCGCGGGTGCGGGCCTGGGAGCCCGAAGATCCCTTCCTCTACGACCTGGAGTTCGTCCTCGAACGCGAGGGCGAGGAACTCGACCGGGTGGCCAGCTACTTTGGCCTGCGAAAGATCCATATCGAGGGGACTCAGATGCTGATCAACGACCGACCCCTTTTCCAGCGCCTGGTCCTGGATCAGGGTTTCTATCCGGACGGGATCTACACCGCCCCCACCGATGAGGCGCTCAAAGGGGACATCGAGCTGTCGATGGCTATGGGTTTTAACGGGGCACGCCTACACGAAAAAGTCTTCGAGCCCCGCTTCCTCTACTGGGCCGACCGCCTGGGATACCTGGTGTGGGGGGAGTACCCCAACTGGGGCCTGGACCAAGCCCACCCGAGCGCCCTAGAAAGGGTGTTGGGGGAGTGGCTGGAGGTGGTGGAGCGGGACTTTAACCATCCGGCCATTGTCGGCTGGTGTCCCTTCAACGAGACCCCCACCTCCCAGAATCCCGAATTGCTGCGCCTGATCTTCCGGGCCACCAAGGCCGCCGACCCCACCCGGCCGGTCATCGACACCAGCGGCTACGTACATGTGGAGACCGACGTGTACGACTGCCACTCCTACGAGCAGAACCCCGAGAAGTTCGCGGCGCTCTTTGCGCCTTTCAAAGAGGGCGGCGAGGTCTGGCGCAATTTTCCCCAGGCCGATGCCCAGTACCGGGGCCAGCCCTACTTTGTCAGCGAATACGGGGGCATCTGGTGGAACCCCGGACAGCAGGACCAAAAGGCGTGGGGCTACGGCGACCGGCCCACCACCGAGGCCGAGTTCCTGGCCCGGTACCGCGCCCTCACCGAGACCCTTCTGGCCAACCCGCGGATGTTTGGCTTCTGTTATACCCAACTCACGGATGTGGAACAGGAAGTAAACGGACTGTACACCTACGACCGCCGGCCCAAATTTGCTCCGGAACTGATTCACCAGATTAACGCCCAACCAGCCGCCAGCGAGAACGAGTGAGGTTATGAGAGAGAACAAGGTCAAGCGCATCCTGAACCAGGGCGGAGTTTCCCTGGGAACGATGATTTTTGAGTTCAACACCACCGGCACCGCCCGGCTGACCGCGGCCACCGGGGCCGAATTCGCCATCTTCGACATGGAGCACACCGGTTGGGACATGGAGACGGTGCGTATGCTGATGGCCACTTCCTGCACCGCCGAACTGGTCCCGTTGGTGCGGGTGCCGGCGGCGCAGTACCACTTTATCGCCCGGGTGCTGGACGTGGGGGCCATGGGTTTCATGGTGCCGATGGTGGAGACCGAAGAGCAGGCCAAACTCATCGCCCTGTCGGCCAAGTACCCGCCGGCCGGGCGCCGGGGAGCGGCCTTTGGTTTTGCCCACGACGATTACCAGGTGGGCGATATCCTGGCCACCATGAACAGCGCCAATCAGGAGGGGTTGGTCATCGCCCAGATCGAGACCGCGCTGGGCCTGGAAAATGTCGAAAAGATCGCGGCGGTGGAGGGGATCGACGTGTTGTGGATCGGGCAGTTCGACCTGAGCAATTTCCTGGGTATCCCCGGACAGTTCGAGCACCCGCGCTTCCAGCGGGCCCTGGGCCGGGTGCTGGAGGCCTGCCAGCGTTATGGCAAGGCGGCCGGGTACATGGTGACCTCAGTGGACGAGGGTTGCCGTCTCATCGATCGGGGTTTTCGTATCATCGCCTACTGGGGAGACATGTGGGTCTACCAGCAGGGCCTGCGCCAGGGGTTCAGGGGCATGAGGGAGCAGTGTCGGCTCCCCTGATCAGGCGTGGGCGCAGCGCGAGACCACTTCCTTGATCTGGAGGACCATGGGTTTGCCCAGCAGGTCGCGCAGCCGGTGGACCTCCTCGGGGGTCATACGCAGATTCTTGAGCACGGTTTCGCTGTAGCGGGCGGGTTCTTCGGGCCAATAACCCAGGCCCAGTTCGACACACAGGTTGTTGGCCAGGTGTACCAGGCAGATCAGGGAACTGGGGGCCGGACCGGTGGTGTGGTGTTTGCCCACCGCCTCCACCACTTCTTTGGTGGCGTTGGATCTGAGCAGCAGCAACTGAGATAGGTACTCGTGACTGCCGATGTCGCCCAGTTCCTTTTCCGCCTCCCTGAAGGTACTGTGGTCGGCGGTCATTTGTTTGAGCACCTCCTCGAAGTGCCCCCAAAAGAAAAAGCCCAGCAGGAGTTTGCCGATATCGTGCAGCAAGGACGAGATCCAGTAATCGTTGAAGTTCACTGCCGCCGGCAACACCACCAGATTTTCGTTGACCAGCCGGTCGGCGATCAGGGCGCAGCCCACCGAATGCTCCCAGAAACGCCGCAGATCGAAGGCGCTGTTCTGGGGGCGGACTAGGCTGTTCATCAGCTTGATCTGCTGGGCGATGACCCCCACCTTTTTCCAACCCAGCCGGAGTATGGCGTCCTGCACCGTCCAGCCGCCGGCCCGCTGCCCCGAGCCGGCGAAAAGGGGGGTGCTGACCACCTGCAAGAGCCGGTGGACGATGGCCGGATCGCTGCTGATCAGTTCTTCTAACGCGCCGGCCTGGGCGTCCGGTTCTTCGATCATCGCCATGATGCGCAGCGCGATCTCTGGCAGGGTGGGCAGTACCTTGACGTTGCCCAGCCGGTGTTTGATCCGCGCCTGGAGTTCCTGGTGGGAGATGTGGTCGATGCCGTCGAAGAGTTCGTCGATCTTGTTGCGGGCAAAGGCATCCTCTACCACCAGCTGAGCCGCCGGATCACGGCGGTTGACGGCCATTTCCCAGGAGCAGAGAAAGACGTTTTCGAAGCGCTGGGTCAGGTCCCGCTGTTCCTCGAGTTGCTGGGCCGGCAGCACCAGGATGAGGGGGAAGTGGTCGTCCTGGTTAAGGGCCGAGAGGGCCGAGCGGTTCTGAATTCGCCGGCTCTGGATGACGATGGCGCAGCGAATCTTGCCGCTTTCCTTGTAGCGCTGGATGATCGAGAAGGCTTCCACCGACGTATGGGCGACCATGATATCGAGCCCGTACCGGTAGTTGAGCATCAGCATGAAGAACTTGGCCAGGGCGTCCTGGACCTTGCCCGGTTGCTGGACGATCAGGGCGCATTCTTGAAAAGGATCGGGTTTTTGGTTACTCATAGGGCCAGAGTTAGGGTGAAGGGCAATTAATAAATATAGCCCCCGCCGTCGCCGGCTGTCTAACCTTTTGTGCGCTGACTGCGGGGGCGCGGCTTGAGTTCCCGGCGCTTGCCCGTAACCGAGGCGCGGGATATATTGCTGAACGCTTGTCCATCCACCCATCGCAAGGGGGAGAACATGGCCGCTTTCACGCCGCTTTCACTCGCCGCGTTTTGCAACGCCGGCACTGGGAACATCAAAACCGCCAAAGGCTGGTTGTGGCCTTCGCCAGCGGCAGATCCGCAGGACACGGTGCTCAAGAGACTGCCCGTGGGCAAGAGTCTCTTTTGGGGCATACCCTTTGAACTGGGTCCCGTCGAGACCGGCAAGGCGCTGGTGGTGGTGGCCAAGGGCGCCGGCAAGAGCGTGCCCTCGCGCGCGCGGATTCCGGTGGGGCGCAAGGCCAAACGCCTGCTCTTGGCCCATGTCTGCGCCCCGGCGAAGGGGGAATACGCCAGCCTGGAGGGCACCGGCGAAAAGCTCGGGTCCTACCGCCTGATCTACACCGACGGCAGCTCGGCCTCGCTGTCGCTGCGCCGGCGCTTCGAGATCCACGATGCCGCCATCCCCTGGGGGCACCATCCCTTTCTCTGCCGCCATTGCCGCGAGTTTCTGCCGGTGCCGCTGAGCGACCGCAGTGCCAGCTACGGCATGGTGCAGACCGGGGTGCGCACCGAAAGTAACGATCTGCAAGGCTGGTGGCTGTACGACTGGGTGAACCCTGCACCGGACAAGAGCATTGCCGCCCTGGAACTGGAGGCGGCCGGACCCACGGCCCTGGCCCTGGGCGCGGTGACTTTGTGCGACGAGGAGAACGACCCCTTTGTCTGGTGGCCCCGCGAGGAGGTGGCGGTGACCGCGCCGGATTCGGGCGAGGTGCAGGTGCGTATGGACCGCGGGGTGGTGGCCCGTCAGGATCAGCTAATGGTGCCGGGGGAGGACTTCCTGCACACCGACGAGGCCGGCTGGGGCCGGGGCGGGCAGGAGATCCGGCCGGGACGGTACCTGGAAATCCACGGCTCGCCCGAGGGGGAGTTACACATCAAAGCTGGCCAGGGCGAGGAACGCAGCTTCCGCTGGGGTGAGGTGCTGGAAAAGGGCGTGGCCAAACAGGGCCGCGTGCAGGTGGAACTGGTCAGTCCGCGCGGCAAGCAATGGGTGCACGTGCGGGTGGAGGACGCCGACAGTGGCAAGCCAGTGGGTTGCCGGGTCCATTTCCGCTCGAACCAGGGGGCCTACTTTGCCCCCCACGGACATCAGGTCGATGTAAATACGGCCTGGTTCGAAGATATGGGTGGGGATTGCAAGGTGCGGGGAGTGCCGTATGCCTATATCGACGGCACCTGCCAGATCGAGCTGCCAGTGGGGCCGGTGCTCACCGAGATCGTGCGCGGCTTCGAATACCTGCCGCTGCGCCAGCAACTGGAGATCAAATCGGGGCAGCGCCACCTCACCCTCAAGGTGCGGCGCGCCTTTGATATGAAGGAGCAGCAGTTCTATTCGGGCGATACCCACGTCCACTTCCTCTCCAGCCAGTCCAGCCACCTGGAGGCGGCCGGTGAGGATCTCAACGTGGTACACCTGCTGGCCAGCCAATGGGGTCGGCTCTTCACCTCCTGGGAGGAATTCACCGGGGGGTTGGCGCCGACCAGCAGCCGCGATCACCTGATCTGGGTGAGCCAGGAAAACCGGCAGCACGTGCTGGGGCACATCAGCCTGCTGGGCCTGCGAGAACTGGTGGCGCCGATGTGTACGGGCGGACCCCAGGAGGACTGGGTGGGCGGCGAAATCCAGGCGCTGATGGCCGACTGGGCCGAGGCCTGCCGCAGTCAGGGCGGGTTGGTGGTGATGCCGCACATGCCGGTGCCCGATTTCGAGAATGCCGCCAATATCGTGCTTGGCCAGGCCGACGCGGCGGAGATGTGCTGGATCTGGCAGGGTGAGGAGCTGGGCCAGGGCGAGAAAGGTTATTACCGCTGGCTCAACGTGGGCCAGAAGCTGCCTATCGTCGGCGGCACCGATAAGATGTCCAACGGCCGTATCCTGGGCGGCTCGCGCACCTATGCACGCCTGGAGGAGGACGAGGAGTTCAGTTTTGACAACTGGTGCCGGGCGGTCAAGCGCGGCCAGACCTTTGCCAGCACCGGGGCGATGATCGATCTGGAGGTGGAGGGGCACCCGATGGGAGCGGAACTGGCCATCCCAGGCAACGGCGGCACGGTCGAGGTGGAGGCCGCCGCCTGGAGTGTCTGGCCGCTGACCGCGGTGGAATTGATCGTCAACGGCCGGTCGGTGGCCCGCGAGTACGCCGAACCGGGCGCGCGCCAGGTGCGCGTGAAACACAAGCTGCGGGTGGGGAAGTCCTCTTGGGTAGCGGCCCGCTGCTGGGGACCTCACCTTACCGACGCCGGGCCGGTGATGGCCCATTCCTCGCCGGTGTACCTGGATGTGGGCGGACGTTGCGCGTTCACGCCCACCGAGGGCAACTACCTACTCACCCACCTGGAAGGCGGCATTGCCTGGGCGGAGCGGATCGGGGTCTTTCGCGAAGAGGCGGTGCGGGCCCGGCTCATCGCCCTGTTCCGCGAGGCCCAGGGCGAGCTGCGGCGCCGGATGAAATGAGGGCTCAGTTCCGGGGTAACACGAAAAAGCCCACGGAGTCGACCGAGGCCGAGCCAAAGAGCCCGATGCCGCCTTTGATGCGGAAGAGGGGGCGTTCGAAGTTATCTCCCGCAAGGCCGCCGGCAAAGCCGGGGTTCTCGGCCCGATTGGTGCGGGTGTAGTCGTACCAGTTCTGGTCCAGGGCGTAGACCTTGAGGAGATGCCGGCCCCCGTAGGCGACGGCGAACCAGGGCAACGAGGCCTTGCCGCGGGTGTCGGCGATGGGCGGCGAATTGCCCTGGCGGTCGAAATCGGCCTGGTCGTCCGCCTCGATAAAATCGGCGTCCACCAGGAAGGGGGATCCGGGATCGAGGCTGAAGATGGCCACCTGGTAGCCGGCGGCCTGCACGGGCGCAAAATGCACCTCCAGCAGGCCTTCCTGGTAACGCAGCTGGTTTTCGGGGGCAGAGTAGACTGCCGCTCCCGCCTCGCCAAAGAGCTTGAGCCGGGACTGCTCGGCGAGTGTCTGGGCATCCAGTAGCACGGCCTCGTCGATCTGCAACTGTGGTGGGGTGGTGGTGCTGGCCCGCAGGGTTTCGTTCCCGACCTGAATCTCCAGCTCATAGGTGGTCTGTGCCTGCACCAGAGGCGGGTCAGGCAGGGGTTGGTATTTCCCGGCGGTGTCGGGAGCGGTGGCGTAGGGGAGCAGTTGGCGTCCCTGCCGGATCGCCACTTGGGCGCCAGGTACCCCCAGCGCCGCCAGGTCATAGGGAACCCCCGGAACACTGGTCTGCCGCAGGTACAAGGGCGGCAGGGGCTGCCCGACGATCAGCAGGGCATCGACCACCAGGGCCGGCTCGGCGGTTGGGCCGAAGAGGGTATCTGGGTCGCGGTCGGCAGCGCAACCCAGCAGGCAGACCAGCAGGAGCAGCGGGTAGATGGCCATGGTCAGAAGGAAAGGCTGAGGCCCAAAGAGGGCAGGATGGGCAACATGGTGAACACCTTGGGACGGGTATCGGGGCGGTCGGTGTCGTACTGCACGAACCACTCGTTGCGGCGGCTATAGGTATTGATAACCTGGGCGGAAAACTCGGCCTGGCTGCCCAGCAGGGAGAATCCGCGTCTGATCCCCAGGTCGAGGCGGTGGTAGGGCAGCAGCCGGGCGCTGTTGCGGGCGGCGGGCAGGACATAGTCCAGCCGTTCGCCGGTAGCCGGGGCCCGCAAGGTGTAACGGGCGGCCGCCGGGGTATAGGCCTGGCCGGTGGCGTAGACGAAGGTGGACTCCCAGGTCCAGGCGCCGCGTTGCCAGGTCAGCACCAGGGACAGGTCGTGACGGCGGTCGTATTTGGGAGCAAAGGAACGGCCCTGGTTGAGTTCGGAAAAGGTGCGCTGGGTTCGACCCAGGGTGTAGCCTAGCCAGCCGCGCAGCTGGCCGCTGCGTTTCTGCAGCATCCACTCCAAACCAGCGGTCTCGCCCTTGCCCCCAGTAATGAAAAGGTCGTCGGAACGGGTCTCCTGGCTGTTCTCGCCTACCTGATTGTCCAGTTGAACCAGATCGCGCATGCGGGTGTGGTAGACCTCGGCGCTGAGTTGATAGGCCGGCACCGGCTGCCACTCCAGGCCCAGGGTGGCCTGCCGCGCCCGGCTAGGTTCCACGCTGCCATCGAGGGGCAACCAGAAGTCGCCGCCGCTGAAACCTTCGGTGCTGACCAGTTGCAGGTACTGCACACTCTGGCCGGCCGCGAGCTTGAGGGCCAGGCCCGGCTGCAGGGTTTGGCGCAGGGCCAGGCGCGGGGATAGGGAAGATCTCCGGCCGGCACTGAAGAAGCTGGCCCGTGTTCCCAGGGTGAGATCGGTCAGGGGCCAGGGGCGCCACGCGTCTTGCAGGTAAACGCCGACCTGAGCCGGGGACCTCTTGAGGTCGATGTCGGGTTCACTGGTGTTGAAGTACTCGGCATAGGTCAGGTGGTAGGCCGTCACCTGAATGCCTGCTGCCAGGGAATGGCGGTCCCAGCCGTTGTAACTCAGGTCTGCCCGCCCGCTCAGGTCGCGCACGCTGTTGGTGAAACGCACCGGGGTGGCGAAGACGTCGAGCGCGGTGTTGCTTTCATATTGCGACGCCGACAAGGTCAGGGAACCCAGGAGGGTGGGGGAATAGACCCGGTTCCAGGCGGTGACCAGGGTGCGGTTGCTCCAGCGGATGGCCAAGCGGTTGTCCTGATCCAGGTCGAAATCGAGCCGGTCGCTGCCCAGATAGGTGCTGGCGGCAAAAGTGCCGGTCTCCCCCAGCGGCTGGTCCACCCTGCCGTTTATGTCGTAGAAATAGTAATCGGGCACGTCGGCGCCCGAGGCGCGGGCGGCGGCCAGCAACGGGTCCAGGTAGGTGCGCCGACCGGCGAGTTTCCACGATCCGCGGCCCCAGGGCCCGGCCAGGGCGGCGCGGGCGGCCAGCAGGCTCATGCCCGCGGTCCCGCCCAGACGTCTGGGGGTCTCGGCCCGGGTGGAGACATCCAGGACCGCCCCCAGGTTGCCGGCGTAGGTGGCCGGGTACGGCCCTTTGTACAACGAGACCTGCCCGACCGCGTCCGTATTGAAGGTGGAAAAAAAACCAAACGCGTGTGAGGGGTTGTAGATGGGCACCTGGTCGAGCAGGACCAGGTTCTGATCCGGGCTGCCGCCGCGCACGTAGAGGCCGCTGCTGTAGTCAGACGCGGTCTTGATCCCGGGTTGCAGGCTGAGGCTGCGCACTAGGTCCGGCTCGCCGATGGCCGGAGCCTGGCGCAGCTGCGCCGCAGTGAGGACGAGGGCGCCGGCCTGAGCTGCGGCCGGCGGTTCGGAGCGCGTGGTGGTGACCTCCAGCTGGCCGACGGCGATGGCGGCGTCCTGCAGGGCGAGGTCCAGACGCCGGCTGCCCGCGTCCAGCTCAACCGTATCGGTGCGGGTCTGGTAGCCGATGTGGGAACTGACGATGACCTGGATTCCGGCGGGGATCCGCTCGATGCGGTAAGCGCCGTCTGCAGCCGAATAGGTGCCGAGGGGCAGGCCAGCCACCCTGATGACTGCACTGGGCAGGGCCTGGCCAGTGGTTGCGTCGCTGACCGAGCCCACCAGAGTCCCGGCACCGGCGCGGGTGGCGCAGAGGGCCACTGCCAGGAACCCGGCGCGAAAAAGGGGGCGGATGAGCATATTCATAAAGGGGTGGGCAGGGTTCGCAGTTGGTCGAGTTCTTGCCGCAGGGCAGCTAGGTCCGGCACCTGGATCGCCCGAGCCGCGGTGATGGCCGCCTGGTACGCGGGGGCAGCCTGGCCGCCGATCAACAGGGCGGTTTGAGGGTCGAGCATGCTGGCCAGCCGGGCGAGTTCATCGGCCAGGTGGGGGTCGTCGCTGGGGAAGACCAGGCTGAGGGCCACGGCCCGGGCGCTGGTGCGGCGGCTGGCCCCGGCGATTTCCTCGGCCGGCAGGTCTGGACCCAGGAAAAGGGCCTGCCAACCCGCTGCGAGGGCCACGTGGGCGGTCAACAGGGCCCCCAGCTCGTGGCGTTGTCCCGTCGGGGTAGTGGTGATGAGCAGGGGAGCGGTGGCCGGGTGCGGATGGGCACTGAACCTGCCGATGAAGCTGCGCACCACGGCTGAGGCGAGGTGTTCGCTGGCGATACGCAGCCTGCCCTGGTGCCACAGCTCACCGATCCGGGTCATCAGCGGGGTGATGAGGGCCTCGACCAGACCCTGCTGGCCGAATTCGGCGTGGGTGCGCGCCAGTTCTTCGGCTAGTGTGGCCCCATCGAGGCGTTCCACCGCGCTGAGGCACCTGGCCACGCGTGCGTCGGCATCAGGTGCGGCAGCGATGGCCCCGTCAGGGATCGCCCCGAGCCCTTCGCGTTCGACCAGGGCGTGTAATTCAGCGGCCGAAAGCCCGGCGAGCTGACCGATGCTGTGCCCGGCGCTGGTGGCCCGATGCAGGAGTTGGAGGCGTTCGATGTCGGCCTCGGAGTACAGGCGGTGGCCGCCCTCGCTGCGCTGGGGGATCACCGCCTGGTGGCGCCGTTCCCAGATCCGGATCTGGTGAGCACTCAGGCCGGTGCGGCGCACCACCACCTTGATCGGGCAACCTATTTTGGCTTCAGTCATGGCGTAAATTTGGACAGAAAACCCGATAATGTCAATATATGGCGCCAAATAAATAGACAAAGTCTTGACAAAATATAGACAACAAACTACTTTCTCGACAACCTCAATTAGGAGTTAAGATGAGACTCAATGATTTGAAAGAGGGTGAGTTCCCCATCGTGGATGTCAACCAGGCTGCTCTGCAGGCGACGGCCGGGGTGGATCCCCTGCGCAAGGAGTGGGTGCGCATCTCTCCCTTCATCGCTCTGCACCTGTCCTGTGCGGCGGTGTTCCTGGTGGGGTGGAGTCCGGTGGCGCTGGTGGTGGCGCTGGCCAGTTATCTGGTGCGGATGTTTGCCATCACTGGTTTCTACCACCGCTACTTTTCCCATCGCACCTTTGACACCTCCCGTTTTGCCCAGTTCATCTTTGCCCTGTGGGGCAACACCGCGGCCCAGCGCGGTCCCCTGTGGTGGGCGGGCCATCACCGCCACCACCACCAGTACTCCGATAAGGAGGAGGACGTGCATTCTGCCGAGAGGCATGGCTTCTGGTGGAGCCACTTTCTCTGGATCGCCAGCCGCGGACATTTCCCCACCCGCCTCAAGCGGGTGCGGGACCTGGCGGCGTACCCCGAGTTGTGTTTCCTCAATCGGTACGACTACCTGGTGCCGATCCTCCTGGGGGCGGCCATGTACGGCCTGGGGGAAGCGCTGGCCCTGGGCCTGCCTGCCTTGGGGACCAATGGCTGGCAAATGGTGGTCTGGGGGTTCTGCATCTCCACGGTGGTGCTCTTCCACGCCACCTCCACCATCAATTCCCTCTCCCACTGCTTCGGTTCGCAGCGGTACCCGACCGGCGACCAGAGCCGCAACAACTTCCTGCTGGCCTTATTGACCTTGGGTGAGGGCTGGCACAACAACCACCACTACTGTCCGGGCGCCACCCGCCAGGGGTTTTTCTGGTGGGAGGTGGACCTGACCTATTACGGCCTGAAGATCCTGTCGTGGCTGGGCATCATCTGGAAATTACACCCGGTGCCCGATCAGGCCTACCAGGTCAAGGAAAAAAAGACGGGATGAAGGACGAGGGGGACCGGCGCCGCATCGCCATCGTCGGCAGTGGCATCTCCGGACTGGTGGCCGCCCATCTGCTGCACCGGGACCACCGGATCACCCTCTTCGAGGCTGGCTCCTATGTGGGAGGCCACACCCACACCATCGAGGTGGAGCGGGACGGGCAGGTCTTTCCGGTGGATACCGGCTTCGTGGTCTTCAACGAGCAGAACTACCCCCATTTTTCGCGCCTGATGGCGGCGCTGGGTATCGGTTCCCAGCCCACCACCATGAGTTTCAGCGTGCGCTCTGCCCGCAGCAGCCTGGAGTACAACGGCACTTCCCTGAACCAGCTTTTCGCGCAGCGGGCCAATCTGTTGCGCCCCTCCTTTTACCGCATGGTGGGCGGCATCCTGCGTTTCTACCGCGAGGCCGGCGAGTTGCTGGAGGGAGGGAACGAAGCCCTGACCCTGGGCGAATACCTCGAGCGCGGTAAATACCCCCGGTCCTTTGTCGAGGATCATATCATCCCCATGGGGGCGGCCATCTGGTCGGGCTCTCCCGAGGACATCCGCGCCTTTCCGGCCCGCTATTTTGTCCGCTTCTTCGCCAACCACGGTTTTCTCCAGGTGAAACACCGGCCAGCCTGGCGGGTGATCCAGGGCGGTTCGCACCAGTACGTCAAGGCCCTGACCCGGCCTTTTGCCGACCGTGTCCGCCTCAACACCCCGGTGCACTCCCTGACCCGGCTGCCAGACCAGGTGCGGCTGGAATTGGGAAACGGGCAGGTGGAGATTTTCGACGAGGTGATCATCGCCGCCCACAGCGACCAGGCCCTGAAGCTGCTGGCCGATCCCAGCCCGGCAGAGCGCCAGATCCTGGGGGCCATCGGGTACCAGGCCAACGAGACGGTGCTACACACCGACGAGTCGCTGCTGCCCCGGCGCCGGCGGGCCTGGGCTGGCTGGAACTACTATCTGCCAGCTGCCGAACAGGCCTGGCCGACCATCACCTACAATATGAACCTGCTCCAGAGCCTCAAGAGCACCAGCACCTTCTGCGTCAGCCTCAACCAGCAGGAACAGATCGCCCCGGCCAGCCGCATTGCCGCCATGACCTACCATCACCCCCGGTACACGGTGGCGGCGGTGCGCGCCCAGGAGCGCCGCGCCGAGATCAACGGGGTCAATCGCACCTACTACTGCGGGGCGTATTGGGGTTTCGGTTTCCACGAAGACGGGGTCCGGAGCGGCCTGGAAGTGGCCCGCCTCTTCGGCAAAGGCTGGTGAAGGGTGCACAGCTGTCTGTACGAAGGCTGGGTGCGGCACCGCCGCCGGGTGCCGGTGGCGAACCAGTTCCGCAACGCCCTGTACATGCTCTATCTCGACTTGGACGAGTTGCCTGGATTGTTCGCGGGCCGCTGGCTCTGGTCGCACGAGAAGCGCAACCTGGTTTGTTTCCGGCGGCGGGATTATCTGGGTCTGCCCGACCAGCCGCTGGACCAGAGTGTGCGCGCCCTGGTGGAGGAGCGCACCGGTCGCCGGCCCCTGGGCGCGGTGCGGCTGCTCACCCACCTGCGCACCTGGGGGTACCTGCTCAACCCGGTGAGTTTTTACTACTGCTTCGACCCCGAAGGGGGGTTGCAGGCGGTGGCGGCCCAGATCACCAACACCCCCTGGGGTGAACGCCACACCTACGTCCTGGAGGTGGGGGAGGCGCAGCGGTGGCAGTTCGCCAAGGACTTCCACGTCTCGCCCTTCATGCCCATGGAACAGCTCTACGACTGGCGCTTTTCCCTGCCCGGATCGAGGCTGCGGGTGCACATGGAGAATTGGCAGGAAGGCCAGTGCCTCTTCGACGCCACCCTGGTGATGCGCCGGCAGGAACTCGGCGGCAGGTCCCTGCGGCGGGCCCTGTGGCGCTATCCGCTGATGACGGCCCGGGTCAGTGCCGGGATCTACTGGCAGGCGCTGAAGCTCAGGGCCAAAGGCTGTCCCTTTCACCCGCACCCCAAAGCGAAAGAGGAGAACAAAGACCATGAGCACGTCCGTATGGAGCGCTGAGGGCGGGGCCAGCCAGGAACTGCGCCTGGGGCCGGTAGCGGGCATGGCCCGTCGCCTGGTGTTGGACCGCTTGGCCCGTTTTGGCGGGGGTACCATCGAGGTGCAGGAAGGCCGGGAACGCCACGTGCTGGGAACCGGCAACAGCGGCCTGCGGGCCCGGGTCCAGGTGTGTTCTCCCCGTTTCTATCCAGCGGTGGCCCTTGGCGGCGGCACCGGCGCGGCCGAGGCCTATGTGCAGGGCTGGTGGGATTGCGACGACCTGGTGACCCTCTGCCGCATCGGGGCCCTCAATCTGCTGCATCAGGGGCGGATGGACCTGGGCTGGTCGCGGGCGGCGGCCATGGCCGATCGGCTGCGGCACGCCCTGCGGCGCAACACCCGACAGGGTAGCCGGCGCAACATTGCGGCCCACTATGACCTGAGCAACGAGTTTTTCGCCCTCTTCCTCGACCGGGAGATGATGTACTCGTGCGCGGTGTTCCCCCATGCCGAGAGCACCCTGGAGGAGGCGTCTTTCCACAAGCTCGAGCTGATCTGCAGGAAGCTGGACCTCGGCACCGCGGACCATCTGCTCGAAATCGGCCCTGGCTGGGGGGGATTGGCCCTGCACGCGGCCGGCCGGTACGGCTGCCGGGGGACCA
>CAMAVQ010000099.1 GCA_945861755.1 Gemmatimonas phototrophica
CAGGCCGAGATCCACCAGCGCGCCGGCCTGGTAGCCCTGCTCAATCTGGATTTGCGCGAAAAGGCCCGCTACCACCTGGCCCGGGCCATCGCGCTGGACTCTTCGTTGCAGGCAGGCATCACCACCACCCTGCGCACTGCCGTGGAAGGTCGGTAGCCCGGTGGGCAAACCTCTTCCCTACACCTGGGTGGCGGCCCTGTGTCTGCTCCTGGGCGCCGGCCTGCGCCTGACCGGGCTGATGCGGGACCTGAGCGATTTTGTCCTGCCCGAGCCGGCAGCTGCCGGCTTGGAGCGCGTGTTCTACCAGTTTCACCCCGACGAGGAAACCCTGGTCCGGGCGGGCCTGAAGCTAGCAGACCCCCTGTCTCCGCCCTTGACCGCGTACGGCACGGCCCCCATGTACCTGGTGCGGGGGGTGCTGGAGTTGGTCGCCCTCGGCCGCGACCCGCTGGATCCAGGCTCCCCTCAGGACCGGCCGCTCATCTTCCGCAGTGCGCGCCTGCTCTCGGTCGCCCTTTCCTGCCTGAGTCTGGGATTGCTCTTCGCCCTGGGAAGGCGCTACTGGGACCCCACGGTAGCCTGCCTGGCCTTGTTCCTGGCAGCGGTGGCCCCCATCGCCGTGCAGCAGGCTCACTTCTACACCATCGACGGGCCCTTCACCTGCCTGAGTTTGGCTGTCTTTTACCTGACGCTGCGCCTCGCCGAGCAGGAGACCCGCTGGCGCTACCTGCTGGCCGGAGCGCTGATCGGCGCCTGCGGGGCCGTGCGTTTCAACGGTCTGCTCTTGGGTGGGGTGTTGCTGGCCGCCCACCTACAGGCCGCCCCGCTTGTGGCAGGCGAGACGCGGCGACAATGGCTGCAGCGCCGGCTCTTGCACCGCGATCTGTGGCTGGCCGGCCTGGTCGCCGCCGGGGTGTTGCTGACCCTGGAGCCCTACCTGATCTTCAGCCCCGAATTACTCACCCAGGTGAGCACCACCGATGATTTCGCCTATTCCCTCCAGGTGGCCCGGGGCGAACTGCTCAGTCCCTGGTCCCTGGCCGACATGCACACCCTGCCTTATCTGCACTACTGGACCCACCTGTGGCCGCTGGGCGTGGGCTGGCCGCTGACGGTGGTCTTCCTGCTCGCCCTGGGCCATGCCCTGTGGCGGCGGCGTCTGCCCAGCCTGCTGGCGCTGGCATGGGTGGTGCCAGGGTTTGCGCTGGTCGGCGGCCTGCACACCAAACACCTGCGCTATCTGCTGCCCCTCTTCCCTTTTTTCTGCCTACTGGGGGCCGACCTGCTGGTCTGGCTATGGCGCTATTCAGCCCGCTGGCAGTGGGCCGGCTGGGCGCTGGGCGCTTTGGTGGCCGGGTACACCGCTTTTTACGGCCTGGCCTTTGCGCGGATCTACCTGGTGGAGGACAGCCGCATCCAGGCAGCCCGCTGGCTGGTCCAGCATGCCCCTGAAGGCAGCGCCATCGGGGTGGAATCTGGTGGTTTCGCTATGCGCAGTTTCGTCGCTGCACCGCGCCACCGCCCACAGATGCTCAACGAAGGCACCATCTTCGGCACCCACGGGTACCTCAGCTGCGCCAGCGCCAAGCGTTATCTGTTCGAGCGCCTGCGCTACGTCGACTACGTGGCGATCATCGACGTCAACCGCTACCGGCAGTACCTAGGCGCCCCCGAACTCTACCCGGTCATGGCCAACTTCTACCAGCGTCTGGTGGCCGGCGAGTTGGGCTTCGAGCCCGTGCAGCGCTTCAAGGTCTACCCCTCGCTGTTGGGCATCGAATTCAGGGACGACGAAGCCGAGCCCTCCTTTCTGGGGTACGACCACCCGGCGGTTTTTGTGTTCAAGCGCCGACCGGACTTTGCCAGCGCGATGGAAAGCTGGCAACCGCAAAGTGAGCCCCGCTGTGCCGACCAACAGGTGCGCGAGGCGGCTAAGGTGTTGCTGGCCGGCGACCCACCGGGCGCGCTGGATCGATTGGCCGCGCTGCGCCAATCCCACCCGATGTTGCGCTACCCCGCCCTCATCGAGGCTTTCATTCACAACCAGCGAGACGAGGACGACTTGGAGCGACAGGCGCTCAAGCGTTATACCTGGGGGTACGGGGATCTGGCCCACGCGGCCCAGTTCCTGCCCTGGGCCGCGGCAGTCAGCCTGCAGGACGCCGGCCTGGACAATCTGGCCCTCCTGGCCCTGGCGGACGGGGTAAAGAAACGGGAGATGCTGAAGCCGGCCTTCCTGTCCACCATGGCCGATTCCTATGTCGACATTGCCCAGGCGGCGTACCTCCAGGGCAACGAGGAATACGCCCGTCAGGTCTACCACATCTCCACCCAGGTTACGCCCCGACCTCTGGCCTGCAACGCCCTGGGGGTCTTGGCCTACAACAGCGGCAGCTACGCCAAAGCCCGCGCCTGGTGGGAGCAGTCCATCCAACTGGACTCCACCCAGGCAGAAGTACACAAGAACCTGTTCCGCGCCGCTTATCTGGCCCAGGACTATCCCCAGGCCCTACACCACCTCGAAAGCGCCCTGCGCCTCGACCAGACCCTCACCCCCCAGCAGCGGGCCGAGGACCAGCACACCCTGGGGGCGTTGCGGCGACAGTTGGGCCTTGGGGCCCCCTAATGAACTACTTGACAGCACCCGGGTGTAGCCGCAGTCTTTCTGCGGTCTTTTTTGCGCGGACTAAGGCGGGTAAGAGCACCTCAAAGCGCTGACCGCCACCCCACTCTTCACTTATAAAGGACTGCCGATGGCCATTCCCAAACGCCTCCTGGGCAAAACCGGCGCCCAGGTCACCGCTCTGGGCCTGGGCGGGGTATGCTGGAATCTCCTGGAAGAGGACCGCGCTGCGGTGGAGGTGGTGCACCGCGCCATTGACCGGGGCATCACCTATCTGGACACCGCCAGCTCTTATAAAGAAAGCGAGCGGCGCCTGGGCCTGGCCCTCAAGGAACGCGACCGCAGCCAGCTCTTCATCGCCACCAAATGCCTCAAACGGGCCGGCGACGAGCTGAAACAGGAGATCGAGGACAGCTTCGCGCGCCTGCAACTGGAGGTGATTGACCTGATCCAGGTACACGCCATCGATCAGGAGCGCACCCTCAGCCAGGTGCTGGCACCGGACGGGGCCTTGCGGGTGATTGAGGAATACCGCCGGGCCGGCAAGATCCGCTTTGTCGGCCTGACTGGCCACACCCATCCCGAGATGTTCGCCAAGATGATCCAGGAATACGACTTCGACACCATCCTCAACCCGCTGGGGCCGGTGAACCGGGTGTGGAACGACTTTGCCGCCCCCACCCTGGCCCTGGCGCGCGCCCGCAACATGGGGGTCATCGCCATGAAGGTGATGGCCGCCGGCAAGGCGCCCCCCGAGGACCGCAGCCTGTACCTGCGCTTTGCCCTCGGCCCGCCGGCCGATGTGGCCATCGTCGGCATGGACAGCGTCGAGCAGGTGGAGGAAAACGTGCGGGTGGCCGAAAACTTTGTCCCCCTCTCGCAGCTGGAGGAAAAGCAATTGCTGGAGCGCGCCCTGGCCCTGGTGCCCAAAATCAAGAAGGATCTGTGGTGGCTGCCCGAGCAACGCCTGGCCTCGTAAGGCGAAAAACCTCACCCTCAAGGAGATCAGCGCTGCCGTGAGTGAAGAATCCTACCCCGACCTCAACACCTACCGCCACGAGCTTTTTGTCCAAGAGGATCAGATCCTCAAGAGCGTGATGCCCGAGGCGGTGGCCCTGGGGCTGCCGGCTATCTCGGTGAGCCCAGACGCCGGCCAGACCCTGTATCTGTTAGCCCGCATGATCGGCGCCCGCAAGATTCTCGAATTCGGAGCCCTGGCCGGGTACTCGGCCATCTGGCTGGCCCGCGCCCTGCCGCGCGAGGGACGGCTGATCTCCCTGGAACTCGACCCCAAACATGCCCGCGTCGCCCGCTCCAACATCGCCCGCGCCCGGCTGGCCGACCGCGCCGAGGTGCGCGCCGGCTCGGCCCTGGAGCTGATGGGCGAGGTCTCCAAGGAAGCGCCCTTCGACCTGATCTTCATCGACGCCGACAAGGAGAGTTATCCCCGCTATCTCGATTTTGCCATGGACCACCTGCGCCTGGGCGGGCTGATCGTGGCCGACAACGCCGACGGCCACGGCCATGTCCACGAATCGCTGGAGCCGGGAGACGGGCGGCGCGGCATCCAGACCTACAACCGCCGGGTGGCCAGCGACCGCCGGCTGGTCTCCCACGTGTTGCCCATCGGCGGCTGGCTGGCGGTCTCTGTCAAAGTAGAGGAGTAGCATCAGTGAATAGACCGCCAGAAGAATCCATCCGGGTGCTGCACCAACAACTGCACGATTTTGTCGCTGCGGCGGCGCAACAAGTGGGCCTGCCCCCGGCCAGGGCCCAACTGCTGGCCCAGCTGCTGGTAGCCAACGACCTGCGCGGCGTCTTTAGCCACGGCACCCAGCAGATCGCCACCTACGCCCGCCTGATGCGCGACGGCGCGCTCAACCCAGACCCCCAGTTGCAAGTGGTCAAGGAGACCCCCTGCAGCGTGCTGGTGGACGGGGACGGCGGCCTGGGGTATTTCCCAGCCCACGAGGGGACCCTGCGGGCCATCGAGAAAGCCAAGACCAATGGCATGGCGGCGATGATGAGCCGAAACCACGGCCACTTTGGCGCTGCCGGCATCTACAGTCGGCTGGCCATCGGTCACGACCTGATCGCCTATGTGACCTCGGGGCACCAGCTCCACCTCCAGCCGGGTCGGCCCCTCTACGACGCCGGCGGCGGTTCCCCCATGTCCTTCCTGGCCCCCACCGACAAAGAGGACCCGCTGGTGCTCGACTTTGGGGCCCTGCACGATCTCTATTCCCACGAGAAACGCAACCAGATCTCTCCCCTAGCCCCTGGGCTGGTGTTGCGCTGCATCGGCATGGGGGAGATCTGCCAGGCCTGGGGCGGCCTGCTCTCGGGCCTGACCCTGGACGCCGGCAACCCGCGCTGGACCTGGCCGGGCGCCAACCAGGGGGCCCTGGTCGTCCTCCTGCGCCTCGACCTGTTCACCGACCCGGCCGAATTCAAACGCCAGATGGATCTCTACGTACAGCAGGTGCGCCAGCTCCAGCCCCTGCCCGGCTTCGACCAGTCCCTTGTGCCCGGCGGTATCGAGGCGGCCCGCGAAGGGCAGTACCGCCAGGAGGGAGTACCCGTGGGCAAGTGGCATCAGGAAGAGTTGGAAAAACTCGCCGATGAACTGGGCATGCCCGCGCCCTGGCGATGAAGCTCTCGGTCTTCACCGACGAAGTCTGCCGCGACGACCCGGACCGCGCCCTGGCCCTCATCGCCGGCTGGGGCCTGAGCCACGCCGAACTGCGCACCCTTAAGAGTGGGCGTTTCCCCCTGGTTCCGGATGCCGAAATCGAAGAGTTCCAGCGCCGGCTCCAGGGCGAGGGGCTGGCCCTCTCGGCGGTTTCGCCGGGCTTCTTCAAGTGCCCGGCGGACGACCCCCAGGTGCGGCCCACCTTGGAGCGGGATTTGCCCCGCGTCTGCGAATGGGCCCGGCGTCTGGGCACCGATCTGGTCTCGGCCTTCGCCTTTGCCCGCCAGGGCCAGGGCCCGCCCCCGGCGCAGGTGATCGACTACCTGGGGGAGATGGCCCGCATCGCCGCCCAGCAGGGCTGCCGCCTGGCCCTCGAAAACGAAGCGGCCTGCTGGGGCGGCACCGGCCTGGAGGCCGCGCAACTCATCCGCCAGAGCGGGGCGGCCAATCTCTCGCTGTGTTGGGACCCGGGTAATGCGGCCCGCGCCGGCACCCCCTGTCCTTTTCCCGACGAGTACCGGGAAATCAAAGACCTGGTCACTCACGTACACCTGAAAAACTTCGACCCCGGGACCAAGCGCTGGTCGCTGATGGCACAGGGCGCGGTGGACTGGCCCGGGCAGTTGCGCGCTCTGGCCGCTGACGAGTACCAGGGCTTCCTGGTCATCGAGACCCACCTCAACATCAGCCCGGACGAATTCGCCCTCGCCGACCCCGACCTGAGCGCCCTGGAGCGCAATACCTGGCGCAACCTCGAGTTCGTCAGCGCCTGTCTGACCGATGCAGAGTGAGAACAGGCTGGCCACCCAGGCCATCCACGGGGTGTTCTGGACCACCGGGGCCACCCTGATCCAGAGTCTCACTCCGCTGCTGCTCTACGCCTTTCTGGCCCCCGAGGAATTGGGGCTCTTCGAGACCGCCCTCACCAACGTCATGCTCCTGGCCCTCATCGGCGATTTGGGACTCAGCTCGGCCCTGGTCCAGTCCCGCCAGGTGGGCGAGGCGCACTTCGACAGCGCCTTCTGGGCCAATCTCCTCTTTGGCGCCGCCCTGACCGGTCTAATCCTGTGGACCGCCCCCCTGGTAGCCGCCCTGCAAGCCCCCGAGAGCCCCGACCTCTTCCAGCACATCTACGCCTATCTCGCCCTGCTCATCCCCTTTGCCTCGGTCTCGGGCATCTTCCGTTCCCGGCTGCAGCGCGAGCTGGATTTTCGCCATCAGGCCATCGCCGAGGTTGTTTCCATCCTGCTCTTTCTGTTCACCGTGGCCTTGCTGATCTGGGCCTCCTATGGCATCTGGAGCGTGGTGATCGGCTCGGTGGTGCGCGAGGTCGCCCTGCTGGCCAGTCTGGCTTTCTCCTCGGGCTGGCGTCCTCGTTTCTCCTTTAGCCAGGTGGCCCTGCGCGAGATGTTGCCCTACAGCCTGCATCTGACCGGCTCGCGGGCGCTCAACTACCTGAGCAGCAACCTGCCTAGATTTCTGATCACCCCGCTGCTGGGGGCCACGGCCATGGCCTACTACAGTTTTGCCGGCCGCCTGACCCTCATCCCTCTGACCCGCCTGTCCACCATCATCACCCGGGTCTCCTTTCCCACCTTCGCGGTCATCCAGGACAACGACGACCTCTTGCGGCGGGGCTACCTCAAGGCGGTGCAGAGCATCGCTCTCTTCGCCTGGCCACCGCTGCTGGGCCTCTTCGCCTTTGCCCCCGAGGTCCTTGCCCAGGTGCCGGGTATGACGCCGGCCCTGCTGGTGCTACACCTGCTGGTGATCGCCACTCTGTTCAAAGCCGTGGGGGTGGTGGTGGGCTCTGTCTTCATGGCCAAGGGCAAGGCCAACTGGTCCCTGTACTGGTCCCTCTTCAGTGTGATCGTGTTGGCCCCGGCCATGTATTGGGCCGTGCCCTATGGCATCGAGGGGGTCAGCGCGGCCATCGCCCTGACCTCCCTGCTTTTCCTGGTGCTTTCGCAGCACTACGCGAATCAGTTGATCCACCTGCCCTTCTCGGCGTTCCTGGCGGCCCTCGGCCGCCCCTCGCTGGTGGCCCTGCTGGTGATGGCCGTGCTGGCCGGGGCCAGGTACCTCCTGCCCAGCGGCACCCTGCCCACCCTGATCGCCGGCGCCCTGCTCGGGACCGGGGCCTACCTGCTGGGCTTGCGGCTCTTCGCCTGGGAGCTGTGCCGCCAGTACTGGCGCGGTTTCCGCGGCCCTTCCGCTCCCAGGCCGGCCTCCACCTGACCCCTCGCTCCTTTGCGCAGAAGAGCCCCGTAGAGTATGTTTTAGGAGCTAAAACCGACTTTCTATTTACGAAAAAAAGGAGCGAAATATGAGCACCAAGAACGGCAACCAGGGGCGCAAGGCGGCGCGCAGCACCCGCAAAGCCACCCCGGACAAGACCAACGGCCAGCACGAGACCGGCACCCTGCGGCTCAAGACCGGGCTGGCAGAGATGCTCAAGGGCGGGGTGATCATGGACGTGGTCACTGCCGACCAGGCCAAGATCGCCGAAGACGCCGGCGCGGTGGCCGTGATGGCGCTGGAACGGGTACCCGCCGATATCCGCAAACACGGCGGCGTCGCCCGCATGGCCTCCATCGAGAAGATCCGCGAGATCATGAAAGTGGTGAGCATCCCGGTGATGGCCAAGGTGCGTATCGGCCACTTTGTCGAGGCCCAGATGCTCCAGGCCCTGGGTGTGGACTACGTCGACGAGAGCGAAGTGCTCACCCCGGCCGACGAGACCTTCCACGTCGACAAGTTCGCCTTCAGCGTGCCCTTTGTCTGCGGCTGCCGCAACCTGGGCGAGGCCCTGCGCCGCATCGGCGAGGGAGCGGCGATGATCCGCACCAAGGGTGAGGCCGGATCTGGCAACATCGTCGAGGCGGTGCGCCACATGCGTTGCGTCAACGACGAGATGCGTCGGCTCACCACCCTCAGCCCAGAACAGCTGATGAGCGCCGCCAAGGACCTGGGCGCGCCCTATGAGCTGGTCCGCCTGGTGGCCCAGACCGGCAAGCTGCCGGTGCCCAACTTCGCCGCCGGCGGGATCGCCACCCCGGCCGACGCCGCCCTGATGATGCAGCTGGGTGCCGAGGCGGTCTTCGTCGGCTCGGGCATCTTCAAGTCCGGTGACCCGGAGCAGCGGGCCAAGGCCATTGTCCAGGCCACCACCCACTACGAGGACCCGAAGGTGCTCATCCGGGTCTCCGAGAACCTGGGCGAGGCCATGGTGGGCATCGACATCCACACCATTCCCGAGGAACAGCTGCTACAGACCCGTGGCTGGTAAACCGCTGATCGGCGTCCTGGGACTGCAGGGAGATTACCAGGCCCACGGTCGTATGCTCGAAGAGGCCGGTGCCCGGGTGCAGGTGGTCAAGAAGATCGACCAGTTGCGTCGGGTGCAGGGGCTGGTCATCCCGGGCGGCGAGAGCACGGCGCTGATCAAGCTGATGGATGCCGGTGACTGGTGGGAGTCTCTGCGGGCTTTCGCCGGGGCCGGCAACGCCATGCTCGGCACCTGCGCCGGCATGATCCTGCTGGCCCGCGAGGTGCTCAACCCTCCTCAAAAAACCCTGGGCCTGATCGACGCCACGGTCGAGCGCAACAGCTACGGCCGCCAGCGGGAGAGCTTCGAGGGCATGGGCACCTTTGGCAGGGGCCGGCGGGAACGGCCCTTGGCGATGGTTTTTATTCGCGCCCCCCGCATCCGCCGCCTCGGCCCCCGGGTCAAGGCCCTGGCCTTCTGCCGGGGCGACTGTGTGCTGGCCCGCCAGGATTCCATCCTGGTGGCCTCCTTCCATCCCGAGTTGACCGCCGACCTGACCGTGCACCATTATTTTTTGGCTATGGCCGGCTGAGTCCCACTCCCCGCACCAAAGGGTCCCCTGCTTTTCTCTCGCTTTGATCGCGCCACCCGTCGAGCTATAGTTACAGATATCTTTGGTTTCTTCCATGCTCGAGGAGCCCGTCCATGAAGGGTTGGTGCTGGGGGATGTTCTGGTCCGGCCTGGTAGGGTTGCAGGCAGCCGTCAGCCAGCCGGGACCGGTGCGGCAGTTCAGCGCCCTCACCACCCTCAACCTCAACCTGGCTGACCGGGAGGGCCTGGAACACAACAAGCTGCGGCGGGGAGACAGCCCCTTCTCCAACCTGGCGCTGACCTTGTTCGGCGATGTGGTCTTTGCCCCGCAGTTGACCCTCTTCAACCAGTTGCTCATCGACCCTTCGAGCCGGGCCAACCAGAGCCTGTCCACCTATCTCAATTCCTACCTGCGCTACACCGTCTTCAGCCGCCCCCGGGCCGATCTGCACCTGCAGGCCGGCAAGCTGCCCACCCCCTTTGGCGCCTTTGGCCCGCGCGCCTATCAGGACAAAAATCCGCTGGTCGGCCTGCCGCTGATGTACCACTACTTCACCTCCTTGCGCTCGAATCAGCTGCCCGCTGACAGCGCCGATCTGCTGGCCCACCGCGGCCAGGGGCAGGTTTCCCTGGGTTTCACCGGTTTCAAGGGCGGGGGCTCTTCCCAGCTTTTCGCCGGCCTGCCCATGATCTACGATCCCTGCTGGGATTTTGGGGCAGAGGCCCTCGGCTCGCTTTGGCGTTTCGAGTACCTGGTGGCCCTCACCCAGGGCACCCTGTCCGATCCGCGCTCCAGTCCGAGCGACAACAACGACGGCCGGCAGCTGGCCGCCCGGCTCGGCCTGGCGCATCTGATCCTCAGCCCGGCGCCGGCACCGTGACCGGCACCGTGGCCTTTAAGCCAGCGGCCAAGTCCAAGGTCCCCCCCCGCTACTACCTGGGCCCCTACCGTTCGGCCCGGGGTGAGGCTGCCGACACCGCGGCCTTTGGAGAAGTGGTAGTGCTGCTCCAGGGCGAGACCCTCACCCAGCAGTATCCCCCCGCCCGCCCGTCCGCTGGTGATGGCCCAGCACGGCCAGCAGTTCATCCCGCGCGTGCTGCCAGTGCTGGTGGGCACCACGGTGGAATTCCCCAACCAGGACAACTTCTACCACAATGTCTTTTCGGTGGCTGGCGGTGAACGCTTCGACCTGGGGCGCTTCGGTCAGGGCGGCTCCGCCAGCCAAACCTTCACCGGGCCGGCAGTGGTGGTGATCCACTGCGAGATGCACGCCGACATGAAGGCCTACGTCCTGGTGCTGGACAATCCCTTCTTCACCACCAAGGACCCGGAGCGGGGCACGGGGCTGGGGTTGAGCACAGTGTGGGGCCTGGTGCAGGGCATGGGGGGACAGGTAGACCTGGACAGCGAGCTGGGCCAGGGCACCACCCTGGCCATCCGGGTGCCGCTGGCCACCCCGGCGCCGGCTGCTTCTGCCGAGGAGGAAGTACCTGCCCAGGCCGGCCGCTGCGCCTGCTGGTGGTAGACGACGAACCCCTGGTCCTCGAACTGCTGGTGGCCCTGCTGGTGGGCCACCAGGTGGACACGGCCTGCGGCGGGCAGGAAGGCCTTCAGGCCCTGGAGCGCCAGACCTATGACGCGGTGATTACCGACTTGGTCATGCCGCTGACCTCGGGACTAGAAGTCGTCGCGGCGGCGCGGCGCGCCCCTGGCACGGTGGTGGTGATGATGACTGGCTGGCAGCAGCGGGACCCTGCCACCGACCAGCTGCAGGGCGTGGACCTCGCCTTCCCCAAACCTTTCGAGCGCGCCGGGGTCGAACGCCTGCTGGGCCAGATCTGGCAGCAGCTCAACCGGCATCAGATCCCTACCTGAATTAGGAGACGATATGAAGATCCTGATCACCGGCGCCGCCGGGTACCTCGGGCAGGGCCTGGTCCTCCCCTTCGAGGGCCAGTGCGACCTGCGGCTGATGGACACCGTAGATTTCGAGACGTCCCACGAAAAGGTGATAGGCAGTGTCGCTGGTCTCGACGCCGTGCAGCGGGCAATGGAGGGTGTGGATGCCCTGGTCATCGCCCACATGGCCTCGCGGCAAGCCGGCGCCTATGAGACGACGGCGCTTTCCTACCAGGCCAATGTCCTGGGCACGGCCAACCTCTTCTTCGCCGCGGCCACCCACGGCATCAAGAGAGTGGCGCTCATCTCCAGCATCGGCGTGGTGCACTACTACCAGCAGCGGGGCGACTTCCTCACCCGCGACCTGCCCCTGCGCGGCGAGGGCATCTACAGCCAGACCAAGATCTGCCAGGAGATCATCGCCCAGCAGTACCACTGGGAATTCGGCATCGGCGTGGCCGCCATCCGGCCGGCGTACATCACCGACATGCACACCGCCCGCGACAAGTACGGCCGCCAGGCCGAGGAGGCCAACTGGCAGTTCGTCGACCGCCGCGACATCGGCGAGATCGCCCGCCTGGCGCTGCTGCTGCCCGACCTGGGCTACGAAATTTTCTGGGCCCTGAGCACCCCGATGGCCGCCCAACACGCCGACATGGAACACACCTACCGCCGCCTCAACTGGAAACCCCGCTACGATTTTTCCAACCTCAAGCAGGATCTCCGCTGACACCTCCACTGCCCGCCCCCCAGCCAGCCTGTCGGTATCGTTTCAAAATTCCTGCCAAACACCTGTTTCGGTGTGCCACACCCCTCGTTCCACCACCAACTCTCCGGCCAACTCCTGCCAGACCCTCACGCCGGCCTCCAGCACTGCCCCAACTGCTGTGGTTTCACTCTGGTAGTCCACCATCTTCCAGCCGCCGGCAACCCGGAAAATCAGATCGATGACCCCGCGCACCCCGAGGTCAGGTC
Source organism: Gemmatimonas phototrophica (assembly GCA_945861755.1). Classification (GTDB taxonomy): domain Bacteria; phylum Latescibacterota; class UBA2968; order UBA8231; family UBA8231; genus SICG01. The sequence goes on from CAMAVQ010000099.1 coordinate 12,051, forward strand.
CGGCCGGAGCGGCAAACTCGACCTGGGTGTGGACCGCGGCTGCGGCCTGTACCTGGGCCCACAGCGCCGAAGTGCGAAATGTTTGTAACACCTGTTCCAATTTTAGTCGCCAACTCCGGGGCAGGCCCGCTTCTTCCAACATAAACTCTAGATAGACCCCCGGATCGTCTGGCAGGCGTCCCTCCACCGCTGCCCCCAGGACGCGGTGGACCAGGGCCCCGTACCCGGTCCCCTCCCCCAGGCGGGGCGGAATCTGGTAGGAGGGTTGCTGCACGCTCGCCCGGCGTTCTTGGCGTTGGCGTGCCAGGGCGGCCAAGTCCCAGGTCGCGCTCGGGGCCCGGGCAGGGCGCGGTGGGTCGTAATTGGGCAAGGGGGGAACCTGCTCCAGCGCCGGGTACAGCGCTGCCCAGGGACCGGCGTCGGTTTTGCCCTCATAGCAGGACACCACCAACAGGTCGCAGGCGCGGGTAGCCGCCACGTAGAGCAGGCGCAACTCCTCGGCCCCCAGGAAACGATCCTCCTCCCGGGCGTCTTCCTCCCAGCCGGCCGGCTCGCCGATCACCTCCATTGCGTGGGGTCCTCGCGGTCGCGTGACTCGCATGGAGAGAAAGGGCCGGGGCCCGGTGCGGCTGACGTGGAACTCCACCTGGTGTCGCCCGGCGCTGGTGTCACAGGGATCGGCCAGGCACACCACCCTGGCCTGCAGTCCCTTGGCCTGGTGGAGGTTCATCAGCCGCACCATCCCGGGCTGGCCGGCCTGCAGGGTCATCTCCTCCACCTGGCGCCAGCCCTGGTCCCCCCGCAAATGGCCCTGCTGCACGAAGCGATCCCAGGCCACCCGGCGCAGGCGACCCTCCTCGCGCGCTTCCAGTTCGCCAAAGTCCGCTGGCAGGCCGGCTTCCAGAGGCCGTTCGCGCAGCAATTGGCCGCAGAAGGAGTGGATGGTACCGACGAAACAGCGATCTAGTTTGGTCAGGGCGCGACGCGCCCGCTCCGCCTCCTGGTCGCCTTGGCCGGCGGCCTCGTGCAGGCGGGCGGCAAAACGCGCCCGCATCTCGCCGGCGGCTTTGCGGGTGAAGGTGATGGCCGCCAGGTCCTCGGCCTCTCCCTGGCCCGTGCAGATCCAGGCGGCCATTCGCCCCACCAGCGCATGGGTTTTGCCGGCCCCGGCCCCGGCCAGCACCATCATGTTCTGGTGCAGATCGTCGGTAATCGCCTGGCGGGCCCCCTGGTCCTGGAGTGTCTCAGCCATCGGCCCACAGCCTGAGCAGAGCGGCAATCTCGGGTTGGTCAGGCAGGGCCGGGGCCAGATCAGCGGGCAGGCGCTCTTCACCGGCACAAAGGGCGGCAAAATCGCAGTAGGTACACTGCTTCTCCTTCTGGATATGGAAAAAGCCCCCGCGCTCCATTTATGCGCCGCAGATCCGCGCGAAAGGCCGACTCCCGCCGTACCGGGGTGCGCTCCCTCAATTCTGCCACAAGTTCCTGGAGCATCCCCTCCATCAGCGGGGCGTGTATTTCTATGGAAGGCTGCTCGCCCCGCTCCTTGAGGGTGGACATGAATCGACAAAAAAGCGTGTGCAGCGCAGACCCCAGGGTTGCTGGGTCGAGCCAGCGGTTGGGGTCCTCTTCGCGATCCGCCGGTGGTGCCAGCTCCAAGACATAACGCAAAAAATAGCTGTATGGGCAGCGCATCAGGGCTTCGAGGCTGGACGCCGAACGGAGCAACTGCCCTCTGTTGATGCCCAGTTCGGGGGTCAACTGGCCCAACCACCCGGAAAAACGGCCCAACTCAGCATGCTCACGTTCCCGGCATGCATTCTCCCCCTGCTCCAGCCAGGGAAAAAGTCGTTGCGCCTGCTCAGCCCCTAGTTGCTCCAGGCAGCCCGCTAGCAATGCTTCCCCCTGGTCTAGCGCTTCCTCGGGGTCCCAGGACACCAAAGGTATATCATTCAATTCGCCGTGCTCCGCCAGTCGCTGCATCAAGGGTGCCGGGCTGAGTTCTCGTCCGTCCTGCAGCTCACAGCGCTTGGTGACCAGGGTCAGATGTTCTGCGGCGGCGGCGAGTAGTCGCGACAACTGCCAGGCCTGCTCCCCAGGCCGGTTGCGCTGAAGAGGCAGGCCTAGGCGCAGGCGCTCCGGATCGCCCAGGAGGGGATCCTCGCTGGTCTTGGCTGGGAATGCCCCGTCGTCCATTCCAATTATATACAGGTGCTTTCGCCCAGCGTAACCCGCGCTTTCCAGCGAGCTGACCAAGAGATGCCCCTCCCTGGCACCAGCGGCCCCGAAATGGTGCGCTCCCAGCCGGTCGAGCAGGCGCTGCGCCAGCCGGGATGGGGTATCAGTGGATTCCACGAGCGCCAAAACCCGCAATCGCGCGACCAGGGAATCCATTGCCTGGCGATCGTGCTCCCGAGTGAGCAGGGCGCAATATTCCAGGAACCTGACACTGGCCTCGGCCAGGGCGCTGAGGGTGACTTCCGCCCCTTCTGGCACCAACCCTTTTAATTTCCTCAACAGTCCCTGCGCCCGGAGCACTGCGTCGGCAATGAAAGCACTTTTTGTTGGGAGCATATCTTCGTGCTCCCTCTCAACGTTTTCCACCTGGGCCTGAGCCCGTCTCAGGAAAGGTGCCAGCCATTGCACTGGCCCTATTTCGGGAAGTGCCCGTATCAGACCCGCCCGGCACAATTCGCCCAGCTCCATGGAATCAAACCCGGACCCTATCCAGCGGTAAAACCCCAACAAAGCCTGGCCAGGTTGGCTGAGATACACGGGAACTCCTTGTGCGGCATCTATTTCTAGGTCAAACTCCTCCGCCAGACTGTGTATCAATCCCAAGTAAGGTTATTCTGCGGTATAGACCAGTTCCACCTGATCAATAGGGCCTTTGTTGCGGAGCACCATTCGGAGCACACTTCTCACCTCCGCTTCGGCACCGGTGACCTGGCAGGTTTGGATCCGAGGCGGCGCAGTTTGCCATGATTCGGGGAATGGAGGCTGCGGAAGAACGGCGAATCGTGCTCCCGCACTCTGTGCCGACGGCTCTGCCAGCGAAGTGTGCCAACCGAGACGATATGCGTTAACTTCAATGCACGATTGGATGAATCGGAAAGAAAGCTCCGGGAGCATCAGTTCGTCGCAGACCCCGACTACCGCCCTGGATGGCCGGAACTGTTTTAGCGCTCTGGAGAAGAGAATCGCCTGATCGTATCGCTGGCGTTTCTCCAATGCTGCGCCGTACTCACTAATATAGGCTGGCCAGGGTTTGCAGGCGTTCCGCGGCCGGGTCCAGGGCTGCCAACCCCTCGGGGCTCACCCCGTTGAGGCGCAAGGTGCGCAGGGTAAGTACCAGACTTCGGGCTAGCCCAGGGGAAGGCCGGTCTGCACTGCCCAGGGCCCGTGCCCGGCCGGCTAAAGCCAACGCCTCCCAGACCAGAAAGAATTCCTCGTCCTGGCTCAGGGGACACCACCCGGCGGCCTGCAGCGAGGGGCCGGCCCAGTACTCAGCCCATTCGACCGGGGTCACCAGTCTGAGATTGGCCCAAGCCGGCCCTCTGGCAGCTAGGGCAGCTCCCAGATTATGCGCTGCCTGGACCGAAGGCACAAAAACCACCTTGGGTTCCAGCGGATGAGCCCGGCACAGTGCCGCCAACTGGGCGAGCAGAGCGGATGACATGCCCTGAATATATCTGCCCGCGCAACCCGCCTCCAGCCCACCCCCCTATTGCGCCACCATCCCCGGAGAAATATCTTGCACACCACCCATTACAAATAGAGGCCCCATGACCACCACTGCAGCCCCGTCCCACGCCTTGCGCGCCGTGCCCGGCTTCCGCTCCGCCCATCCCGGCATCCAGATCGGCACCTATGTCTCTTCGGGGGCCAGCGACGAGGACCTGGAATTCCTGCAGCAGGTGGGGGTCGCCTGGGCCATGCTCATCCCCGAGCACCAGGAACAGCAGACCGCCGCCTTTTACAGGCAGTGCAACGAGCGCTTCGCTCCCTACGGCATTCAGATCTACCGGGTGGCCAACCACAGCGTCCACAACATCGAGGAAGTGACCCTCAACCTGCCCGGACGCGACCAGAAGATCGAGGAGTTCATCACCTTCATCCGCAACCTGGCCGCCGCCGG
>CAMAVQ010000100.1 GCA_945861755.1 Gemmatimonas phototrophica
GGGCCGGCCCGATCTTTTTGCGGCGGCGGATCTGGCGGGCATCAAGTTGCCGGCCAAGGACCAGGAGCGAGTAGCAGCGGGTTTGGCGGGCTCAACCCCCGATGAGGCGCGGCGTTTCCATATCGGTCTGCTCTTTCGGGTGCTCTACCCCGAATACTTTCAGGACGAGGACTCGCCCCTCGGGGAGTGGGGTCGCAAAGCGCTGATGACCCTGAAAGGGTACACCGAGTTCAATGTGCCGGTGTGGTTCCTGGTCTGCCTCTTCACTCTCGAATTTTACCACTATATAGTGGTCCGGGTTCTGCCCGGTAGCGGTCGTATTGCCCTGGCCATCCCGCTTTTCTTTGCCATTGGCTGGTTGGCCACCCAGGGCATGGAGGGGTGGGGCAAGGATATCTGGTTCGCCCGCGAGAGCATCTTTCTCTATGCCTTTTTCCTATCGGGGTATCTTTTGCGCTATAGTCGGGTGCTTGAGTGGGGTGGAGGGAAGTGGTCCGGATGGCCCCTGTTCCTGGTGGCCACTGCGGTGTTGTGGTTCACCTTCGACCTGAACCCCGGCTCCAGGATCATCAAGCCGGTAGTGTTGATCAATCTGTCTCAACACGGCGATCTCCTGTACTTCACGGTCACGGTGGTGGCGGGCTGCCTGGCGGTGATCGGCCTGGGCCGCCTATTACCGGCCTGGCCTATCGTCCAGTACATCGGTCGCCACTCGCTGGTGCTCATGGGGTTGAACGGGATCTTCTTCGACTTCCTCAATATGCCCATGGTACATGCCCTGGGCCTGCCCTCCAACCCTTGGATCGTCCTGGTTGGGTGTACCGCTGTCACCATCGCCTCCCTGGCGGTGTGCCTGCCAGTGGTCTGGCTCTTCGACCGGTATCTGCCCCAGATGGTGGGCCGGCCGCGGGTACCGGGGCCGCTGCTGCCGAGGTTGGTCCCATGAACGGGCCGCTGCGGTTATCGCGTGCCGAGGCGCGCCGGCTGCTGGTCTGCGCCCAGGGATTGGACGGCAATTGGCAGCTGCCAGCCGGCGCTGAAGGAGCGGCCCATGTGGTCGAGCGCCTGGGGTACGTGCAGATCGACACCATTGCGGTGATCGAGCGGGCCCATCACCACGTGATCTGGACGCGCCATCCCAGGTACCAGGTCACCCATCTCGACGACCTGCTCAGCCGGGAGCGGCGGGTCTTCGAGTACTGGGCCCATGCCGCGGCGTACCTGCCCATGCGGGATTTCCGGTACTACCTCCCCAAGATCAAATACTACGCCGAAGAACACCGGGCCCGGCACTGGCTGGCCGAGAACCGCGCCCTGGCCAAAAAAGTGCTGGCGCGTATCACCGCTGAGGGCCCGCTGGGCACTGGCGACTTCGAGCATAGCGGCGATCAGCGGGGTCCTTGGTGGGACTGGAAGCCGGCCAAAAGGGCGCTGGAGTACCTGTTCTGGACCGGCAAGTTGATGATCAGCGGTCGGCGCAATTTCCACCGCCTCTACGACCTGAGCGAAAGGGTGCTGCCCTCCGGTCTGGACACCTCGATGCCGCGGCCCGAGGAGAGCGCCCGCTTCGTCGCCCGCCGGGCACTTCAAAGTCACGGATTGATCACCGAGAAACAAAAGGATGGGGGGCTCAGTCAGACGCCCAGGGTCGGCAAGGCCCTGGCGGAGTTGGTCGAGGCTGGCGAGGCAGTCATAGTCCAGGTGGAGGGGCTGGAAAAAGAAGCCCTTTATGCCTGGAAGCCCCTGCTGAGTGCGCCCCGGCCGCGCCGCCGGCAGCTCCACCTGCTCTCGCCCTTCGACAACCTGGTCATCGACCGCCGGCGTGCGGAGCAATTTTTCGACTTCGAGTACCGCATCGAATGTTACACCCCCGGCCCCAAACGGAAATACGGGTACTTCACCCTGCCCATCCTGTGGGGCGACGAACTGGTGGGTCGCCTCGACCCCAAGGCCGAGCGCCGGGAAGGCTTGTTCAGGGTGAAAAAGCTCGTCCTCGAATCGGGATTCAAGCCCGACGAGGCCTTCTGGCGGGCGCTGGCTCGCAAGCTGCACGCTTTCGCCGCTTTTCACGGATGTAATGAGGTGTTGGTCGAAGAGACCCGGCCTGTTGGGGCGCGGGCCGCGTTGCGGTGCGCGTTGAAGGGATAGTGGTTGGGTAGCGATCTAATGGGGGGAAGCACGCCAAGTGTCAGGCAGGGGTTCGAGATAACCTGCCGTCATCACCCAGGAGGGAATATGCAGCCCGATATCCAGCTGAGCTGGCTGGCGATTGCCGGCAGTGTGGCCGCCAGCTTTGCGATCGGCAGTTTGTGGTACGGCCCGCTCTTCGGCAAGGCCAGGGCGTTGGGGTTTCCAGATGGGATGCGGCCCTCGCAGGCGGAGATCATCAAGGGTTCGCTATTAAATCTGCTTGGTGCGTTGCTGATGGCCTATGTGCTCGCCCACCAAGTGGCGGTTTGGCGGCCCTCGTCCTGGCATGCCGGGCAGGATCTGGCGGATTCACAGTACGGTTTTCTCGCCGCCTTTTTCACCTGGATCGGTTTCATCGTGCCGCTGCTGCTCAACGGGGTGGCCTTTGAGCGCAAGAGTTGGAAACTGTTCGGCATCAACGGCGCGTACCAGCTCGTCTCCCTGCTGGCCATGGGTTTGATCCTGGCCTGCTGGTCCTGAAGACAGCCGGGGGCACGCAAACGAGCATTTACCCCAACAAACCATCTAACGAGGAGCATTTGCGATGAAGGTCAGAGCCGTGGATTTCGTCAGTTACGGGGTCGCCAACATGGACAAGGCCCTGGCGTTTTACCGCGATATTCTGGGGCTGAAAGTGGAGATGAACCACGAGGGGAGGTGGGTCGAGTTTTCTGTAGGTGCGATGACGCTGGCCCTCATCGGGCCACCCTGGGGTACCCCGCCCCAGCCAGGGTACCAGGGCGGGGGTACGGTGGCCCTGGCCGTGGAGGATATGCAGGCCAGTCTGGAGGATTTGAAGGCCAAGGGGGTCGCGATACTGGATGGCCCGCACGACACGCCGGTGTGTCACATGGCCCAGATCGCTGATCCGGACGGCAATCGCCTCTGGCTGCACCAGCGCAAGGACGGCACCTGCGGTTGAGTTAGCGGTCCTGGGTTAGGTGCTGCCTCATCCCACGATCCGCTCGGCTATGGCGCAGGAGGCCGGGGTCCCGTCTGCCTCCACAAAGACGCGGCTGTACTCTTCCTTGGTCAGGGCCCGGGTGTGTACGCCGCGGTACTGGAACTGGAGGGCGCGCCGCCGCAGCGGCCCCCGGTTGGGCGGGGTCTGGTGCGGCAGCATCCCGGAGAAAAACATCGCCCCTCCGGCCCGCAGTTCCACCGGCACGCTCTGGCTCAGGTCCAGCCGCCCTGCCGCGATCTGGCAGTCGATGCCGTGTACATGTTTGAGCGCGCCGACCCGGTGCCCGCCGGGGAGGGTGTACATACAGCCGTTCTCCACCGTCGCATCGTCCAGCGCCACCCAGGCGGTGACGACGGAGGTCAGCGGCGCGTAGACGAAATAGGCGTTGTCCTGGTGCCAGGGTTTCTCCGAGCCGATGAAGGGCGGTTTGGAAAGGGCCATCTCCCCGAAGAGGATCGCCTCCTCTCCCAGCAGGGTCTGCACGACACCCTTGACCCTCGGGTGCTGGACCAGCGTCTCGAAGAGGGGATGCTCCTGATGGTAGCCGTGTAATTTGCGGATCTTCAGTTCGGCCTCGGCCGGGTCCAGCGCCAGGGGGTCTACGCCCGGCTCAAAATGGACAAAAAACGGGCTGCCGGGCTTTTGGATACGCGCCCCGGAGTAGTTCTGGGTGGAGTTGGGGCTAGACGGGACGACTTCTGCCTTGCCCTGGCGGGCAGCCTCGATGAGACCGAGGGTCAGTTCGGTCAAGGCGTCCCTGGCGGCCCTGACCTCCTCGGGTGTGAGCACCTCTTCAAAGGCCAGGTAACCCTCTTCCCGAAACTGCGTCAGCTGGGCCTCGTCCAGGGTCTCCAGGCGGGGGAGCTTTTTTTTCAGGACCGGCATAGGGCCTCCCGAATCTTCCAAGGTGCAGGACTCAGCGGAACAGATGGTCCTCGATGGGCAGGGCGATCTCCCGGCCGGAGGTGGCCGAGCGCAGGCCGGCCTCCATGATCTCCTGGGCTGCCCGTCCCAGGTCCGGATTGGTCTGGCCCTGGGGATCCTCCCCCTTGTGGATGCAGCGGACAAAGTACTCGAAGGGATCGCGCTCTCCTTTGGGCAGATCGTCCAGCGGTACGCAGCTGCCTTCGGGTTTCTTGCGGGTGTAGAGCCAGACCTCGGCGCCGATCACCAGCGTGCCTTCGGTGCCGTAGACCACGGTGTCGTGGGCCGGTCGCCCAGATACCGCCTCGGTCCAGGTCATCTCCAGCCGGCACAGGGCATGGGGATAGCGCAGGAGCAGGATGCCGTTGTCGTCTACTGGCAGGTGGGTCTTGAGCAGGCGGCCGGCCATGCCCATCACGCTGTTGGGCGGTCCTCCCAGAAAGAGCAGGCAGAGGCTGGCCCCGTATCCGCTGTAATCGGCAAAGGCCCCGGCGCCGTTGAGTTCTTTGTCGAAGAGGATGCTGCGGAACTGGGGTGAGCAGCCGATCTCGTCCGGGCCGGCGTGGCCGCCCCGCCAGGTGAGCTGCCACACCTGGCCGATGCGTCCCTCGCGCACCAGGCGCAGGGCCGTGCGGACGGTGGGGGACCAGGCGGTGGGCCAGTTGACCATCAAACGGGTGCGGGCCCGGCGCGCCGCCAGCAACATGCGGTCGGCCTGCTCCAGGGTGGCGGCCATGGGTTTTTCGACCAGGGTGTGAATGCCGCGGGCAGCGCACAGCTCCACCAGGTCGGCGTGGTGCGCGTTGGCGGTGAAGATCATCGCCGCGTCTGGCCTGGTTTCTTCGAGCAACTGCTCGTAGTCCTCAAAGAGCCGCTGGCAGCCGGTCTGTTTGGCAAAACGGTCGCGCAGCGCCGCGTCGGGGTCGGCTGCAGCTACCAACTCAGCGGTCTCGGGCGAGTGTTTCACCAAGCTCCACACATGGTCGTGGGCCATGCCTAAGATCGCGCAGCGGAGTTTTTTCTGACGGGCCATCTTCCTCCCTCCTTTCCGGTCTCCCTAGAAAATAGAAAAACCAGGCGGTGCGCACACCGCCTGGTCCTTTGACTGAGGTTGGGACCCGCCTACTTGTTGGGCTGCGGGGTGACCCGCAGGTAGGGCTTGATCCGCTGGTAGCCCTTGGGAAAACGCTGGTCGGCGTCGGCGTCTGAAACGCTGGGGGAGATGATGCAGTCCTCCCCGTCCTTCCAGTTGGCCGGCGTGGCCACGCTGTACTTGGCGGTCAGCTGCAGCGAGTCGATCACCCGCAGCAGTTCGTCAAAATTGCGGCCGGTGGAAGCGGGGTAGGTGAGGGACAATTTGACTTTCTTGTCGGGGCCGACGACGAAGACCGAACGCACCGTCAGGTTGTTGAGGGCGTTGGGGTGGATCATGTCGTAGAGATTGGCCACCTGCTTATCTGAGTCGGCGATGATGGGGAAGTTGACGGTGGTCTGCTGGGTCTCGTTGATGTCCTTGATCCAACTCTGGTGCGAATCCACTGCATCGACGCTCAGGCCGATGACCTTCACCCCGCGTTTGTCGAATTCTGGCTTCAGTTTGGCTACCGTCCCCAGTTCGGTGGTGCAAACCGGGGTAAAGTCGGCGGGATGGGAGAAGAGCACGGCCCATTGGTCGCCGATCCACTGGTGAAAATTAATCTGACCCTCAGTCGTTTGGGCGGAGAAATCGGGGGCTTCGTCGCCGAGGCGAATGGCCATGGGGCACCTCCTTAAAGTTGGTTTAAAGAATGGATCTCCTTAACATATAGGGCCAGCGAGCAGTGTCAACCGAAAAAAAGGAGCGACTATGGCAGCACAGTGGTTTATCCGTTCAGCTAGGCTAGCAGGGCTGGCAGGCCTGGTCCTGCTGGTTTGCGGGGTGCCTGCCTGGGGCTGGTGGGCAGGGGGCCATGCCTTGATCACCCGGGCGGCGGTACAGGTCTTGCCGGCAGAAATGCCGGAGTTCTTCCGTCAAGGAGGAGAGGCGATGGCCCACTCCACTACCGAACTGGATGCAGAGCGAATCCCCGCCCTGCCCCATCTGCGCAGTGCCAGCCGTGGCGAGCATTTCCTCGACCTCGAAATGCTCGCCGGCCGGCCCTTGCCTGAGCACAGGTACGAGTTTATCAAGTTGTGTGTCGCCGCCGGCCAGGACCCCTCCCAGGTGGGGACCGTCCCCTATGCCGTGGCCGAATGGACTGAGAAGCTGGCCCTGGCCTTTGCCCAACACCGCCGCTGGCCCGAGAACACCCTGGTACAGGCCCAGTGCCTGCTCACGGCCGCATCTCTGGGCCACTACGCCGAGGACTTGTGCCAGCCCCTGCACGCCACCCTCCACTACGACGGCCGGGCCGGGGCAGACGGCAAGTCCCCGCGCAGCGGCATCCACGAGAAGGTGGACGCCCTGCCCGAGAAGCTGAAGCTCGATCCCCAGGAACTGGCCAAGGGGCTGACGCCGGCGGCGGCCGACAGTCTGATGCCCGCTATCCTCGCCCAGTTGCGGGCCAGCAACGCGCTGGTGGATTCGGTGTACGCCCTGGAAGGGGAGCTGGACAACCTGGAGTCGCCCCAGGTGCGGGCCTTTGCCGAGGAGCGAGCGCGGGTGGCGGCGGGGTTCACAGCCGGGCTCTACCTGCGGGCCTGGCAGATCTCGGCGGCCATCGAGTTGCCGGAGTGGCTCAAACGCTGAGGGTGAAACTGTCCTCCTGCTGAAAGAGCGCGCGGTCCACGTCGAAGCCGGCCCCGGGGGTGTCGGGGACCTGGGGAAAACCGTCGCGCAATGCCCAGCCTTCTTCGATGGGGCCGGGCATCTGGGCCGGGGCCGCTTCGAGCAGGGCATAGTTGGGGATGGAGGCGGCGAAGTGGGCGTGGTGAAAGCGCTCGATATAGCTGCCCCAGCAATGGGGGGCGCAACGGGCCGGACCCTTTTCTAGGCGGGCGGCGCTGGCCCGCCACCAGGTGAGGCCGGCACCGCGGAAATCGTGCTGCACCACGTCGATCAACCCCTCCTCGACCAGGGCGAAGAAATAGGGCAGGGGCGCGAATTCCCCGTCGGCCACCAGTGTGTCATACCCTCGCTCCCGGATGAAATTTTTGAGGGCCTGGTTCAGGGGGCGGTCTTCGGCAAAGGGCTCCTCGGACCAGTAGATCCCCGCCGAGGCGCAGCCGGCCAGCAACTCCTGGGCGCTGTTGAGGGTATTGCCCATATTGGCGTCGATGAGCACCTTGGCCTGAGGGCCGGCGGCCTGGCGCACGGTGTTCACCACCAGGATATCCCGCGCCAAGCCCTGGGCTGCGGGCATCCAGCGGGCGCCCCGGCCCACCTTGATCTTGAAGTTGCGGTACCCGTACTGCTGACCGCTCTGGACCTCCTCCTCGAAGATCCGTTGGGCCTGGGCGTCGTCGGCCTCCAAGTCGTCGATGTAGATCGACCCGTCGTAGGTCTCCACCTCGCGCTTGCCGCGTGCCCCCAGGAGGGGGCCGGCTGGTTGCGTCAGGTGATGGAGGGCCGAGGTGTGGAAAGGCCGGCCCACGCTGCCAAATCATGGCGCTGCTGGAGGAGGCCGCGCTCTTTGGGGCGCAAAGCGCCAGGGCGAGTGAGGCGGCCCGATTGATGCAGGGGGCCCATCTGCACGGGCCGCTGGCCGCCTTTTCGGCTGGGCTGCGGGTCAGGGAGGGACGGGTCGCAGTGACACCGGCTTGAACGGGTGTTGGCGGAGGGCACCTGGCCGCGGGAGGTGGCCGCACGCGTCACCCAGGCGGCCAGGCGGTACTGGGGTTTGAAATACCTGGAGGACCGGGTGGGGCAGGAAGTGGAGGCAGTGATCCTCGAAAGGCCGGCAGCTGGCTAGGTGATCGAGGTGGAAGGTTGCCAGGTGCGGACCTTCCTGCCGGGCAACCGGGAGCGCCGGGGGGAACCGGGTGACCGGTTGCAGGTGGAGGTGGTCCAGGTGTCAGCGCGGCGCGATCAGTTGCTGCTGCGCCAAATATGATGATCTACCGCACCGCTCCGCCCCCTCGCGACACCATCTAAATGGTGTCGCGGGTCTAGGACGCCGGCACGTACCCCAGATTCGGCCCCAGCCAGCGCTCGGCTTCGGCCAGGGACCAGTCCTTGCGTCGGGCGTAGTCCTCCACCTGGTCGCGGCCCAGCCGGCCCACGGCAAAGTAGCGGGCCTGGGCATGGCCAAAGTAGAAGCCGGACACCGCAGCGGCCGGCAGCATGGCAAAGGACGCGGTGAGGCGGATGGCGGTGCGCGTTTCGACCTCCAGCAACTCGAAGAGCAGGCCCTTTTCGGTGTGGTCGGGACAGGCCGGGTACCCGGGGGCCGGGCGGATCCCGCGGTAGCGCTCGCGGATCAGCTCTGCCTTGGGCAGGCCCTCGTCCCGGCTGTACCACTGGCGACGGGCGATTTCGTGAACCCGCTCGGCAAAGGCCTCGGCCAGGCGGTCGGCCAGGGCCTTGAGCAGGATGGCGCGGTAGTCGTCGTGGGCCTGCTCGAAGCGGCGCACATGCTCCTCGATGCCAATACCCGTGGTGACCGCAAACCCGCCGATATAATCCTCGATGCCGCTCTGCGCGGGGGCGACAAAATCGGCCAGGGCCAGGTACTGGTCCTCGCGTTTGCGCGCCTGCTGCCGCAGGGTATGGAAACGCAGGCGCTCGCGCTGGCGGGTCTGGTCGGTGTACAGGGCCAGATCGTCGCCGACGGCATTGGCGGGGAAGAAGCCGTACACCCCCTCGGCGCCGAGCCACTGCTCGCGGATCAGCTGCTCCAGCATCGCTTGGGCGTCGGCAAAGAGTTGCTGTGCCTCCTGGCCCACCACCGGATCTGTCAGGATGCGGGGATAAGAACCGCGCAATTCCCAGACATGGAAGAAGGGGGACCAGTCGATGTAGGGGACCAATTCTTCCATGGGGAAATTGGGCAACTGGCGCAGACCCAGGAACTCGGGCTTGCCAAGGGTGTCCGCCGCCCACCGCAGGGCCGGCTTGCGGGCCTGGGCTTCGGCATAGGTCAGCAGCGGCTTCTCCTCCCGGCCCTCCAGAAAGGCGAGGCGCAAGCGCTCCTGCTCCTGGTGGTTGGCTTCGGTCAGGGCGGTGCAGGTCTGTCTATTGAGCAGGTTGCCCACCACCCCGGGGGCGCGCGAGGCGTCGAGCACATGCAGGGTGGGGTGGCTGTAGGCCGGGGCGATCTTGACGGCCGTGTGTTTCTTGCTGGTGGTGGCCCCGCCGATGAGCAGGGGGATGGTGAAGCCCTGGCGCTCCATCTCCCTGGCCACGTGGACCATCTCCTCTAGCGAGGGGGTGATCAGGCCGCTCAGCCCAATCAGGTCGGCCTGCTCGGCGCGGGCGGTGGTGAGGATCTTCTCGGCCGGCACCATCACCCCCAGGTCGATGACCTCGTAGTTGTTGCAGCGCAGCACCACGCCGACGATGTTTTTGCCGATATCGTGTACATCTCCCTTGACGGTGGCCATGACGATCTTTCCCCGGCCGCCGCGCCCCCGTGGGCCCTTCTCCATCAGCGGCTCCAGATAGGCCACCGCGGTTTTCATCACCCTGGCGGTCTTGACCACCTGGGGCAGAAACATCTTGCCCGCTCCAAAGAGTTCGCCGACTACGTTCATGCCGGCCATCAAGGGCCCCTCGATGAGGGAGAGGGGGGTGGGATAGACCCCCAGCGCTTCCTGTAGGTCCGCTTCGAGGTGTTCGATCTTGCCGTTGATCAGGGCGTATTGCAGGCGCTCGTCCACGGTGCCGGCGCGCCAGGCTGCGTCCTGCGGCTGGAATTCTCCCTGGGCTTGTACTGTTTCGGCGAATTGCACCAACCGCTCGGTGGCATCGGGCCGGCGGTTGAAGAGCACGTCCTCCGCCCGCTCCAGCAGGTCGGGGGGGATCTCCTCATAGAGGGCCAGCTGACCGGCGTTGACAATGCCCATGTCGAGGCCGGCGCGGATGGCGTGGTAGAGGAAGGAGGCGTGCATAGCCCGCCGCACCGGCTCGTTGCCGCGGAAGGCAAAGGAGAGATTGCTGATCCCGCCGCTGGTCTTGATGAGGGGGAAGCGCTCCTTGATGGCGCGGATGGCCTCGATGTAGGTGAGGGCGTAGTCGTTGTGCTCCTCCATGCCGGTGGCCACGGCCAGCACATTGGGGTCGAAGATGATGTCGGACCAGTCCATGCCCACCTTTTCGGTGAGCAGGCGGCAGGCCCGCTCGCAGATCGCCAAGCGCCGCTCCACCGAAGTGGCCTGGCCCTCTTCGTCGAAGGCCATCACCACCACGGCCGCCCCGTAGCGGCGGATGGTGCGGGCCTGGCGCAGGAAACTCTCCTCCCCCTCCTTGAGGCTGATGGAGTTGACGATAGACTTGCCCTGGACACACTTGAGGCCAGCTTCGATCACCCTGAAATCCGAGCTGTCGATCATGACCGGGATGCGGGCGATTTCGGGCTCGGTGGCGATGCGGTTGAGGAAGGCGGTCATCGCCGCCTGCGAGTCGAGCAGGCCCTCGTCCATGTTGACATCGAGGATATTGGCCCCGCCTTCCACCTGCTGGCGGGCCACCTCGGCGGCGGCCTCGTAATCTCCCTTGCGGATCAGCCGGGCAAAACGCTGGGAGCCGGTGATGTTGGTGCGCTCGCCGATGAGGATGAAGTTGGAGTCTGGGCGGAGGGTCAGCGGCTCCAGCCCGCTGTAATGCGACAACGTGCGCGGGGCGGGCGGATGGCGCGGCTCGCGGCCGGCGATGGCCCGGCCGATGGCGTGGATATGCTCAGGGGTGGTGCCGCAGCAGCCCCCGGCGATGTTGAGCCAACCCTGAGCGGCGAACTCGCCCAGCACCGCGGCCACCTGCTCGGGGGTTTCGTCGAAACCGCCGAATTCGTTGGGCAGGCCGGCGTTGGGATAACAGCTGGTGTACACCGGGGCCAGGCCTGAGAGTTCTTCGACGTAGGGGCGCATGGCCTCGGGGCCCAGGGCGCAATTGACACCCACGCTAATCAGCTCTACGTGCTCCACCGAATTCCAGAAGGCTTCGAGCGTCTGGCCCGAGAGGATACGGCCGCTCTGGTCGGCAAAGGTGGCCGAAATCATCAGGGGTACCTTGACGGCGTGCTCCTCGGCGTAGCGCTGCACGGCCCACATGCAGGCCTTGAGGGTGAGGGTGTCGAAGGTGGTCTCGGCCAGCAGTAGGTCCACCCCGCCCTCCAGCAGGCCCTTGATCTGGAGGTAGTAGCCCTCGGCGATCTGGTCAAAGGTGTGGGTGCGGAAACCGGGGTCCTCGACCTTGGGGGAAAGCGAGAGGGAAACCCGGGTGGGGCCGATGGCGCCGGCCACAAAGCGGGGATGGCGCGGATCGCGGGCAGTGAACTCGTCGGCGGCCTGGCGGGCCAGCTGCGCGGCGGCCCGGTTGACCTCCTCGACATGGTCCTGAAGCTGGTAATCCTCGAGAGAGACAGGCGTGGCGTTGAAGGTGTTGGTCTCGATGAGGTCGGCCCCGGCTGCCAAAAAGGCGCGGTGGATGCCGACGATCAGTTGGGGTTGGGTCAGGCAGAGCAGGTCGCTGCAACCGCGCAGGTCCACCGGATGGTCGGCGAAGCGCTGGCCGCGGAAATCCGCCTCCTGCAAGTCGTGGGTCTGGATCATGGTGCCCATGGCGCCGTCGAGGAGCAGGATGCGTTCGGCGAGCAGGGCGCGCAGTTGTTGTCCGGCTGGGGTCGTTTCCATGTGCATTAACCTAAGTGGAATTGATATAAATGTCAATATCAAGATTTATTGATATATCGACGAGGCCAGATGGAAAACTGTGATCTTTTCAGAAAACTGAGGGGCTGGAGGTGGGAAGGTGCCGCGGGGAAAACCTGGGCAACCCCTTGTCGAACAACAAAGTGCTGTTGATCCGCAGTATTGGCACGGGGATTGCAAAAGAAAGGGGCGTTGGCGTCATTCACCTTTCGACCAAAGGAGCTCATTCATGAGAGTTGCTGCAGTTATGGGCCTGGCGGCCCTGCTCCTTGCCGCCGGGTGTGCCGATCGCGAGAGCGCCGCGCCCACCGCCCCGGAACCGGCCGGCAAGTTGGTCGTCTCAAAGAACAAGGCCGGGGGCATGAAGGGGCGCCCGCGCAAACCCGGCGGTCCCACCAGCCAGATGATCAAGATGGAGGAGTTGCGCTTCGACCAGCCCCTGGTGGTCGAGCGCATTGGCGGAAAGGTGCGGCTGCAGCTCGAAGAGGTGCAGGATTCGCGCTGTCCCGACGGGGTCACCTGTGTCTGGGCCGGCGAGGCGAAGGTCACCATCTTGGCCCAGGACGAGGTTGAGACCGAGCCTCATTTTCTCACCCTCACCCTGGACGACCAGAGTGCCAGCCAGGGCCGGACGGGCATACACGTGGTCTCTCTCTACGCGGTCAACCCGTACCCGCGGGCCGTAGAACCCGCCGCCCGGAAAGACTACGTGGTGATGATCGGGGTGACACCGATCGCCAAGGACGGCCAGGTCAGCAACTTTTGAAGCAGTGCCGCAATGTTTGACGCAACATTGCCGCTGCAGAAGGCCCCGGAGCAGGTGCTCCGGGGCCTTGCTGTTTTAGGGGCGGGATCTTTTCTTTGAGGGCAGCTTACCATCCAGAGAAAGGAAAGGGTCATGGGCAAACTGAAGGTAGGGATCATCGGGGTGGGCGGCATCGCCGGCACCCATGTACCTGGCTGGCAGGCTTCGGAACACGCCGAACTGGTGGCCGGCAGCGACATCCGCAGTGACGCGCTCAAGGCCTGGGGCGAGAAAAACGGCGTGCCGAAGCTGGTGGCCAAGCCCGAGGACCTCTTCGCCGACCGCGACATCGACATCATCGATATCTGCACCCCCAACCGCTATCATGCCCCCCTGGCCATCGCCGCGCTCAAGGCCGGCAAACACGTGATCTGCGAGAAGCCGCTGGCGCCAACACCCAAAGAGGTGCGGCAGATGATCGCCGCCCGCGACAAATCAAAGAAGATGCTGATGACGGCGCAGCACTTCCGTTTCCAGGGCAGCGCCAAGGCCCTCAAGGCCGAGTTGGAGACCGGGGCCCTGGGGGATATTTACCACGCCCGCAGCTGGATGCTCAGGCGGGGCGGGGCGCCGGTGAGTCCGGGTTTCATCCTCAAGAAACACAGCGGCGGCGGGCCCTGCATCGATATCGGGGTCCACATTCTCGACCTGACCCTATGGCTGATGGGCAATCCGCAGCCGGTGGCCGTCAGTGGCGTGGCCAGGGCCCCCTTGGCCCATCTGCCCGGGGCCTTCAGCCAGTGGGGGCGGAAACCCATTCCCAAGGAATTCGATGTGGAGGATTTCGCCGTGGCCATGGTGCGCTTCGAGAACGGCGCCACCCTCATCCTGGAAGTCAGTTGGCTCCTGCACCACGACACCCAGGGTGAGGACATGCAGATGTGGCTCTACGGCACCAAGGGCGGTTCGCACTGGCCCCGTTGCGAACTCTACGAAGCCAACAACAAGACCAAGCAGTATTACAATCGCACCCTCAAGATCATGCCTCAGACCCTGGAGCCGCACGCCCAGGAGTGTGTGGAGTTTGCTCAGGCCGTCGCCGAGGGCCGCCCCTCGCCGGTGCCGGCCGAGCAGTCCCTGCAGGTGATCCAGATCCTCGACGGGATCTACCGCAGCCAGGAGGCGGGCAAGGAAGTGCGGGTCTGATGCGCATCCTGGTGATCGGCGGGGCGGGGTACATCGGCAGCCACACCGTCAAAGAGTTGCGGCGGGCCGGCCACGAGCCGGTGGTTTTCGACAACTTCTCCGCCGGGCATCCCCAGGCCCTGGGGGGCAGCGAGGTCTTTGTCGGCGACCTGGCTGACCCGGGGGCCATCCGCCAGTGCCTGGAGCACTGGCAGCCGGAGGCGGTCATCCATTTCGCCGCCAGCATCTTTGTGGGTGAGTCGGTCACGGCCCCGACCAAGTATTACCGCAACAACACCGTGGGCAGCCTCAACCTGTTCGACGCCCTGCTGGAGTGCGGGGTGAAGCGGATCGTCTTCTCCTCTACCTGCGCGGTGTACGGCGAGCCCCGCTTCCTGCCCCTCACCGAGGAACACCCCCTGGCCCCGGCCAGCCCGTACGGCCACTCCAAACGCTTCGTCGAACAGATGCTGGCCGATTTCCGCACGGCCTACGATCTGCGCTCGGTCTGCCTGCGTTATTTCAACGCCGCCGGCGCCGACCCGGAGGGAGAGTTGGGGGAGGATCACGACCCCGAAACCCATCTGATCCCTCTGGTGCTGAGGGGGGCGTTGGGCGCGGAGCCGCTGCGCGTCTTCGGCGGCGACTACGAGACTCCGGATGGCACCTGCACCCGCGACTATATCCATGTGCAGGATCTGGCCCGGGCGCATGTGCGGGCCGTGGAGCGGTTGGCGGAGGGTTGGGCGGGGGAGCCCCTGAACCTGGGCTGTGGCCGGGAATATTCGGTGCGGCAGGTGATCGCGGCAGCCGAACGGGTCACCGGCAGAGCCATCCCCTACGAGGTCCATCCGCGCCGGCCCGGGGACGTGCCGCGCCTGGTGGCCGACAACCGCCGGGCGGAGGACGCACTGGGCTGGCAGCCGCAGTGGACGGACCTGGAGGAGATCGTCGGCAGCTGCTGGCGGTGGATGCAGTCCCACCCCCAGGGCTACGCGGATTAGCGCTTCTTGTACTGCTTGTCGTAATAGGCGCGGAATTCCCAGCTCTCTTTGATCTTGCGCCACCAGGCCTCGTTGGCCCGGTACCAGTCCACGGTCCGGGCCAACGCGCTTTTCAGGTCGTGGCGGGGCTGCCAGCCCAGGGCGTTGATCTTGGCGCAATTGAGGGCATAGCGCAGGTCGTGGCCGGGTCGGTCTTTGACGTATTCGATCAGGCCGCGGGGTTTGCCCAACACCTCGAGGATCTGGTGGGTGAGCTCCTCGCCGTCGGCGTCGTTGTCGGCGCCCACGTTGTAGACCTCGCCGGGTTGTCCCTGGTGCAGCACCAGGTCGATGGCCTCGCAGTGGTCGCTGACGTAGAGGTGGTCGCGGATGGCCGTGCCCTTGCCATACACTGGCAGGGACAGGTCGTCGATGGCGTTGGTGACGAAGAGCGGCACGCGTTTCTCGGGATACTGGCAGGGTCCGATGTTGTTGGAGGCTCGCGTCACCAGCACCGGCATGCCGTAGGTGACGAAGAAGGAACGAGCCATCAGATCGCCGGCGGCCTTGCTCACCGAGTAGGGATTGCGCGGGGCCAGGGGCGAGGCCTCGGTCCAGGGGTCCGCATCTGGGGCCAGGGAGCCGTAGACCTCGTCGGTGCTAACCTGGAGGAAGCGCTTTACCTGGTGCCGCCTGGCCGCGTCGAGCAGGGTGTAGGCACCCAGCGCATTGGCCTGCATGAATTCCTGGGCTCCCATGATGCTGCGGTCCACGTGGCTCTCGGCGGCAAAGTTGACCACCAGGTCCACCCCCTTCATCAGGTGGTCCACCAGTTCGGGGTTGGCGATGTCGCCGCGCACGAAGGTGTGGCGGGCATCGCCGGCCACGGATTGAATATTGTCGAGATTGCCGGCGTAGGTGAGTTTGTCGAGGTTGAGGACACGATAGTCGGGGTACTTGCCCAGGATGTGGAGCACGAAGTTGCTGCCGATGAAGCCGGCGCCGCCGGTGATCAGGATGGTCTGCATTTCGCTTTTCTCAGGGTGTGGGTGAAAGTTCCAGGCGCTTGATGAGGGAGGCGGCCATCAGCTCCACCGGCTGCGACCCGTCGAGCACCAAGTCGGCAAAGGCGCGGGTGGGCAGCAGGTGCCGCTGGCACATGGGACGCACCTGGCGGGGGTATTGTTCCAGGGTGGAGTCATCGTGTTTTGCGGCGAGAAAACCAGGCGGCCAACTCGGCGGTACTGGCGGTGTTGAGCACCTCCGCTGGCTGCAGCCAGGCCTTGCGGGCCAGGCCCACACCGAGTTCGGCGTAGTCCAACTGGTCGACGGCGTGGGCATCGGTGTTGAGGGCGATGGGTACCCCCAGGTCGCGGG
>CAMAVQ010000101.1 GCA_945861755.1 Gemmatimonas phototrophica
CAGAGTGCAGGCGATCCTTCCCCCACCTCGGCAAAGCGGGCCAGGTCCTTGGGGTCGTAGTAGGTTTCCATCGGCGATACCTGGGGAGTCTGGGCCATTTCAGCCCAGGGTCAAGACCCTTATTCTTCGGGGAGATCCAGGCCGTACTCCCGGAGCTTGCGGTAGAGGGTGCGGCGGCCGATGCCCAGGATCTGGGCGGCGCGGCTCTGGTGGTTGTCGGTCTGGCGCAGCACCCACAGGATGTGCCGGCGTTCCAATTCCTCCAGGCTGACCAGCTCTCCTGCGGACTCGGTGGAGGCGGGGGTCTGGCCGGTCCGGCCCAGCGGAAAGTCCTCGGGCTGGAGCTGGGGCCCATCTTGCAGGATTACGGCCCGCTCGATGGCGTTCTGCAATTCCCGCACGTTGCCCGGCCAGTGGTAGCGCATCAGCAGCGTCAGGGCCTCGGGGCTGGCTCCGCGCAGGGTCTTGCCCATTTCGGGGTTGTACTTGCCGAGGAAATGTTCCACCAGCAGGGGGATATCCTCCCGGCGCTGGCGCAGGGGAGGGACCACGACGCTGATCACGTCGAGGCGGTAGTAGAGGTCCTCGCGGAAACGGCCCTGCTGCATCTCCTGGCGCAGGTCCTTGTGGGTGGCGGCGACCAGGCGCACGTCCACCTTGCGGGTGCGACTTTCCCCCAGGCGCTGGATCTCGCGTTCCTGCAGGGCGCGCAGCAGCTTCACCTGCATGGGCAGGGGCAAATCGCCGATCTCGTCGAGGAAGAGGGTGCCTCCCTCGGCGGATTCAAAGACTCCCTCGCGGTCGGCGTGGGCGCCGGTGAAGGCGCCCTTGGCATGGCCGAAGAGTTCGCTCTCCAGCAGCGCCTCGGGGATGGCCCCGCAGCTGATGGACACCAGTGATCCCTTGGCGCGCGGGCTGCGCTGGTGCAGGGCGCGCGCCACCAGGTCCTTGCCGGTGCCGGTCTCCCCGCAGACCAGCACGGTGCTGTTGGTGGGGGCGGCTTTCTCGATGGCGCGGAAGAGTTCCTGCATGCAGGAACTCTTGCCGACGATCTGCTCGAAGCGCTGGTAGTGCTCCACCTCCTGGCGCAGCCGGCGGTTCTCGTCGGACAGGCGTTTCTGCTCCACGGCCCGGCGCACCACCAGCCGCACCTGGTCCAGCTTGAAGGGTTTGGACAGGTAGTCGTAGGCCCCCAGCTTCATGGCGGCCACCGCCGACTCCACGGTGGCATGCCCGGTGATCATCACCACCAGGGTCTCGGGCGAGAGCTGCTTGAGCTGGTCCAACACGATCATCCCGTCCGGGCCGGGCATTTTCAGATCCACCAGGACCAGGTCGAAGTGACGGGCCTTGGCCTGCTCCAGTGCCCCCCATCCATCCCCCGCCGTCTCCACCTGGTGGCCTTCCCCTTGCAGGGTCTCGGCCAGTCCCAGGCGCAGGTCCTCCTCGTCGTCCACCACTAGAATATGGGCTGATTCCCTCATGGCGCCTTCCTTTGGGTACAGGGCAGGAAGACGGAAAAGATTGCGCCGCCCTCGGGTCGATTGGCCGCACTCATCCGCCCGCCGTGGGCCTTGACGATGCCGTAGCTGATGGCCAGTCCCAGGCCAGTGCCCTGTCCCACCTCCTTGGTGGTGAAAAAAGGTTCGAAGACCCGCTCCAGATGTTCGGCCGGCACCCCCGGTCCCGAATCAGCCACCGACGCACAAATCTCGCCGGCCACGGCCGTGACTTCCACTCGCAGTTGGCCCTTGCCGCCCATGGCCTGGATCGCATTGACCACCAGATTGCCGAACACTTGTTGCAACTGCTCGTCGTCGCCCAGCACCGGGGCCGGACAGAGGACATACTGTCTTATCACTTCTACCTGCTCCAGCCGCGGGGCAAAGGCCTCCAGGGTGTGGTCGAGGGTGTGACACAGATCCAGGGAATCGCGCCGGTATTCGCGGGGGCGGGCAAAATCCAGCAGGCTGCGGGTCACCCGGCCGATGCGCTCGGCGTGGCGCTCGATGATCTTGAGTTTTTCCCGGCAGGCCGGGGGCAGGTCAGACCGTTCCTGGAGCTGCTGGGCGAACATCGAGACCACCCCGGCCGGGTTGTTGATCTCGTGGGCCACCCCGGCGGCCAGCTGGCCGACGGCAGCCAGCTTTTCGCTCTCGATCAGTTGGTGGGTCATCTGGTTGAGCCGTTCAGTTTTGGCCGCATCGCGCTCTTCGAGCTGCTGGTAGGTCTGCTGCAGGGCCTGCCCCATGCGGTTGAACTCCTCGGCCAATTCCTCGATCTCGTCATGGGTGTGTACCCGCAAACGGTGGGCGAAGGCGCCTCCGGCGATGCGCCGCGCCCCGTCCCGCAGCTGGGCCAGAGGGCCGGCGATGCGGCGGGCCAGAAGCAGGCTGAGGACCAGCGCGGCGGCCAAAACCAGGGCGACCACCCCGGCAAAAACAAGCAAGAAACGGTCCACCGAGGCGAAAACCGCTTCTTTGGGGGCCACGTCCACCAGCAGCCACAGGGGGGGCGCCCCCGGCAGGCCGGCTGGCCAGACCACCGCCCAGGACAGGGTCTGGTCACCCTGCTCCACCACTGAGGCCTGGCCTGCCAGCAGCTGTTTGCGGATACCGACCAGGTCCTGGCGGCGCAGGGGCACCGCCCCGATGGGGGAGAGGGGCCGGCCTTCGGCGTCGAGCAGCGAGGTCTGTTCCTCGGGGGAGAGGCTGGTCTGGCGGGCCGCCTCCACCAGCTTGCGGGCGAAGAGATCGGCCACCAGCACCCCGCGTTTCCGGTCGTGGCGGTCGGCCACCCGCAGGGCGTAGCGCACCACCGGCTCGCGGCACTCCCCGTCAGTGGGATCGGCCCCCGAGACATGTAATACGCCGGGGGGCAGCAGTGAGGCGCCCCAGAAATAGTCCTGGGTCCGGCGGTCTTCCAACTGCTCGGGGGGCACCAGCCACAGGCGCAGGCCGTCGTTCTCGGCCCGCACCACTTCGCGTCCCGACTCGTCTAGGTAGCGCAGGCAGGTGTAGAGGGATTTGTTCTGGGCAAAGGCCAGGAAGTGCCGGCCCACCTCCTCCTGCCAGCGCTCCGGCCCGGCAGCGCTGCTGTCCAGCAGGCCAAAGAGCACCGGCGAATGGGAGAGGTAAGACAGATCGTCGCGGATGCCGTGCAGTACCTCGTCCACCTTGCGGACCTTGAGCTGCACCCGCTCCCGGGCGGCGGCCAGGGCCAGCTGGCGCAGCGCCTCGGTGTGGGTGTGGATGCTGTAGAAGCCCACGCCGGCCAGGGGCAGGGTGGCGGCGGCCAGCAGCGCGGCGAAGAAACGGTTCTGGATGCGGCCTTTCATCCGGCCTGGAGGAACTCGCAGGTCTGCCGCGCCACGATCAGTTCTTCGTCGGTGCACAGCACATGTAAATGCACCCGGCTGGAGGGGGCGTGCAGGCTGCCCTCGCCGTGGACCAGCTCATTTTTCTCCACGTCTAATTGCACGCCCAAAAATTCCAGACCGGCCAGCACCTGGCGGCGCACCAGGGCCGAGTGCTCGCCGATGCCGCCGGTGAAGCTGATGATATCCAGCCCGCCCAATTCCACCACGTAGGCCCCCAGATAGTCGCGGATGGCGCTGGTGAAAACCTCGATGGCCAGTTCGCAGCGCACGTCGCCCTTGGCCGCGTGTTCCTCGATGTCGCGCATGTCATTATATCCGCATAGACCGAGCAGGCCACCTTGGGAGGCGCATTGTTCGAGAATTTGGGCAAAGCTCTGGCCCTCGTTGCGCATCACCAGGTCGAGGGCATAGGGGTCCAGGTCGCCGATGCGGTTGTTCTGCGGCAGGCCACTCTGCGGGCTCAGGCCGTGGCTGGCCCCCACCGACACGCCGTCTTTGACCGCGCACAGCGAGGAGGAGCCGCCCAGGTGGCAGTTGATGTGCCGCAGCGGGCGCTTGGACTCCAGCTGGCGGACGTGTTCGGCGGCGTAGCGGTGGCTGGCCCC
Organism: Gemmatimonas phototrophica; assembly: GCA_945861755.1. Lineage (GTDB taxonomy): Bacteria > Latescibacterota > UBA2968 > UBA8231 > UBA8231 > SICG01. The sequence goes on from CAMAVQ010000101.1 coordinate 3,985, forward strand.
GTGGAAGCCGTAGCGCCGCACCCCGTACTTCTCGTACCAGGCGTAGGGCACGGCGTAGAGTTGCCGGCGCAGGGGCGTCTGGCCGTGGAAGGCGCTCTCGAAGCAGCCCACCAGATGCACCTGGGGGGCCACCTTGGCGAACTGCCGGATGGCCGCCACGTACGCCGGGTTGTGGGCTGGGGCCAGAGGGTAGTAGTCCACCATCCGCCCGATCACGTCCTCGTCGAGGGCCACTACCCCGGAAATGTTGCGGGCGTGTACGGCCTTGAAACCTACGGCTTCGAGTTCGGCCAGCGAGGAGAGCACCGAGCCCACCAGGCGGGCCAGGGCCTCGTCGATGGCCGTGGCGTGGTCGGAAAGCTGGCAGGATTGCCTCACCTGGGGCCCGTCCCCCAACTGGTAGGTATGCACCGATCCCTGGCCGCCGATGCGGTCCATGCCACCTCGGGCCAGCACCTTGCCGGCGGGCATTTCGAAGAGTTTGTATTTGAAGGAAGTGCTGCCCAGGTTGGCCACCAGGATCTTCATTGCCTCGGCTCCGCAGCTCGGGGAAGGTGGAAACAGAATCGGATATGGCCAAAAAATACCTACCCGGTGCAGGGACGGCAACACGGCAAAAAAATACCTACAAGCGCACCAATAAAATTATATTGATGGCATGCGACAACGTTCACCCACCCCTTCGCGGAGGCCCTTGCCCATGCAGTCTATTTGCCTTCCCCGTACGGCGATCCTAGGTCTGTACCTGATCCTGGCCGGCTGCGCCTCCCTGCCCCAACTCACTTCCCAGCTCCAGCCTGTTTCACCGCCGGTGGCGGCGCCGGCGGCCACCCCCTTCGACTCGCTGGCCAACCAGTACGAGCGTTCGGGACAGTTTCAGGCCCTGGTGCGCTACGAAAACCCGGCTGATCCCCAATCGGTCCAGGGATTCGTCCACCTGGGCCAGATCCAATCCCTGCGGGTCAACCAGGCCGGCGCCTCCGGGGGTGGCATCGACACCGGCGAACAGCTGCGCCAGTTGGATGGCCTGGTCAACGCCCTCGAGACCTTTACCCAGATCAAGGCAGACCTGGCCCCCAGCCTCAATTACGCCGATCCCCGCCTGCTCGATCTGCCCATCGCCATCCCGCTGAGCCTGCCCAACGAATCGGAGATGGAACATCTGAGCCGCTACCTGATGGAAGGAGGATTTGTTTTCAATTTCGGTTCGCAGTTCGAAGCCTACCGCGAAGGGCTGGAGAAATACGGGCACCTGGTGTGGGGGCAGGACGTGTGGACCGAGTACCTGGACGAAAGCCACCCGCTCTTCACCGCCTACTTCCCCCTCAAGGGGGTGCCCCGCACCGAACGGGCCCTGACCAAGGAGGACACCGCCTCCCAGAGCGACGAGTTGTCGGGCGGAGCGCGCCGGCTCCGTCAGGACCGCATGCTCGGACTCTTCGTGAAGGGCCAACTGGCGGGGGTGGAGTTCTACATGCCGCCCAGGAGAACCGGGCGCACCGAGCAGTACGAGGACACCGCCCAGTCCCAGCTGGCGGTCAACATCGTGGTCTACGCCCTCACCCAAGAAGGCTCCCTGACCCGCCGCCGGGTGCCGGCCCAGTACTGAGAAGCTAAGGCCCTGCTAGCCGGCCTTCCGCAGCCGGCAGACGAAAAACCCCTCCATCAGGCCGTCGGGCACGATGCGCAGGCAGCGGGCCAACTCCGGGGGCAAGTTTTTGCCCTGCCACTGGGTGAGGCCCGGCAGCGCCTCGCAGGGGGCGGCAATCTCCTCCACTTCCAGACCCCACTCCAGGGCCTGAGCCACCACCAGTTCGTTTTCCTCGGGGGCCAGGGAGCAGGTGGAGTAGACCAGCACCCCTCCCGGTTTGAGGGCCCGCGCCGCCGAGGAGAGCAGACGTTTCTGCTTGCGGCTCATCTCGCGGATCTTCGCTTCGCTCCAGTAGGCATAGGTCTCCGGATACAGCGCATTGATGCGGCCTTCGCCCGAGCAAGGCGCGTCGAGCAGCACCCGGTCGAACCATTCGGGGCAGGTGCGGCCCACCCCGGTCCCATCCTTGAGGTAGAGCTGCACCCAGGGAGCGCCGTGGGCCTCCAGGTTGGCCTTGAGGCGGAAGAAGCGGTCCCGCACCATCTCCACGGCCGAGAGTCGGCCCTGGCCGGCCAGCATCGCCGCGAGCTGTAGGGTTTTGCTGCCTGGGGCGGCGGTCAGGTCCAGGACCCAATCACCGGGTTGGGGGGCCAGCACCAGGGGGGGCACCATGCTGGCCGGGTTTTGCATATAGATCCAGCCCTCCCGGCAGGGGGCACATTCGGTGAGGGGCCGGCGCTGGTGGTCGGGGACCGAAAACGCGTCGTCTTTCCAGGGCAGGGGGGTGAGATGGAATCCCGCAAAGGTCAGAGCCTCGACCGCCTGGGCGGCAGTGGCCTTGAGCGGGTTGATCCTGAAGGTGGTGGCCGGTTCCCGGCCCATGGCTTCCAGACAGGATTCCAGGCGGTCCACCGGCAGGATCAGCCGCAGGCGCTCCAGGTATTTTGCCGGCAGGGGTGGAGGGGGATTCATCTGCATAAGCCACAAATTAACACAAATTAACAGAAAAATACATTGACATTCACTCTGCTGTGAGCCACTATTTCTTAGGCTATATATCTTGAACAGGAGGATTCTATGTCGGGTCAACTGGACCAGTTGTGCGTCAACACTATCCGTATGCTCGCCGTGGACATGGTGCAGCAGGCCAAATCCGGCCATCCCGGCACCCCCATGGGCGCGGCGGACATGACCTACATTCTGTGGGACCGCTTCCTGCGTTTCAATCCGGCCAATCCAGCGTGGGACAATCGCGACCGCTTTGTGCTCTCGCCGGGCCATGCCTGCGCCCTGCTCTACAGTCTGCTCCACCTCTATGGCTATGACCTTTCCCTCGACGAATTGAAACGCTTCCGCCAGTGGGAGAGCAAGTGCCCGGGCCATCCCGAGTACGGCGAAACCCCCGGCGTCGAGATGACCACCGGCCCCCTGGGACAGGGTTTTGCCAGCGCCGTGGGCCTGGCCATGGGTGAGGCCCATTTGGCCGCCCTCTACAACCGGCCCGGCCATGCCATCGTCGATCACTACACCTACGGGATCTGCGGCGACGGCGACCTGATGGAGGGGGTGACCTCCGAGGCGGCCTCCATGGCCGGGTACCTGGGCCTGGGCAAACTTATCTTCCTCTACGACGACAACCACATCTCCATCGAGGGCAACACCCGGGACACCGCCTTTTCCGAACGGGTGGGGGCGCGTTTCGAGGCGTACGGCTGGCACGTACAGAGCCTGCCCAACGGCCACGACTTCTTCTCGGTCGAGGATGCCCTCAATCAGGCCCGGGCCTGCGCCGACCAGCCTTCTCTCATTGTTTGTCGGACTCACATCGGCTACGGCAGCCCGGAGCAGGACACCGCCAAAGTCCACGGCGAGCCCTTCAAGGAAGAGCACTACAAGGCCACCCGCACCCACTTCGGTTTCCCTCCTGACCAGCCCTTCCACATCCCCAAAGAAGCCCAGGGACATTTTCGCGAGACCGCCGCGCGCGGCACCCGACTGGAGGCCGACTGGCGCGGGCGGCTGGCCGCCTACGCCAAGGAATACCCGGAACTGGCGGCCCGCTACCAGTTGGTGATGAAGGGCGATTTGCCCGCTGACTGGGATGCGCACATCCCCGAGTTCACCCCGGAGAAGGACGGGGCCATGGCCACCCGCGACTGTTCGAGCAAGGTGCTCAATGGTCTGGCTGAGAGTCTGCGGGGTTACTTGGTGGGCGGCTCGGCCGACCTGGCGCCCTCCACCAAAACCTACATGACCGGGCATGGCGACGTGGGTTTCCACGATTTTGCCGGCGACAACATCCACTTCGGGGTGCGCGAGCACGCCATGGGCGCGGCGGTAAACGGTCTGGCCCTGCACGGCGGCCTGATTCCCTATTGCGCCACTTTCTTGCAGTTCTTCAATTATATGTCGCCCACGGTGCGGCTGGCAGCACTGATGAAGCAGCGGGCTATCTTTGTGTACACCCACGACAGCATCGGCCTGGGCGAGGATGGCCCCACTCACCAGCCCGTCGAACACCTGGCCTGGCTGCGGGCCATGCCCAATGTGTTGACCCTGCGGCCTGCCGACGGCAACGAGACGGCCTGGGCCTGGCGCCTGGCCCTGACCCGCAACGATGGGCCTACCGTGTTGTGTTTCTCGCGCCAGAAGCTGCCCACGATAGACCGCAAGACCCATGGTGCTGCCGAGTTGGTGCAAAAAGGCGCCTATGTGCTGATCGACTGCCAGGGCGAGCCCCAGTTGATCCTCATCAGCGGAGGTGGGGAACTGTGCTTCGCTATGGAGGCACATAAGCAGCTCAGCGCCGAGGGTCTGCGGGTGCGCGTGGTCAGCTTCCCCTCCTGGGGACTCTTTGAGGCCCAGCCTCAGGCGTATAAAGACAGCGTCCTGCCGCCCCAGGTGAAGGCGCGCTTAGGCATCGAGGCGGCCTCGCCTCAGGGTTGGGACCGGTACCTAGGACCGGTGAGCGAGGCCAACTTCATCGGCATGTGGGGTTTTGGGGCTTCGGCGCCGTACGAGGTGCTGGCAAAACATTTCGGCTTTACTGTGGAGAATGTGGTGGCCAAGGCCAAAGCCCTGGCCGGCAAATAAGCACCCCAGCGCGAAAGGCAAACGATGGCAAATCCCTTGGTAGAACTGGCAAAATTCGGCCAGAGCCCCTGGTACGACAATATCCGCCGCACTCTCATCACCTCGGGCGAACTGCAGCGCATGGTCACCGAAGACCAGTTGCGAGGCGTCACCTCAAACCCGGCCATCTTTGAGAAGGCCATCGCCGGCAGCAGCGACTACGACCAGGCGGTGCGCGACCTGGTGGGTCAGGGCAAGAGCGCTCAGGATATCTACGAGACCCTGGCTATCGAGGATATCCAGATGGCCACGGATCTGATGAAACCGGTGTACCAGCAGACCAAGGCCCGGGATGGCTATGTCAGCTTAGAAGTCTCACCGTACCTGGCCCGCGACACCGAGGGTACGGTGACCGAGGCCCTGCGCCTGCACCAGGCGGTGGCCCGCGACAATGTGATGATCAAGGTGCCGGCCACCCCCGAAGGCCTGCCGGCCATCACCCGGATCATCGCCGAGGGCATCAATGTCAACGTCACCCTAATCTTCTCGCGGCAGGTGTACCAGCAGGTCTTTGAGGCGTACATGGCCGGGCTGGAGCAGCTGGCCGCCAAAGGCGGAAAGCTGGAAAAGGTGGCCAGTGTGGCCAGCTTCTTCGTCAGCCGCATCGACACCCTGATCGACGCCCAGTTGGCCGCCCGGCTCAAGGCCTCCGAGCGCCCCCGCGAGCGCACCGATCTCCAGAGTTTGATGGGGAAAGTGGCCATTGCCAACGCCCGCCTGGCCTACCGCCAGTACCGTCAGATCGTCGGCTCGGAGCGCTGGCAGGCCCTGGCTGCCAAGGGGGCCCAGACCCAGCGCCTGCTCTGGGCCAGCACCAGCACCAAGGACCCGACCTTCCGCGACGTGGTCTATGTCGAGGAGTTGATCGGCCCGGACACGGTGGACACCATCCCGGCGGCCACCTGGAACGCCTTCCGCGACCATGGTCGCTGCCGTGCCAGCCTGGAAGAAGGGGTGGAGGAAGCCCGCGACACCATGGAGATGCTGGCCTACGTGGGGCTCGATATGGAGGTCCTCTGCCAGAAGCTGCTGGCCGACGGGGTGTTGCTCTTCGCCGACGCCTTCGACAAGCTGTTAGGGGCAGTGGAGCAGAAACGCCAGGCCCTGCTGGGCCCCCTGCTTGACCGGCAGACCTTCAACCTGGGGGCACATCAGGCGGTGGTGGACCAGACCTTGGAGGAGTGGCGCCGCGAGGGCAAGGTGCGCCGGCTGTGGAGCGGCGACGCCTCCCTGTGGAGCGGCACCGACGAAGGTCAGTGGCTGGGCTGGCTGCACATCACCGAGCAGCAGCTGGAGCAGAGGGGCAATCTCAATGCCCTGGCTGAGGAGATCAAGAAAGAGGGCTTCGAGCATATCCTGCTTCTAGGCATGGGCGGCAGCAGTCTCTGCCCCGAGGTCATGGCCCTGACCTTTGGCCGGACCCCCGGCCATCCCCAGCTGCACGTGCTCGATTCGACGGTGCCGGCCCAGGTCAGGGCCTTCGAGGGGCAGGTCAAATTAGAGCGCACCGTCTTTGTGGTGGCCAGCAAGTCGGGCAGCACCACCGAGCCCAATGTCTTTCGCAACTACTTCTTCGATCACATGCAGAAGTTGGTGGGCGAGAAGGCCGGGTCGCACTTCATCGCCATCACCGATCCGGGCTCCCGTATGGAGATCGACGCTCGGGAGCGGGGCTTCCGCAACATCTGCATGGGAGTGCCCTCCATCGGCGGGCGCTACTCGGCGCTGTCCAACTTTGGCATGGTGCCGGCGGCCCTGATGGGGCTCGATGTGCAGGCCTTCCTGGAGCGCACCGAGCGCATGGTCCACAGCTGCGCCTCCTGCGTGCCGCCCCGCGAGAACCCAGGGGTGGTCCTGGGGATCATCTTGGGAGAATTAGCCAAGGCCGGCCGCGACAAGGTGACCATCATCACCTCGCCGGGGATCAGCGGCCTGGGCGGCTGGTTGGAACAGCTGATGGCCGAGAGCACCGGCAAGGAAGGCCGGGGCCTGATCCCGGTGGACAACGAACGCTTAGGGCCGCCGGCTGCCTACGGCCAGGACCGTCTCTTTGCGTATCTGCGCCTGGACGGGGCCCCGGATGCGGCGCAGGATGCCTCGGTCGATGTGCTCGAAAAGGCCGGCCATCCGGTGGTGCGCATCAGCCTGGCCGACACCCTGGCACTGGGCGAGGAGTTCTTCCGCTGGGAGATCGCCACCGCGGTGGCCGGGTCGGTGCTGGGCATCAACGCCTTCAACCAGCCCAATGTGCAGGAGAGCAAGGACTACACCCGGGAACTGACCGACCAGTACGAGCAGAGCGGCAGCATGCCTTCCGAGCCGCCCATCCTCAGCACCGAGGGCATCCAGCTTTTCGCCGACCCGGCCAATGCCGCGTACCTGGGCGGGGCCGCTCCCCGGACCGGCTTCCCGGCCGGCTCGCTGGAATCCTATCTGGCTGCCCATCTGGGCCGGCTGCAGGCGGGCGACTATTTTGCGCTCAATGCCTACGTGGAGATGAACGCCCTGCATCAGGAGAAGCTGCAGGCCATCCGGCTGCAGGTGCGCGACGCCAGGCAGGTGGCCACCACCCTGGGCTATGGGCCGCGTTTTCTGCATTCCACCGGCCAGCTGCACAAGGGCGGACCCAACAGCGGGGTTTTTCTCCAGCTCACCGTCACCGACGCCCAGGACCTGCCCATCCCGGGGCGAAAGTTCTCCTTTGGGGTGCTCAAGGATGCCCAGGCCCTGGGCGATTTCCTGGCCCTCAGCAAACAGGGGCGCCGGCTGCTGCGCGCCCACCTTCCCGCCCAGGTGCCGGCGGCGCTGGACCGACTGAACCAAGCCATCGAGCGGGTGCTCTCGGCCTGAAGTCTGCGGCATAAATGCAAAGCGCCGGCCCTCCGCAGTGGAGGGCCGGCGCTATTTTTTGCGGAACGATCAGGCACACCTGCCAGTGCGGGGCGCGCGGAGGGACTCCGCGTTGGCGAGCTCAGCCGGGGGCCGGGGCCACGGACCCCGGCGGCAGGGTTACATTTCTGGCCGGCTGGAGATGGTCCGGTCGATGCGCCGCAGATAGAGCTGCAGCGCATGCCCATCCATGGGCAGGTCGAGCACATCGGAGAAGGGCCACATGTCGCTCTGGAGGAAATCGCAGGCGTTCTTGCGATCGTTGAGCGTGGGGCCGGTGTCCCGGTCCTTGATCGCCTGGAGAATCACCGCCGCAGCCAGGCGGCGATGACCATCGAATTGGGAGCGATAGGCGCTTTTGCGTTCTCTTGTCATGATCATCTTCAGCGAAAGAGGATTGCGATAGAGAATCTAGGTAAAAAAAACGCTTGAGCAAGGAAAATGATCCCGACTTTCTTGAAAATTGCTAGAGGGGAAGGCCCACCACCCAGCCAATGGGCATGGCGGTGCTGGGCCGGCTCCATAGGAGGACCTGCCACCAAGGTGCTCTAGAGGTCGGTCAGGGGGTCCCTCGGCGGTCAGCAACTGAGGGTCAGGCCAGGGCGCGCAGGGCGGCCTGGACCAGGGCGTACACTGGTTGGTCGGTGGCCAGACGCGTGGCCCCCGACCACACCGGCAGGCTGGTGAGGGCGGCGGCAAACTGCTCGAACCAGGGGGAGTCGCTGCGCGAGCCGCGGCCGGCCAGGCGGGCCCGCCACACCTCCAGGGGCGGGGCATCCAGATGGAGCACTTGCAAGCGGGCAGGGGCCAGGCCCGCCCGCAGGCCCTCCCAAAGGGCCGGCACGCTCAGTTCGGGCCCCCAGCCCCCGGTCAGCAGCACCAGGCGCCGGCCCACCAGATTGGCGCAGGCCAGGGACAGGGGACCAGCGTATTCGAGCGGGCGCAGGGCCTGCCAGTACTGAGGGGTACCGTAGGCGGTGTTTGCGTCCTTCGCGGCCTGCAGGATAAAACCGGCGGCAGTGGTGTCCTTGTCGAGCCAGAAGGTGTTGGGGACCAGTTCCATCAGGCGGGCGGCCAGGGTGGACTTGCCCACCCCCGGCGGGCCGGCGATGATGCCCAGGCAGGACCCCGCCTCGCCGGGCCGCACTGCCCGCAGCAGGGCCGCGACTGTGGGGCCGGGGTCAGGACGGGATTCGGCGTACCCGCCCCCGAGCCGGGATACCTCGGTCATGGGGGTGGGGCCTGGAGCAACCGGTCCCGGGCGGCGTATTCGAGCCCGGCCCCTGCCAGGGCCAGCAGCGGCAGGGGCAGCACCAGCCAGGCGTTGCCCAGGTATAGGGCGCTCAGGATGGTCAGGCTGGCGGCCAGGGTCAGGGCGTAGATGACCAGCACCGCGCCCCGGCGAGAGAGGCCCAGGCGCACCAGACGGTGGCTGAGGTGGTTGTGGTCGCCCTGCCAGGGAGGCAGGCGGCGGCACAGGCGGATCAGCACCACCGAACTGAGGTCGTAGGCCGGCACCAGCAGCACCAGCAGGGGGGCCAGGAAGAAGAGGTCTGCGGGGTGCTGGCGGCTCAGTTGCGCGCTCAGGCCGCCGGCCATAAAGCCGAGGAAGAGGCCGCCGGCATCGCCCATGAAAATGCTGGCCGGGGGAAAGTTGTAACACAGGAAGCCGGCGGCTGCCCCGCTCAGGGCCAGGGCGATGAAGGCGGCCGGCAGCTGGCCGGCCCACAGGCCCATGACCCCCAGCGCCAAGAGGGCGATGGCCGCCAGCCCCCCGCTCAGCCCGTCCATGTTGTCGAGGAAGTTGAAGGCGTTGGCCATGGCCACCAGCCACCCGGCGCTGAGGGCGGTGGCCAGGGGCGGGTGGTGGGATAACACGGGGAGGCAGTACTGCGGACAGACGGCCACCAAGGCGCCGGCGACCAGGAACTGAAGGGCAAAGCGGGGCAGGGGGGACAGGCCGCGCCAGTCGTCCAGCAGGCCCAGCAACAACAAGATTGCCCCGCCGCCGACCAGCAGCAGGCTATCGCCCGAAAGCAGCTCGGGAAACCAGCACTGGCCGGCGACCAGGGCCACGGCTAGCCCCAGAAAGAGGGCCACACCGCCGCCGTAGGGTGTGGGGTGGCGGTGGGATTTGTGCGCTCCGGCGGCGGGGTGATCGACCAGGTCCACCCGCCAGGCCAGACCTTTGATGGGCGGGATGAGCAGGACGGTGGCCAGGAGCGCCACGCCGCTGAGGGCGAGGAGGGGTATCACCGCAGCTTAACCCGCTGGATAGGCGCGGGCCATTTCCTCCATCAACACCAGGTCGCGCCGGGCGTGTTCTCCCGGAACCAGCGGCTCGGCCTGGCCGCCGCAGACCTGGACAAAGTGCTCGGCCTGGCGTTTGAAGGCCCAGTTCCACCCGGCGAGGCCGGCGGTAAGGGTGCTGACCTGGCCGTCGGCGCCTTTGCGGTAGTCCTCGACCTTGGCGCTGAGATTGCGCGCCATGGGCGGGGGCGGGGCCACGTCCACATAGCCGTCGTCGAAAACCACCCGCACCTTCTCCTCCCACCAGTCGCAGCCCATGCGGGTGCGCATCAGCACCACCTGGGTCTCGCCGGCCGAGAAGAGCACCGTCTCATTGGGCCCGTGGGGCAGGATGGCCTCCAGCTTGAGTTCGTGGCCCAGCAGGAAGCGGAAGACCCCAAGGTGGTGGCTGTAGATATTGATGAAGAAAGAGAAGGCCTGCTCTTGGGCCGGGCTCAGACCCGGGGGCATCCAGTGAGAGGTGCCCCAGCCCTGGGGGGCCTCCTCCTTGGTGGTGATGGGTTTGCCCAGATTGGCCCACCAGTCGCCGCCGGCAAAGAAGAGGTTGGCCTGGTTGATCTTCCCTCGCTCCTGGATACGCTGCCTGGCCCACTGGATGCCGGCATCGTGGCATTTCATGTAGCCGCAGACCAGGTGTTTTCCCGCCTGGCGGGCCGCCTCGACCATACGGCCGCCGGCAGCGGCGTTGCCCGCCAGGGGCTTCTCGACGATCACGTGTTTGCCGGCGCGCAAGAGTTGGATAGTCGGCTCCTCCTGCAGGCCCCAGAACATGATGCAGGCCACCCCGTCGATCTCTGGGTCAGCGGCCAACTCCTCGACGCTGCCGTAGACCTGCTCGATGCCGTGGCGGGCGGCCACCTTGCGGGCCTGCTCCTGCTTGATATCCACGATGGCCTTGAGGCGGATACCGGGGATCTCGGCGTAGTTGGCGATGTGGGCCATCTGCCCCATATTGCCGCAGCCCACAAAACCCAGGGTGACGGGTTTGTCCATATCTTAGCCTCTGGAATATTATTGAGGTGCAGGCGCGCTGGTGCGCCAAGGTACGAGGCCAAATATAGAAAGGAAACCCATGCTGGCGATAGAGGGCGGACCCCAGGTGCGCCCCACCCCCTTTCCCAAGCGCCATCTGCTGGGGGCCGAAGAGAAGCAGGCGGCCGTGAACCTCTTCGACCGGGCCATGGAGAGCGGCGACCCTATCGGCTACGGCGGCCCGGAGGAACAGGCCTACGAGCGGGAATTCGCCCAGTTCATGGGCGGGGGGTACGCCGATCTGGTCAATTCGGGCAGCAGCGCCCTGTACGTGGCCTTGGGGGCGCTGGAGCTGGCACCGGCCGGCGAGGTGGTGGTGCCGCCCATCACCGATCCGGGAGGGGTGATGCCGGTGGCCCTGCTCAATCTGGTGCCAGTGGTGGCCGATGCCTATCCGGGTTCCTTCAACAGCGGGGCGGCACAGATTGCGGCGGTGCTCACGCCGCATACCCGGGCCATCCTGGTGGCCCACATCGCCGGCGAGCCGGCTGAGATGGACCCCATCCTCGAGCTGGGCCGTTCCCGAGGATTGCCGGTGATCGAGGACTGCGCCCAGGCCCACGGGGCCCGCTATGGTGGCCGGCTCGCCGGTACCATGGGCGCCATCGCCATATTTTCTACCATGAGCGGTAAACACCACGCTACCGGTCCCCAGGGCGGGGTGGTCTATACCCGCGATGAGGAACTTTACTGGCGGGCCAAGCGCTTCGCCGACCGGGGCAAGCCCTTCAACACCGACGCCACTTCCAATGTGCGGGCCGGGCTCAACCTCAACGGCAATGACCTGGCCGCTGCCATCGGCAGGGTGCAACTGCGCAAGTTGGGAGGCATGGTCGCCCGCCGGCAGCAGGTGGCCCGCCGGATCATCGCTGGCTTGGGCCAGCTCAAGACGGTGCGACCCGGCTGGGAAGTCCCCGGCAGTGAGGGGGTGTACTGGTTCATGCGACTGTGTGTAGAGACCGCGCACCTCAAGGTGGACAAGGACACCTTTGCCCGGGCCGTGGCCGCCGAAGGCATTCCGGTTACCCCCTCGTACCGGCACCTGCCCGCCGAGGCCCTGTGGTTCCGCCAGCGCCGGGTCTTTCCGCCCAGCGACTATCCCTGG
>CAMAVQ010000102.1 GCA_945861755.1 Gemmatimonas phototrophica
TGCAAAACTTGTATCCCTGAGGAAGAGCGATGAACGACCAAGGTGTTTACAACTTCCGCGAGATCGAGAAACACTGGCGCGAATATTGGCTGAAACACCAGACCTTCCGCACCCTGGCACCTGGGGAGGAGGGGTTTGACCCGGCCAAGCCCAAGTGTTATGTCCTGGACATGTTCCCCTATACCAGCGGGTCCGGGTTACACATCGGCCATCCCAAGGGATATATCGCCACCGACATCTACAGCAGGTTCCAGCGCATGCGCGGTTTCAACGTGCTTCACCCCATGGGCTTCGACAGCTTCGGGCTGCCGGCTGAGCAATACGCGCTGGAGAACAACATCCACCCGGCCGTGTTCACCGAGGACAATATTCGCGTGATCCGCGAACAGCTTCAGTTCCTCGGCTTGGGGTACGACTGGGACCGCGAAGTGGCTACCTCGCGTGAGGAGTACTACCAGTGGACCCAGTGGATCTTCCTGCAACTCTTCAACTGCTGGTACGATCCCAATTGCGAGTGGCAGGACCACGGGGGACGAAAAATACGCGGCAGGGCTCGTGCCATCGGCGAACTGGAAGCCCAATTCGCCGGAGGGAAACGCATTTTTAGTAAGGCAGACCAGCAGGCGCTGGGAGAGGAAGGTGAGCAGGCCTGGAACCAACTGACGCCCGCCGGCAAGGCCGCGCTGCTGAACAACTATCGCCTGGTATATCAGCGGGAAGTAACGGTCAATTGGTGTCCAAGATTGGGAACCGTGCTGGCCAATGAGGAGGTGACCAACGAAGGGAAAAGCGAGCGAGGTGATTTTCCGGTGTACCAGCGTCCCCTGAAGCAATGGATCATGCGTATCACGGCCTACGGAGACCGGCTCCTGTCAGACCTGGATGACCCGAACCTGCCCGAAGGGCAGGGCGGGAAGTTCGCGCTGAATTGGCCTGAATCGGTGAAGCAGATGCAGCGAAACTGGATCGGGCGCAGCGAGGGAGCGGAGATACAGTTTGAGGTGCTGGATCCGGCCGCCAGGCAGGCCACGGCATATCTGCGCGTATTCACCACCCGACCTGACACGTTGTTTGGCGCTACCTTCATGGTCGTGGCTCCCATGCACCCGCTCTTGAACGCCATGGTCCCGTCCGCCTGGCCGGATGGAGTCGACACGCGTTGGACGGAAGGGCACGCCACCCCCCGAGCTGCAATTGGTAAATACGCCGAACAAGCTGCGGCCAAAGCCGCGGCCGGTCGCGACGAAGAAAAGGAAAAGACCGGGGTGTTCACCGGGGTGTGGGCAATGAATCCCGTCAATGGTCGGGAGATTCCCATTTTCACCGCCGATTACGTGAGTATGGATTATGGCACGGGGGCGATTATGGCAGTGCCCGCCCACGACGAACGCGACTTCGACTTCGCCCGGGCCTACGGCATCGAGGTGGTCCAGGTCGTTGAGCCCCCGACGGATAGCGCAAACCTGTGTTTCACCGGCGAGGGCGTGGCGATCAACTCCCCGGCCCAGGGGCAAAGCCCTTTCGCCATCACGGGATTGCCCACTGCACAGGCTAAAGCAAAGATTGTCGCGGCGCTGGAACAGGCCGGCGTGGGCTCTAGTGCCGTCAGCTTCAAATTGAGGGACTGGATCTTCTCGCGTCAGCGGTACTGGGGGGAGCCATTTCCGCTGGCGACCCATCCCGACGGGTACAGCACCGAGGTCGAGATTCCGGTGGTGCTCCCAGCAATGGAAGATTTCCGCCCCCTAACCTCCGACTCTCCCGATAGCCCGGTGGCCACCCCGCTCAGCCGGGCACCTGCGGACTGGCATCAGGTGCAGGCAGGTGGTGTGCACTGCCGGCGGGAGCTGAACACCATGCCCCAGTGGGCTGGTTCATGTTGGTACTATCTGCGCTTCATCGATCCCACTAATTCTGCGGCCTTTTGCGACCCGGAAAAGGAACGCTTCTTCATGCCCGTAGATCTCTATGTGGGCGGCTCGGAACACGCCGTGCTACATCTGCTCTACGCGCGGTTTTGGCACAAGGTGTTGTTCGACCTGGGACACGTCTCCACTCCGGAGCCTTTTAAGAAATACTTCTTTCAGGGCATGATCACCGCTGACGCCTTTGCCGACGAACGCGGAGCCTATATCGATATCCGCGAGGTGGAGCTTCGCGATGGAGTACCCTTCCAGATTGGGACCGGGAAAAAACTGGAGCGTTTTGCCGGCAAGATGGGCAAACGCTACAAGAACGGCCTGCCTCCTGAGGAGGTGGGGGAGGAATACGGCGTTGATACCCTGCGCCTGTACGAAATGTACATGGGCCCGCTGGATCAAAGTACGCCCTGGAGCATGGAAGGAATCCGGGGGATGCAGCGTTTCCTGCAGCGGGTATGGCGGGGTTTTGTCAATCAGGAAAGACAGGCCAACAAAGGGGGAGAGGCGAGCGCCGATCTGAACCGGCTGCTGCACCGCACTATCAAAAGGGTGAGCGATGACCTGGATAGTTTGCGCTTCAACACCGGCATTGCTGCGCTGATCGAGTTGAACAATGAGCTGGTAAAATTGCCGGCTATTCCAGAGTCCATTGCCCAACGGTTCCTGCAGCTCCTGGCCCCTTTTGCGCCTCATATCGCAGAAGAACTCTGGGGGATCTGGGGGTTTGGCAGGGGAGAGGTGTCCCGTTCGTTTTGGCCGATCGCGGATTCCCAGTACCTGCAACAGGCAATGCTCACCTTGCCGATTCAGATCAATGGCAAGATCAGGGGGAACATCGAGGTGCCGGCCGAGATCAGCACGGACGATCTGAAAGCCAAGGTGTTTGCCCTGGAGAATATCCAGCGGTATATCCCGAATCAGTCCGCGGTAAAGCGCTTCGTCGTGGTGCCCAAGAAGATCGTCAATATCGTGATCTAAAAGGTTGTATCGGTGCAGCGAGACTGCAGATTTTGTTGTTAAGATTGGTTAATGCCACATATTATATTTTACGCAAATAAAAAAACACAAAAAAAATTAGCCAATACGAATATAATCTGAAGCATTATCTGTTAAGCGTTCACGGTTTTCGTAGTACCTCATGGTGGTCTTGAGATCCTTATGTCGCAGGTGGGCCTGGACCTGCTGCGGCTTAGCGCCACCCTCGATGGCGAGAGTGCAGCAGGTATGGCGGAACATATGGGCGGTGATACGTTCTGGAACGCCTGCCCGAAGGGCATAACGTTTGACAATCAGGTTGATGGACTGAGCAGTGAGGGGCTTGCCGCGCGAGCGATTTGAGTGACCTAGGAAGACCTTGCCCCCGGTGGGGTAACGATGGAGGAGCAAGGTGTTTTTGTACTCTTCGAGGTGGTGGATGACGATGGGCTGTAGTTTGATGTCCTGGGGAGCACCCGATTTGGTCACGGGTAGCTTCAAGACGTGAAAAGCGCCTTCCTGAATAAGATCTTCCCAGGATATGCTGGCCGCTTCGGAGCGGCGCAGGCCGCCGTACGTGAGCACATAGACGATTGCGGTATCGCGCGCGCGAACTAGTTCGTCCTTTTGCTCGGAGATGGCCTCGACGATCTGTTTCAGCGCTTTTTTGTTGATGGCCTTGCCGGTGAGATTAGCCTCAAGGCGGTAACCGCGCACCAATGCAGAGTCAGCCGGGTTTTTCTCGATCAGCCCGGCCGCGGTCATCATTTTGAAGAACGCCTTGAGACTGGAGAGCTTGCGGTTGATCGAGGTTCGCTTGTAGCCTTGTTCAGCCAGTCCGTTGCGGAAGGCCACCACGTGGTGAAAACTCACGGCGCGGATTTTTTCCAGCGAGATGTCCGCGGAGTCGAAAAAATGACACAGATCGGCGTAGTAGGCACGCCGGGTACTTTCGGAAAGTTGGCCGGCGAGGAACTGCTCGAGAGGATTAGATGATTCGAGCGCTGTGTAGCTCGGTACTGCAGGAAGGCGTTCCACGATGCGATCACAAGGTATGAGGTTGGACCCAAATATACCGACGACGCCCAATTTTGTCATTATTTTCTATTATTGATAATTCCCCTTATAGTGAATAGAGATTAAATTTGTAATTCGCCTTCTCTAGGTCCGCCCAAACAGCTTGTCGAGTTCGCGCAAACACAGTTTGATAATAATCGGCCGACCGTGCGGACAAACGAATGGCTCCCGCGCTTTGAGCAGGCGCTCCACCAGTTCCTGCATCTCGGACTGCACCAGGCGCTCGCCAGCCCGGATCGAAGTATGGCAGGCATAAGACGCCGCCATCGCTTCTTGTAGTGAATCCCGCACTTCCTGCTCCTGAATTAGTTCGTCGATCAGCTTGTAGATGAGTGCGCCTTCCTGCCAATGTTTCAACCCCGCGGGAATGGCATCTACCAGCAAGGTCCCGGCGCCAAACTCGCGGATGCCGAATCCCAACCGGAATAACAAGTTTTCCGCCTGGCGCGCCACCTCCATTTCGACCGGATTGAGGTGGATGGTCAAGGGCAGGAGCAGTTGCTGGCTGGCTGCACCTTCGTTCTGAAAACGGTCAAGGGCCTCTTCGTAGCGGATGCGTTCGTGGGCTACGTGCTGGTCGATAACGGCGATGCCGTCCTGAAGCTGCAGCAAGAGGTATTTATCATGCACCTGGAGGATCTTGCTCACCCCTTCGAGATCCTGCCTTTGGACCGCCTCCCCCATCGCAGAAAACTGGGGGAGTGTAGGCGCCAACAGACTCAGGGTCATCTGTCCATCGGGTATGGATACTTCCCCTGGGGTATGGACCAACCCGCTGCTGCTGGGCTCGCCGAATGACGAAACCTGCAACATCGATTGCAAGGGTGCATAAGTAAACGCCGAGGTTTCGGGCATATCCAAAGCCTCCCGCACCGCCCGCGCTACTACTTGGCAGACCAGCTGCTCGTCGGCCAGGCGGATCTCCTTTTTGGTCGGATGGACATTGACATCCACCTGGCGCGGATCCAACTCAACCCAAAGCACAAAAGGCGGGTGAGTGTCGCTGGGCAACAAGCCCCCATACCCTCGATAAACCGCGTAGTTCAAGGGCCGAGAATACACGGGACGCCCGCTGACCAGCAGGAACTGACGCCCCCGGGATTTGCGGCAAAATGCGGGTCCGCCAATCAGCACCTCGACGGTGATACCCGCCTCCTCTACCCTGGAACAGAGCAATCCATCCCCGGCGATATCGAGCAACTCTGCGGCTCGCTCGCGGCGATCCCCGGGCCGCAATGAAAGGCTGACCCTCTCCTGGTGTTCAACCTCAAATGCCACCTCAGGATGAGCGGCGGCCAGTTGCACCACCATCTGGGTGATGTATCGGGCTTCGGTCTCGATGGGTTTGAGGAATTTCCGCCTGGCCGGGGTGTTAAAAAATAGGTTGCGCACCGCCACCCTGGTGCCCACGGCCCTGGCGAGGGAAACCAACTCGCGCTGGATTCCCCCCTCGATAACAATGCGAGTTCCCTCGCCCTCTTCGGCGCACCTGGTTTCGATGCTCAACCTCGATACCGCTCCGATACTCGCCAGGGCCTCCCCTCTGAATCCTAGGGTTTGGATGGCAAATAGATCAGCGGGCGAATGTATCTTGCTGGTGGCGTGCCGCTCCACACAGAGGATGGCGTCTTCCCTGCTCATTCCCTCGCCGTCATCGCTCACCGCAATCGACTGCCGCCCCCCGGCCTTCACCTCCACATGTACTCTTCGAGCCTTGGCATCGAGGGCATTTTCGAGCAATTCTTTTACTACCGAAGCGGGCCTTTCGATGACTTCCCCAGCGGCGATTTTGCGTATAAGCGTTTCTTGCAGGAGGGCAATTTTGGTGGGCCTCAATCTTTATATTTACGTAATATTATTTATGCGCATATTAACATCACATTTCGGCCATCAAGGCTTCGGCGCGGCGGTCAAAATCTTCCTTGCTGACTCTACCCTCTTTGAACTCCTTTTCCAGTGTTTCGAGATGTTGGCGAGGGCTGCCCTCCCGCCGATGCCGTTGCATCTGCTGCCAGAGGTGCCACAATCCCAGGCCGAGCAGTCCGCATACCAGTATTCCCCCGACCCAGCCGGCCTGCGGGGCCGGTTCCTCAATATGTTCCACCAGCACCCCAGCCCTTCTCCATTCCGACATAGTCGCGGCATCTGGTTCTCCCTGGCCGGCCACTACCACCTGACGGGTGATGAACTCTCCCCCACCGTTGTCGATCCGGCTCGGTCTCTTCAACTCTGCGTGCCAACCTCCGGGGGCAATCTTGACGGTCGCCACCGCTCCTTCCTTCCTCAACCGTTGGAATTGTTCGGCTGAGGCGGGTACCTCAGGAGACCCCAGCAGATTGAGTGCGATGACGGTGGCTAACAAACCCAGTGCCAGCAGGAGTGCAAACCTCAGCGAGAGACCCTCGGCCTTCTCCTCGTCTTCCCTATCCATGGACGACCTCTTTGGCGTGGATTTCGCGGTCCAGCCGCGCCGATTGCTGGAGCCATTCGGCCCATCTGAACCCTTCCAATCGCGCCGCCAAGTTAGTGCCGGGCAGTTGCCCGCCGGTCAGCAGCGCTTTGAATTCCCGGTAGTGAGGTTCAAGAAGTTGGGCTGTGAGGGTACCCCACAATACACGGAACTCCCCAACCCCGGCTGCACTCCATTCCCGTAACTCCACACCGGCACCCTCCCCCAAACCATTGAACTCCGCCAGGCCTTCCACCCCGTTTCGGAAACGCAGAAGGGCGGAGACTTGGTCCTCTTCGGGCCGGTTTATCCCCAGACTGCGGGTACGGGCATAGACTGACTCCAAGGGGCCGAATCGGTCGGCCATCACCTGAAGCAATTCTGCTCCCCAATGTAAGAGAACCCCCTCGCGAGTGTCATGCAACAGGTGCCGGGGAATGTCCGCCCGCAAAGAGAAATACAGAACCCCAACAGGTCGAATTGGCCAGCCGTCAGCGTGCAGGCGGAGCCGCGAGACGAGCAAAATCTGAACCCCGGCTTCCTTGGCCTCGGCTTCCAGTTGGACCATGTGGGTAAAATTTTTCGCCGGGGGTGCGACACATAGGACCGGCTTGGCGGCTCGCACTGCCTGGCGCACCCAGTGTTCCCGTTCATGCAAAGGAGTACACACAACAATGCCCTGGGTTTCGGGATGGCTCAGGGCCTGCGACGGTTCCGCGAAGACCCGGTTTTCGGTCACCACCGAATCCTCGCTCCAACACCCCACCACGCGCAGATCCTGGGCGCGGATGGCCGCCAGGTGTGCAGCAAGGTTGCAGGAGCCCAGCAGGGCCAGACCAGGGGAGGGACGAACAGGCATGGAGTGATCCGCACAGCCGCGGAGAGACGTGGCTATAAAATAGCCTGGCCCCCGGCGGAGGGCAACCAGTGCCTGGGGGCAGTGTGTTACTGCGTGCGCCAGCGCTCCAGCACGTCTTCGCGGATTTCCTTGCGCAGCAGGGGAACTAACCGCTGCTGGGCGGCGAGACGGACACCTTCGTCGCGATCGTCGCGGGCCAGTCTCATGAGCAGCTTGCGGTCGGCTCGCGGGTGAGCAACGAGGGCCAGCAAGACCTCGGGATCGCTGTCGCTCCGCATCTTTTCGAGGATTGACAAGGTGGTGTTGGCATGGCGACCCACCGCCCGGCGGACTTCTACGGCCTGGTCAGCGGACAATAGGTCCAGCACCCCCACCGGAGCGCTGATGTTCTTGGCGATGGCTAGCCGCACCTGCGGCGAGGGTTGGGCTATAGAATTTTCTAGCCACTCAACCGGCATGTTCCGGTGTCCCAAGGCCGTGACCAGAATGGCCTCCACGCTGTCTTGTGCCAGGGTCGACAAGGCACTTTGGGGGACATTGGGGTTCTGGGAGACCCGCAACCTGACCAGGTGATCGGGATCGACAGCCAGGTTGTCGAACACCTCTGGGGGCAGGTCCACATTCTCGGCCAGTTTCATACGCACCAGGGCTTGGGGATCTGCCGCCAACGCGGCGGCTAACCCCGCCAAAACCCGTTGTTCGTTCTGGGCACCGAGCGGCTGGTACACCAAGGCCATGGCCACCCCGCTGCGCACCTGGGCCTCGGGATCGACCGCCAGGGCCTGCAGCACCTCGATAGGGGTGTAGTGGTTGACAGCGACGAAGAACCGCACCTCGCTGTCTTCGTCGCCGGCCAGTTCGATCAGTTCGCGGGGATTGGTGCTGAGGCGCGCCCGTTCTTTTTGGACTTTGTCGATCTGCTGTTGGGTCTCCAGCAGTCGTCTCAATCCCCAGGTGTCCAGTTTTCTCAACTGCTGGCGCACCTGTTCCTCAAAGGACAGGCTCTGGGAGCCTGCCCCGCTGATCCCGGGCAGGAGCAGGATGGGGAGCAGCAGTGAACGATAGATCGACATCTCAATCCCTCCGGCAAGGTTTTCTACCGTGGGTAGAGCAACAAATGTGCCCGCCTTTTCTCAGGATGCAACGCTGGGGAGTGGGGAAAACCTGGTGCCTGCGCGCCGAAACAGAGGCAACAAATGCCGCCGGTCAGCCTTGGGCTTCAGGGGGCTTTGGCGGCCGCTGCATGGACTGCAACAGGCGGGCGCTGAACTCCTGGGCTGGATGGTAGCCGTCCAGGCGCAGCAGGTGATTCAGCGCGATGGTTTCAGCGATGACCGTGATGTTCTTGCCCGGCACCAAGGGCACGGTGATTTCGGGCAACTCAACCCCGAGGATGGTGCGGGTCCGATCGTCGAGCCCCAGGCGTTCACATTCAAAATTCTCATTCCAATCCTCGAGGTTGACGATCACCTCCACCCTTTTCTGTTTCCGGGTTCCACGAATGCCGAACATCCTTTTTACATTGATGATGCCGATGCCGCGGATCTCCATGTGGTCCTGGAGCACCGCAGGGCTCTGCCCCACCAGAATGCCTTGGGCCTTGCGGGCGATATTGACGGTGTCGTCCGCCACCAAACGATGGCCTCGCTCCACTAGGTCCAGGCCGAGCTCACTCTTGCCAATGGCGCTGCGGCCGGTAAAGAGGAGCCCAATCCCGCTCACGTCGACCAAGGTGGCGTGCACGATGACCTGCGGGGCAAACACGTCGTCGAGGTAAAAATACAGCAGATGGTTGAACTTGGGGGTATCGAAATCCGACTTGAGCAGGGGAATGGAATACTCGTTGGCCAGTTCCTGAAGTTCGGGAAGCACCCGACCCATCCCGGTGATGACCACACAGGGCATCTCAAACTGGTAGATGATCTGGAGGGCTTGGCGCAAATGCTCCTGGGGCAAGTGGCGCAGGTACTCAATCTCGTGGTTGCCCAGGACCTGAACACAGTCGAAGTTGAACACCT
Source organism: Gemmatimonas phototrophica (assembly GCA_945861755.1). Lineage (GTDB taxonomy): Bacteria > Latescibacterota > UBA2968 > UBA8231 > UBA8231 > SICG01. Next base: position 9,301 of record CAMAVQ010000102.1, read on the forward strand.
CGACAAAACCAGTCAGCGCCAGCGAAGGCCGACTGGTGTCGCTGGTGTTGACGGTGCGGTGCAAACCCTCCTCGCCGGCCAACAGGTGTAGCCCCAAATGGCTGCCGTAGGTCTTGAGCAGATTGCCGATGGACATTTCGGTCATGGTCTCTCCTCCAGGCTGGCGGCGATGCGCAGGTAGCCCTCGTAGCGCAGCTGGGAAACCTGCCCCCCCTCCACGGCGGCGCGGATGGCGCACCCAGGTTCGCTGCGGTGCTGACAATCGCGGAAATGGCACTGATCTGCCAGCGGGGCCATCTCGACAAAATACTGGGCCAACTCCGGCCGGGCCACCTCCCACAGTTGCAGTTCCTTGATCCCCGGGGTATCGACCAGATACCCGCCCTTTGGCAGACGGTACAACCGGGCGGCGGTCGTTGTATGGCGGCCCCGCTCATGCCGCTTCATCAATTCCTGGGTAAAGATATTTAAACCTGGGGCCAGATGGTTGAGCAGGGAGGACTTGCCCACGCCCGACTGCCCCACGAATGCCGACACCCGGTCCTTGAGCTGGCCGGCCAGCTCTTCCACCCCTTCCCCGGTCTGGGCGCTGGTCTGGAGCACGGCATATCCTAGGTTGCCATAGATGTCCGCAAATTTCAGGCTCAACTCCCGGGCGACCAGATCCACCTTGTTGACGCAGAGCACCGGCAGGATCTCGCTGCAAAGGGCCATGGCGATGGCCCGGTCGATGAACCCAGGGCTGGGCTCGGGATGCCGGGCGGCCACGACAATGACCAACTGGTCCACATTGGCGGCGATAACCTGCTCGCGGCCACGCGAACCACTCGCCACTCGGGAGATCTTGGTCCGGCGCGGGTACACCCTTTCCACCACCCCCACATCGGGGCCGGTGGCCTCGATGTCGACCCAGTCACCCGCCGCTAAAGGAGCAGTAGCGCTGCGCATAGCCGCCTTGAGGCGACCGCGCAACTCACACTGCCACACCAGCTCCTCGACCTCTACCAAGGCGTGCAGGCCGGACAACTGGAGGACCCTGCCCTTCATGGGGTTGGCTATTCGCCTTTGGCTAAACGCTGGGCCAGGTAGTGGGGCCAGTCGCGCTGGAGCAGCTTTTCCTGGGTGCGCTGTACTGGATACTCCACCCGTCTGAGTTCCAGGCGGTTGCGTTCTAGATCCCACAGGACGAAGGAGGCCCGCCAATCTCCGTCGCGCGGCTGGCCCACGCTTCCGGGGTTGATCAGATAACGATGACGGCCGATGGCCACCTCGCTGGAGGTCAGCCGCACCACCCGGCTTCCCTGCTGGCAGAAAAACCCCGGATAATGGGTGTGGCCGACAAAGTTGATCTTCCAGTCGGTCCGTTCCATGCACCAGGCTTGGTGGGTATAGAGGTAGAGATGCTGCCATTCCTCCGGCTTGATCGGATTGGCGTGGGTAAAGGAGGCGCCGTGTTCAACATGGCGGAAGGCAAAGCCGCGCAGGTAGTTCAATTCCTCCGGCCCTACCAGGGGCTGCGAACAGCGCAGGGCATCCTTGGCCAGCCAATTGAAGCCGCGCACCATTCGCCGGTCCACCATGGCCTGGTCGTGATTGCCCAGGACACAGGTGGCCTTTGCCTCCTGCAGACGATAGATGCAGGCAACCGGATCGGGCCCGTATCCGACCACGTCCCCCAACACCAGCAGCCGCTCCGCCCTGGACTTCTCCACGGCGATGAGCACTGCTTCAAGGGCTTCTAGGTTGGCGTGGATATCGGCGAGGACGGCCAGCTTCATGCCTCAACCACCTGGCAAAGCCTGCTCATTTGAAGAAACTGCTGATGGAGGTTTCTTCATGGATGGCCTTGATGGCATTGGCGAAAAGTGGGGCCACCGAGCAGACACCGATCTTGGGATACTGCTTCCCGGTGGGAAGCGGTATGGTGTCGGTGACCACCAGTCGCTCCAGCTCCGATTCGGCGATGCGCTGGGCGCTCTGGGCGGGCAGGGTGCCATGCACACAACCGGCAAAGATCCGCCTGGCCCCCCGGGACCGCACCGCCTGGGCGCCTTCGATGATCGAGGCGCCGGTGATGATCTCGTCGTCGAGGAAGATCGCATCGCGCCCTTCCACCTCCCCGATCACGCCATTGACCTGCACTTTGCCCTGGCTAGTGCGGCGTTTGTCCACCACTACCAAGGGCAAGCCCAAGCGCTTGGCGTACCCCTCGGTCACCTTGGCACGGCTGATATCGGGAGAAACCGCCACGCAGTTTTTCAGGTCCATGCCCGCGTAGGCCTCACAGATGATGGGCACCCCGCTGAGCTGGTCGATGGGGATGCGGCAGAACCCCATGATTTGGGGGCTGTGCAGCGTCATGGTCAGGATCCGGGAGGCCCCCGCCTCGGTGATCAGGTCGGCCATCAGCCGGGCGGCCACCGAGATTCGGGGTTCATCCTTGCTGTCAGCCAGGGCATAAGGGTAATAAGGCAGCACCGCAGTAATGCGCCGGGCCGAGGCGTATTTGAGGGCGTCGAGGGCAATGAGCAACTCCATCAAATACTCGTTGACCGGCGGGCAGGAGGTCTGCAGGAAAAACACATCACAGCCCCGGACGTTTTCGCAGATCTTGACCTTGATGTTCTCATTGCTGAAGCGCACAAACTCGATGGCCCCCAGTTCTAGCCCCAGTTCCCTGGCTATACCTTGGGCCAACTGCGGATTGCTCTGCCCGGCAAAAACTTTCAGTTTGTCGCCCATCAGCCGTACCTTGTCACTCACAACATGGCTAGTTCTTCACGAGCCCGAGTTGCGGCAGGCGAGTCTGCGTGATCCTTGGTGATCTGTGTCAGGATGCTCTTCTGGTTAGCCGCATCACCCGCCAGCCCGTAGCAACGGGCCGCCTCTAGCAACGCCAGGATGCCCTCGGTGTTGCCGCCGTCGGCAGTGGCTGCTTCCTGGAACTTGGCCGCCGCCTGGCGGTAATCCCCTTGCGCCTCGGCACAAGACGCCAAGCCATTGCGGGCGGCAAAGGCCAACACATCCACCTGCTCGTAATCGGACAAATAGCGTTCGTAGAGTTTCTGGGCTTCTCCGTACCGCCCCTGAGCGTAGTAATGATTGGCCAGAAACAAGGTCCCCTGGGCGGCCGCAGGAGTGCCGGCATGTTCCTTCAGCAGTTGCTCAGCCATGCGGGTGGCTTCGTCGCCCTGGTTATTGTCGTCGGCGATCATCGCCTCACCGAGCAAGGCCGCCGCCTCAAGGCGCGAATCCCCCTGAGACTTGTTGTAGTAGGTTATGGCGGCGATCAGCACTACCAAGCCCATGGCCCCGGCGATAAAAACCTGCGATCGAGCGCGCACATATTCGCTGGCTTCTAAGAGCCAATCGATGAAGTGGTCTTCTCTGATTTCCTGTTTGCTGAGGTGTTTATCGGCCATCGCGAATCGACCTCTCTTGGGGTAAATGGGTTATGCGTACTGAAGAGCGCTTTCGACGCGATCAGCGCCCAGACGCGTCCGACCGCACAGGGCCAGCAGTTCTACCAGAAAGCAGATTCCCGCCACCTCCCCCCCCAAACCGGTGACCAACTGTTGGGCGGCGGCCATGGTGCCTCCCGTGGCCAGGACATCGTCCACCAGGAGTACCCGCTGGCCAGGTTGGATGGCATCGCGGTGAATCTCGACTACATCGCGACCGTATTCGAGTTGGTATTCCTGGCTCAGGGTAGCCGCCGGCAATTTGCCAGGTTTGCGGATGAGGACCAGGCCACAGCCCCGCTGCACGGCCATGGGGGCGGCCAGGATAAACCCGCGCGATTCGATGCCGGCGATCAAGTCCAGCTGCGTGTCGGCAAAAGGCGCTAACATGGCCTCGACGGCCTTTCTGAGGCCCCCCGGTTCCTTCAACAGGGTGGTGATATCGCGAAAGAGAATACCTGGCCGCGGGAAGTCGGGGATATCGCGGATCAGGGTTTTCAGATATTCGGCAGTGGTCGTCACAGGCTAGCTCATGTGTTTGCTTGGCACAACGCAACTTGTCAGGAATTATATAATTTACACCCTCTTGGCAAGGGCTGTCAATTAATGTTTACGTAATTATTCTTATGTGCAGTCTTGCCTCAATCCACTAGCCGGCTGACCGACTCCCCATGGTGGATGGCTTTGATGGCATCCCCGATCAATCTAGCCACGGAGAGCACTTCGATCTTCTTGGTCGGCTGACCCTTGGGTAGCGGGATGGTATTGGTGGTGACAAAGGTTTCGATGGCCGAAGAGTTGATGCGCTCGAGGGCCTTGCCCGACAGCACCCCGTGCGTACAGCCGGCCATGATACGCCGGGCCCCTTTTTGTTTGAGCAGCCGGATGGCCTCCATCATCGACCCTCCGGTGAGCACCTCGTCGTCGAAGATCAGGGCATCCTTCCCGTCGATGTCCCCAATCACATTGAGAATCACCGCCTTCTCGTCGTCCCCCCGCCGCCGCTTGTCCATGATGGCCAAAGGCAAATCGAGTTTGTGGGCATAAAAGCTGGCCTCGTCAGCACTGCCCACATCCGGGGAAACCACCACTGCGTCGCGCAGGTCCTTGGTTTGCAGCAGGTGCCGGCAGATCAGATCCGTAGCCCACAATTGGTCCACCGGAATGCGCGAAAAGGCGACGATCTGCGGCGAGTGCAAGGTCACCGTCAGGATGCGGTTGGCCCCCGAGGTGCCCAGCAGATCAGCCACCAGCCGGGCGCTGATGGAGATACGCGGTTCGTCCTTTTTGTCCGAACGGACGTAGGGGTAGTAGGGCAATACCGCGGTGATGCGGCGGGCCGAGGCGTATTTGAGGGCGTCGATGATCAAGAGCAGTTCGATGAAATGGTCGTTCACCGGCGAGGCCGAAGTCTGGATCACGAAGACATCGTCCTCGCGGACATTCTCCATGATCTTGACCTTGATGTTGTCGTTGGCCGCCCGCTCGATCTGTATCCGACCGGGCGGCATATCGAGGTAATCGCAGATTTCCGTGGCCAACTGGGGATTGCTGCTGCCGGCCATGATTTTCAGATAATTTTTCATCAGCGCCCTCTCGGCCTTTGGCTCAGGGCAAGGCCCGGGCCACATCCTTGGCGAAATAGGTCAGGATCAGATCGGCCCCAGCCCGCTTGATGGCCAGCAGGATCTCATCGCGAACCCGCACCTCGTCGATCCACCCCAGCTGCGCCGCGGCCTTGACCATGGAGAATTCCCCGCTGACGTTGTAGGCGGCCACCGGCACCTGGTACCGTTCGCGAGCAGCCCGGATGATGTCCAGATAGGCCAGAGCAGGTTTCACCATAATCATGTCGGCCCCCTCGCGCAGGTCCAACTCGATCTCGCGCAGGGCTTCTCGGGCATTGGCCGGGTCCATCTGGTACCCTTTCCGGTCGCCAAACTGCGGGGTCGATTCGGCGGCCTCGCGGAAGGGCCCATAAAATCCGGAGGCAAATTTGGCGGCATAGGCCATGATGGGCAGATGGGAAAAACCCTGCGTGTCCAGCACCCGACGGATGTAGCCCACCCGGCCGTCCATCATATCCGAAGGGGCGATGATGTCCGCCCCGGCCTGGGCATAGACCAGCGCCTCCCGGCCCAGCAGTTCTACCGTGGGGTCGTTGGCCACTTCCTCCCCTTGTAACACCCCGCAGTGGCCGTGGTCGGTGTATTCGCACAGGCAGACATCGGCGATGAGCACCAGCTCGAGCTGGGCCTCCTTCAGAGCCCGCAGTGCCTGCGGCACGATCCCCTGGGGGTCATACCCGCTGCTGCCCACCGCGTCCTTGTGCGGCGGCAGACCGAAGAGGATGATGCCGGGAATCCCCAAGCCGGCCACCTGCCGACACTCCTCCACCAACTGATCGACGGAGAGCTGAAAGTTGCCGGGCATGGAGGAGATCTCCCGCCGCACTCCGCTTCCCGGGCAGACGAAGAGCGGGAGGATCAGATCCTCCCGCCGCACCTGGGTCTCGCGCACCATCCGCCGCAGTAAGGGGTTTGAGCGCAGCCGGCGGGGCCGAGGTGCACCGATTTCCAGCACCAGTTCCTTTTCCATCTGTTTCATCTCTCTGCCTTGGGTCTGAAAACACCCGCCGGGTAGCTGTTGAAGTCGCTGCAACGCCGTTCCACACCTTGGCGTTCCGCCCGGAACGCCCAGCTCCAGAACTGCTGGTCCAGCCGCACCTTTAAGCAGACCTGGTCCCCAGGTTCCACATCTACAGGCTCCCCGATGGGAAAAAACACGTTGGACCAACTAGAGCCGCAGATGGGGGGCGCCGTGGAGAGGAAGGAAACACCCCGCGCCGAGGCCTCGAACCAGCCGACCCAGCCTGCCAGGGCGCCGGCCTGCTGGATCACCACCTCCACCTCCCCTTCGGGGACGGCGGGACCGTCGGCGTACAGATCACAGCGCAGCATACAACTGCCCGGTCCCAACAGCCTGGCCGGATCCGCCCACAGGTTTCTCGACACCTGGGTGGACAACTCGCGCACCAGGCCATAATCCAGCCCGGTCAGCGCTTGCAGGGGAGTTACCCAGTCGAGGTACTGCCCGCCTTCGGTGGTGGGGGCCAGGTACAGCGCCAACCCCTCTGGCAGCAGCCGGCCCCCAGGTTTGAGGAAGCGCCGGCGCGCATCGCCAAAAACCGGCCAAATGCCCTCATCCAGGCCAAAGTCCCCGATCAATTCGGCCACCACCAGGTCCACCCGCTCGGGAACCTCCACCTTGGTGG
>CAMAVQ010000103.1 GCA_945861755.1 Gemmatimonas phototrophica
GTACCTGCGGGCCTGCGCCGAATTGGAGACCTCGCCATGAGGCAAGCTTTCGCCCAGACGATGATGGAGTTGGCCGCTGCGGATCCGCGGGTGGTGCTGATGACCGCTGATCTGGGTTTTGGCGTGCTGGAAAAGTTCGCCGCCGCCTATCCCGACCGCTTTTTCAACGTGGGGGTCGCTGAGGCCAACATGGTGGGGTTGGCCACTGGCCTGGCCGAAGCCGGGCACATCCCCTTCATCTATTCCATTGCGACCTTTGCCACCCTGCGGCCGTACGACCAATTCCGCAACGGCCCCATCGCCCACCAGCTCCCGGTGCGGCTGGTGGGTATCGGCGGGGGATTCGAGTACGGGCACAACGGCCTGACCCACCTGGGCCTCGAAGACCTGGCCTTGATGCGGGTGCAGCCAGGGCTGGCGACCATCGTGCCGGCCGATCCGGCTCAGACCAGCACCGCCCTGCGGGCCACCTATGCTTTGCCCGGCCCCATCTATTACCGCATCGGCAAAAACGACGCCCTGCACCTGCCCGAACTGGAGGGTCGTTTCCGCCTGGGGAGGATCGAGACGGTGGGCGAAGAGGGCGAGGTGATGTTGCTGGCTACCGGTGCCATCGCCGTCGAGGCGGCGGCGGCGGCCAGCCTGCTGCGTCAGTCGGGGGTCCGGGCCGGGGTGGCGGTGGTCGCTACCCTGAGGCCCGAGCCGAGTGAAGATCTACGGGAGTTGCTCTCACGCTGCCGCCTGGCAGTGACAGTCGAAGCCCACTACCTCTCTGGTGGCCTGGGGTCGCTGGTGGCCGAGGTCATCGCCGGCCAGGGGTTGCGGTGCCGGCTGCTGCGTTGTGGGGTGCAGACCATGCCTGCGGGCACCTCGGGCAGCGAGGAGTACATGAATCAATTACACGGCCTGTCGCGTGCGGCTCTTGTTAAACAGATCTTTACCGCCCTCGGATCATGAGCCAGAATCCGGTCAAGATCAGCGCGGTCATTGCCTGTTACCGGGACGCCGAGGCTGTGCCGATCATGCACCAACGCCTGCAGGTAGTTTTCGGCAAACTCGGCGTGGATTACGAGATCATCTTCGTCAACGATTGCAGCCCGGATAACGCCCGTCAGGCGCTGGCCGAGTTGGCGGCCATCGACCCCAGGGTGGTGGTGATCAACCACGCCCGCAACTTCGGTTCGCAAAGTGCGTTTACCAGCGGCATGCGCCTGGCCACCGGCGACGCCGTGGCGCTGCTGGACGGCGATTTACAGGATCCTCCCGAGCTGCTCGAAGCCTTCTACCACAAGTGGCGGGAAGGGTACGACGTGGTCTACGGCGTGCGGGTCAAGCGCGAGGCCACCCTGTTTCTGCAGACGGCGTACAAACTTTTCTACCGCGCTTTTCGCGGTCTTTCCTATGTGTCCGTGCCCCTGGACGCGGGGGATTTCTCGCTGATGGACCGGCGGGTGGTCGAAGCGCTCAACAGCCTGCCCGAGAATAACCGCTTCATGCGCGGCCTGCGGGCCTGGGTCGGCTTCCGACAGACGGGCATTCCCTATGTGCGTCCCGAGCGCATGTTCGGCCGCACCACTAATTCTTTTTTCAAGAATCTGGGCTGGGCGCGCAAGGCCATCTTCTCTTTTTCCTACGCCCCCCTCGACTTCATCACCTGGACCGCCCTCTTTACGGTGGGCTGCTCCTCGGTGGGGATCGTCCTGCAGATCCTGGGGCGGATCTTTTTCCCCCAGCTCACCCCCATCGGTTTCACTACCCTGATCGTACTGATCCTGTTCATCGGCGGCATCCAGTTGCTCTGCCTGAGCATCATCGGCTCCTATCTGGCGCATATCTACGACGAAGTGAAGCGCCGGCCTCCCTACATTGTCGAGAGTGTCCTCAACCCGCCATCCGGGGTGCCAAGGGATGGCGGTGCCAAGCCGGGCTGAGGATGAAACTGGTCGAATTACATCCCACCCACTGTCCGATCTGCGACACCGAGGGCAAGGCCACCGAGGTCTACCCGGCTAATTTCGATCCGCAGGCCTTCAACCCCGCGGTGTTCTCCGCTCGCCGCCTGCCCGACCGCCTCCACTATCGCCTGGTGCGCTGCGACCGGTGCGGCCTGGTGCGCTCGGACCCGGTCGCCGATGCCCGGATGCTGGCTCAGCTCTACGCCCACAGCAGTTTTGACTACGGGGAGGAGGTGACCAATATCCGGCGAACCTACGGCCGGTATCTGTCCCACCTGAGAGGAGGCAAGGGGGCGCTGCTGGAGATCGGTTGCGGCAACGGGTTCTTTCTCGAGGAGGCTCTGGACCAGGGGTATGCTGAGGTATGGGGCGTGGAGCCGAGTGAGTCGGCGGTGTCACAAGCGGGGCCGCGGGTGCGCCCGCACCTCCGGTGCGATATTTTGCGGCCCGGACTCTTCGACCCCGGTTCTTTCGACGCAATCTGTATGTTTCAGGTCTTCGATCACCTCCCCGACCCCGCGGCCCTGCTCCCCGAAATCCTCCGCCTGCTGAAACCCGAGGGCCGGCTCCTGCTCCTCAACCACAATATTGCCGCCTGGTCAGCGCGCCTGCTGGGGGAGAAGAGCCCGATCATCGACATCGAGCACACCTGCCTCTACAGCCCCGCCACCCTGGGGTACCTATTAGAACGCTTCGGTTTTCAGGTGGAGCGGACCGGCGCGGTTTTCAACGACTACAGTCTCCACTACCTGGCCCGGCTGCTGCCTTTGCCCGCCGGGGCCAAGCAGCGCCTGCTCTCCTGGCTGCACGGCCATCCAGTAGGACGTCTCTGCCTGCGGGTGCCCCTGGGCAATCTCTGGCTGGTGGCCCGCAGGAGGGAGGGGTGAACATGGCCGATAACAAGTCCTGGTTTCGGCCTGGGGACGACGAAAAGCTCCCCTTGTTCCTGCTCTGTCTGTGTTATGGGCTGTACTGCTTTTTTTTCCTTCTCGGTCTCCACCTGCCCGAGGGGATTTCCGAGGCGGAGGAGTGGCGGATCTATATCCTGGGGTGGCTGGTCGTGCCGCCTCTGGCCATCGGCATGGCGTTGGCCACCTGGCAGGCCAGGCAGCGGCATTACGCCGCGGTGGCGGGGTTCTATCCGGTCCTGCTGGCCTTCAATACTCTTTTCTGGACGGTAGGGTTCGGGTATTTCTTCTGTACCAACCTCGACCAGGACCTCTTTGGCACCGCACAAAGAGCCGTGGCGGTGATCCTGGCGCTCTATCCGCTGTGCCTCTTGGCGGTCCTAAAAAATATTCAACGCCTGAGCCGGCAGGGACTGGCCGAATGGAGCTACTTCTTCCTGCCCCTGGCAGCCCTGCTGGTCGGGGTGTTCAATTTCAGCGAGATCAGATTCGGTGCCCTCGAGCGGGAAAACCTGCCCTGGCCGGTGGTCGCCCCGGGCACGCCGCAGGGTGAGATGGTGGGGCGGGGACACACAATAAAAAAAGGCACCCTCATTCTGCAGGCCCAAAACCCCAGGCTCTCGATACAGGTCCTTGCCGCCAGGGACGGGGTGTTGCAGGCGCCCTTGCCCTGGCAGGTGCTGGAGGGGGCGGTAGTCACGGCCTGGCTGGTGCGGGAAGGCCAGGCCTTCCAGGCTGACCAACCGCTCCTCACCCTGGCCAACCAGGAGGTGGAGGCGGTGGTCTCTTTCCGGTCGCCCGGCGTGCTGGACAAGATCTTCGCCCCGGTCGGCGAGCGGGTTGAGTCGGGGCAGGCGCTCTACACTATCGCCTCCTCGGGTGAGGAGGCCGGCACCTTTCTGTTCGCGGTTTTTCTGGCCGCACTCCTGGCCTTTGGGTCGGTCCTGCATCCGGCGATATGCGCCCTGCGCTTCTTCCGGTCGGCGGCCTGGGCCATCGACGGGCTGGTTTTGCTGACGGTTGCCCTGGCGGTCATCAACCCCGACTTCTCCTTTGAAATCACCCACTACAACTTTTACCTCGGCCCGGTCAACGATCTGCTCCACGGCAGGAGCATGCTGGTCGATATCAACTGCCAGTACGGGGTGCTGGTCATCTATTTTCTATCCCTGGTATTCAAAGCGGGTGTCTTGCCCTTCACCTATAAGGGGTTGGCGGCGCTGATCGGTATCCTGCAGGTCGCCCAGTTCAGCTTAATCTACCTGCTGTTGCGACGCCTGCTGAACTCCCAGCTCTTCGCCGTGCTGGTCCTGGGCCTCATCTTGTTGGTCAGCTTTTTCAGCCAACTCGAAATGGCGGCCCTGCCTTCGGTCGGCCCGCTGCGTTTCGGCCTGGTTTTCCTGCTGCTCTCCCTGCCGGTGCTGCGCTCCTGGCGGCCGGGACTGGAGCAGGCAGGGCAGGTCGCCGCCCACATCCTGGTGGGGGTGGCATCCGCCTGGAGCGCCGAGGTCTTTGTGTATGTCCTGGCCACCCACCTGGCCATCCTGTTGTGGGCACGGCCGCCCGACGCCGGAATCGGCGGTCTGCTCAAAGGGCTGGCCAGGGAGTTGAAGTGGACGCTTTTCGCCATCGGGGCGGTACACCTGACCCTGGCCATCGACATTCTCAGTCACTCGGGGGAATGGCCGCACTGGGATCGTTATCTCGGCTACCTGGCCCTCTACAGTGTCGGCGAGTTCGGCACCCTGCCCGTCTCCCCGTGGACCCCCTGGGCCTTAATCATGGGGGTTTATCTGGCCTCGGCAGTGCTGCTTATTTATTTCTGGTTTTTCCCTTCGCCCAGGCCGCATCTGCCCGAACTAAGGGTGGTGGCCGGCCTCACGGTGTTTGGTCTGGCGCAGTTCACCTACTACCTGGGCCGCTCCCACCCCAACAATCTCTACCATATTTGCATTCCCTCCCTGATGTTGGCCGCCTACTGGCTATGCGCACTGGTCCGCAGTCGAGAGGTACTGCCGGCCCGGTTTTGGCGGCCGGCGACCTACGCGTTTTATGGTCTGGGTATGCTCCTGTTCGTCCTCGGCATTCCCTTCTTGAGTGATCAGTGGGATCGCACGGCTGCCCAGGCCCTGGTCAGCGGCCGCCCGGTCGAGCTGTGGTCCAGGAAGCCTACCGATCCACAGGTGGAGGAGGCGTTGGCCCTGATCGCCAAATACGCGCCGGCGCAGGAGCGCATCCCCCTCTTTATCGTTCCCAATCTCACCACCGAGGCCCTGATACTCAGTGGCAAGGTGAATCTCTTCCCCATGAGCAATCCCGACCAGGACGCGCTGCTGGCTCCGGCGCGCGAGCGGGCGCTGAACTTTGACCACGGCCTGCAGGCAGGAGACCTGTTTTTCATGTCCAGGGACCCCAAGGAACTCCAGTCGTTACAGCGCCAGATCATCAAGAAGCTCAGCCGGACGTTCACCTTCCTGCAGGAGGACACTACCCGGAGCATCGTGGTAGTGCGCCTGCAACAGCCCTAGGCGGGGCGAAGATGTCGGGACGAATGAGGAGACCTGCACTTGGCTGACAGATCGGTCCTGCTCACCGGGGCCACTGGCTTTGTGGGCGCCAACCTGGCCCGCCGGCTGCTGCGTGAGGGCTGCCAGGTCCATCTGTTGGTGCGCCGGGAGCACGCAACCTGGCGCTTGCAGGGCATCGGCGACCAGGTCCAGTTCCATCAGGTGGAACTGACTGACCGGGCGGGGCTGGACCGGCTGATCGCGCAGGTCCGCCCGGAATGGATTTTCCACCTGGCGGCGTACGGGGCCTACTCCTGGCAGGCCGGTGTGCAGCAGATGATCCAGACCAATGTGACCGGCACCGCCAATCTGGTCGAGGCCTGCGCCCGGATCGGTTTTGCCGCTTTTGTCAACACCGGGTCTTCCTCCGAGTACGGGGCCAAGGACCATCCGCCCGCCGAGGACGAGGCCCTCGAACCCAACAGCCATTACGCTTGCACCAAGGCGGCGGCCACCTTGCTGTGCCGCTATACGGCCCAGAGCCGGAACCTGCACTTGCCCACCCTGCGTCTCTACTCGGTCTACGGGCCCTACGAGGACCCTGGGCGGCTCTTCCCCGCCCTGATCCGCAAAGGCCTGCAGGGGGAATTGCCGCCCTTGGTCAGCCCAGACACCATGCGCGACTACGTGTACGTGGAGGATGTCTGCGAGGCCTATCTGCTGGCGGCCACCCATCCTGGCCAGGTGCCCGGAGCCATCTACAACGTGGGCACCGGGGTGCAGACCTCCATGGGCCAGTTGGTGGAGCTGGCCAGGAAGACGCTGGGCATCACCGCAGAGCCGCGCTGGGGTTCGATGCCGGCCCGGAGTTGGGACACCAGCGTCTGGGTGGCCGACAACCGCCAGATTCAGGAGGGGCTGGGCTGGCAGCCGCGCATCTCGCTGGCAGAAGGATTTAGTCAAACCGTCGAATGGTTTCGCCAACACCCATCCCTGGTGCCAGGGGAGAAAGGACAAGATCGATGAAAATCACCGCCATCAAGACCTTCATGGCCCGCTGGGGCAGCCGCCCGCGGGGCCTGATCAAGGTGGAGACCGACGAGGGGTTGTACGGTTGGGGCGAGGCCTATTCCATCGGCCCGGACCTGTCGGTGGAGCCCATCGCCGACTACATCTTCGAGATGATCAAAGGCGAGGACCCCCGCCGCATCGAGTATCTGATGTTAAAGCTCACCCAGCAGTTCCGCTTTCCCCCCGGCGGCACCGGCCTGGCGGTGATCTCGGCCATTGACCACGCCCTGTGGGATATCAGCGGCAAAGCCGCCAATCTGCCGGTGTACATGCTCCTGGGCGGCGGTGTGCGCGACCGGGTCCGGGTGTACCACGGCATCGGGGGGCGCGACGGCAAAGAGACGGCCGAGCAGGCCCACAAGCTGAACGAAGCGTGGGGCTTCACCGCCTTCAAGATCTCCCCCTATCGCCTCGACCCAGATGCGGCACGCTGGGGGCGGATCTGCAGCGAGGCGGCCCGCTACTTTGAGGACATCCGCAAACATACCCCCGAGGAGTGGGAGTTTGCCTTTGACCCGCACGCCAAGATCTTCGAGCCGATTCGCGCCCTGCAACTGGCCAATGCCCTGGCCCCGTACGACCCTTATTTCTACGAGGAACCGCTGCGGCCCGAGCATCTGCCGGCCTGGACGCGGCTGCGCGCCCAGATGCAGGTGCCCCTGGCCACCGGCGAGAGCCTGTACAATCGCTTCGAGTTTCTGGAGTTGGTCGCCGCGCAAGGGGCCGACATCATCCAGCCCGATGTCTGCGTGTGCGGCGGGTTGCTGGAGATGCGCAAGATCGCCGCCATCGCCGAGGCCCACTACGTCGACGTCGCCCCGCACAATCCGATGAGCCCGCTGGCCACGGCGGTGAATGTGCAGTTTGCCGCTGCCACCCCCAATTTCCTGGTTCTCGAATACATCCTGCCCGGTGGCCTGGAGTGGAAGGACTGGGTGGACGAACCCTACCTGCCCAAGAACGGGTACCTGGAGCTGCGCAACCGGCCGGGGCTGGGGGTGGAGATCAACGAGAAGGCCATCACCGGCAACGAGTACATCCACTGGCAGCGCACCACCCCTATCCGCCCCGACGGCTCGACCGGGTACATTTGATCTATTTGGAGAGCGGCGGGGCCTAGCCCCGCCACTCAGATTTCACGGAGGTTGCCGATGCTCAGGCCCGACAACACCGCCCTGGTCCTCATCGACATTCAGGGCGAGCTGGCCTCGCTCATGCACCAGCGGGAAGCGCTCTACCGGAATCTGGAAGTCCTGATCAAGGGGGTCCAGGTGCTGGAGTTGCCCGTTCTCTGGTTGGAGCAGTATCCCCAGGGGTTGGGACCGACCATTCCGGAAGTGGCCGGGCTGCTGGAAGGCCAACAGCCGCTGGCCAAGCTTTGCTTCAGCGCCTGTGGCCTGCCCGAATTTGCGCAGGCCCTGCGCGCCAGTGGCCGGCGGCGGGTGTTGCTGGCCGGCATCGAGGCGCATATCTGCGTGTACCAGACCTGCCGCGACCTGCTCGACCAGGGCTATCAGGTGGAGGTGGTGGCGGACGCGGTTTCCTCGCGCACTGCGGAGAACAAAAACACTGGCCTGGATCGCATGACCCAGGCCGGCGCTGTCCGCACTAGTGTGGAGATGGCGTTGTTCGAATTGCTGCGGGTGGCGGGCACGCCGCAGTTCAAGGAGATCGCCCGGCTGGTGAAGTAGGGGCGAAGTAGGGGGCGTCGGGAAGCAGCCCCTTCCGGCCTTTCCCCAGGCGCGTCCTGCACCCTCGCTCGCTTCGCTCCGCTACCCGGCCCCCTGCCACGCGGACTTCCCTACCCTGCCGCCCCCGGGAAAGGCACTCCAGGGGCCGCTCCCCGCCGCTTTATCGCCAGAGTCGGGGGACAGGCACAGGTACCTCAGTGACTTCCCAGTAACCGGAGTCTTTCTCAGCCTCCTGCCAGTTGGGGCAGCTGAGGCCGTGGTGATCCCAGACTACCTGTCCTTTGCGCAGGGTCAGCATACACTCCAGCTTCTCCCGGCCCTGGTTGCGGGTCCAGCCGCAGTCGCGGAAGGAGAAGTCTCCCTCCAACTTCTGCAGCACGGCCACATCCGCCTCGGCGCCGACACTCAACGTGCCCAGGGCCGGCCGATGGATGGCTTTGGCCGGGGTCACGGTGGAGCGATAGATCACCTCGGGCAGGGGCATGCCCATGCTCAGACACTTGGACATGGTGTCCAGCATGCTGTGGGCGTGGCCGTGGATACTGCCCAGGTGCAGGTCGGTGCTGATCGAGTCGGGGGGGAAGCCCTGGGCAATGGCGCGGGCCCCGTTGCGCCACCAGAAGCTGGCCGCCCCGTGGCCCAGGTCGAAGTGGATGCCGCGCTGGCGGGCCTGGTGCATATAGTCTGCCACCCGACCTTCGGCGTCGAGCACCGGAAATTGCCTGGCAAAGACATGGGTGTGGATGTCGCCGGGCCGCAGGTGCTTGAGGAGGAGATCTGGATAAGATCGCTCGGGCGGGCGGGGCCAGAAATCCACCATCACCGGCATCTGGCACAACTCGCCGGCCTCCACGGACCGATCCACCGAAGCCCAGGGGGGATGCTCGGCATCAAAAGGCAGCGCGGTCCAATAGTGGGCGGTCTTGATGCCCACCACCACCTCGCGGTGCTCAAGGGCCGCCTGGGCCGCCTTTTTGGCGTCGAGGGTGGGCACCACCTGCTCGGACTCGCCCATGCCCGGACCGGAGATATTGACATAGGCCAGGACCCGGGTGAGCGTCCGGTCGATGACTGTTTCCCGGAAATGGGCCATTTCCTGCCAGCCGGCGGAGCCAGTGTCCACGCAAGTGGTCACGCCTTCTTTGAGGAAGTGGGCGTCGGGGTGGAGGCTGCCGCCCCAGCGGCCCTGGCCACCCTCGGTCTGGCGGGTATGGTAGGCGTGGATGTGGATGTCGAGCAGGCCTGGGACCACCAGCAGGCCGCCCACATGTACGCGGCGCTGGGTATGCTCGGCGGGGATCTGGGCCGCTACCCGCGCGATCACGCCGTCCTTGATGCCCACGTCCAGGATGGCGTCGAGCTGGTTGGCCGGGTCGATGACCCTGCCGCCGCTGAGTACCAGATCCAGTTTGCCTTCAGTTATCATAAACGCTCCTCTCTTGGCAGTGCGGTGCCCAAGATAAATCCCCCTCCCAGGCGCGTCAAACGGCTGCGGCGCGGCTGGATAGAGCGGGGATTTTTACGTATAGTTGTCTGACTGAGGTCGATTCTCCCAACGAGGCCAGGATGAACGAAGCTGTCCGCGCGCTGAAGCCGCTGCCCATCTTTGTGGGACTCAAAGCCAGCCAGCTGCAAAACCTCTTTCAGTTGTGCAAGCGCGAGGATTATACCCCGGGACAGGTGTTGTGCGAGTACGGTGGGCCCAGCCAGCGGCTCTTTGTGCTGGCCAAAGGCAAACTCGAGGTGCTGGCCGAGGACGGCGGGCATCTGGCCGACATCGCGCCGATCAGCGCGGTGGGCGAGGTGGGTTTCATCACCCGCAAACCGCGTTCGGCCACTGTCAGGGCCAAGGAGCATAGCGCCGTCCTGGCCCTGGACGGCAGCGATTTCGAGAAGCTGGTGAGCCAGGACGTGGAGTTGCGGGCCAGCATCTATCGCAACGCGGTCCGCTGGCTGGCTGAGAAGCTGTGCGACGCCAATGATATGATCGTCCATTATCGACGGACCTACGAGCCCGAGACCACCGCGGCGGTACTGCGGGCGGCGGCGCCGGCTGCCGCGCGGTCTTCGGAGGCTTTTGCGGTCGGGACGGAATCCGACGACAAGGAAGAAGCCAGCCAAGTGGTGGGGCACTTCTACCAGGTGGTCGACCAGCAGCCTTCGGCGGCGCAGCTGGCCGAAGACCGGCAGACCTATTTTCTGTTGAAGCGCAGCGGCCGGTCGCGCGAAGACATCGTCTACGCGGTCAAATGGACCACGCACCACCGGCCCCGGGCCAAGCGCTTCAGTATCGTCAGACTGAGTATCAAAGAGGCCTTCGAGAGCCGCTGGAGCGTCTAGCCGGGCGGCCTCGCCGATTGACGGAAAGGGACTTCGTGGACATCGGAACATTGATCGGGACCATCGCCCTGGTCGGGGCGGTCGTTTTTGCCGGCCACCAGGGTTTCCAGGCCCTGTATTCGCCCGAGGCCATCGCCCTGGTGGTGGTCGGGACGGTGGCCTGGGCCCTGATTTCCTATCCCTTGAAGACGGTCGCCGGCATCGGGCAGCTCTACAAGAATACCTTTTATCATCGGACCAGCGATCCCCATGTGCTCATCAGGAAGATGGTTGCCTACGCCGAAATCGCCCGCCGCGAAGGCATCCTGGCCCTGGAGCAGGCCGCCAACGAGGAGGAGGACCCCTTTCTCGCCCAGGGGGTGCGCCTGGCGGTGGATGGGATCGAGCCCAACCTGATCATGAACATCCTAGAAACCGAGCTGCGCATTCTCAACGAGCGCCACCGGGTCGGGCAGGATATGCTTTTCAACATGGGAGAAACCGCTCCTTCCCTGGGCATGATCGGCACCTTGATCGGTCTAATTCTGATGTTGCGGGACCTGAGCGATCCGGCGATGATCGGGCCGGGCATGGCCCTGGCGCTGGTCACCACCCTCTACGGGGCCATCCTGGCCAACGTGGTGTACAAACCCTTCTCCGAAAAGCTGCGCAACCTCAACAACCACGAAATGCTGATGAAGCGCATGGTCGTCGAGGGCATCATGGCCATCCAGTCGGGCGACAACCCGCGCATTGTCGAGCACAAACTCATGGTTTTCCTGCCGCCCAAACACCGCCGCGCCACGGCGGACTGAAAGGGGCGCGATGAACTACGAGGAGGAGACCACCAGGCCGGCGGTGCCGGCGTCCCCCTGGATTATCACCTTCGCCGACCTGATGGGGCTGCTGATGGCCTGTTTCGCCCTGATGTTGTCTTTTTCTACCCTCAGCAAGCCGGATGACTTCTCCAAGGCAGCCGGGTCGCTGCAAGGGGCCCTGGGGGTATTGCACGGCGAGCCAGTGCTGATCTCCCCTATCGAGTTCTATGCGCCCATTGCCAGGGGTGAGGGCCGGGAAGCCATGAACCAGGCGCGGCAGGAGTTGCTGGAGATCGTCGAGGCCGCCCATCAGGAGGACAACATCGAGGTGCTCCTGAGCAGCGAGGGGATCATCATCCGCATCCGCGACCAGGCGGTCTTCGGCAGCGGCCAGGCCGACATCAAATCAGAAGCCCTGCTGCTCAAACTCGGCGAGGTGCTCACCCAGGTGCCCAATCCCATCGAGATCGGCGGGCATTCGGACAATATCCCCATCCACACCGCGCAGTTCCCCAACAACCACTGGCTGTCCAATGCCCGGGCGATGAAGGTGCTGGATCTCTTCGCCGACGAGGTGGGGATCGATCGGGCGCGGCTGTCGGCCATCGGCTATGGCGAGTACCATCCCCTGGTCCCCAACGACACCCCGGAGAATCGGGCCCAGAACCGCCGGGTGGAGATCAAGGTCCGCTACAAGCCGGGAACGGAAGATTCGGGGCCGGCCCAGTTCAGGGAGATGATCCAGTAAGCGCTGCCGCTTCCCGAAGTGTATGTTATTGTCAGTGCATCCCAATACCAGATCCCGGAGAGGCAGAGGCATGAAGAGCTTGGCGCACCTAGGATTGCTCCTCCTCCTAGTGCCCCTGGCCGTGCAGGGGCGGACCGTCTATCACGTGCAGCTCCACACCGGGCAGGGCATGATCGATCCGGGGGTGGCCGCCTTTGTGGTGCGGGCGATCAAGGACGCCGAGGCCGAAAACGCGGCGGCCATCGTCTTCGACATCGACACCTTTGGCGGCCGGGTGGACGCGGCCACCGTGATCCGCGACGCCATCCTCGATGCCGAACCCCTCACCATCGCCTTCATCCACAAGCGCGCCATCTCGGCCGGTGCCCTGATCTCTCTGGCCTGTGACAAAATCGCCATCGCCCAGGGCGGTGCCATCGGGGCGGCCACCGTCATCGAGAGCACCACGGGCGAAAAGGCCAACGACAAGGTCATCTCCTATTTCCGCGCCGAGATGCGCTCCACCGCCGAGCGCACCGGCCGCGATCCCAAGATCGCCGAGGCGATGGTGGACGAGAAGGTGGAAATCCCCGAGCTGAGCGCCGAGGCGGGGCGGCCCGCCACCTTCACCACCGCCCAAGCCCTCAAGTACAAAATCGCCGACCAGACCGCTGAAACCCTGCCCGCACTGCTGCAGCTGTACGACCTGGGCGACGCCCAGGTGGTGGTGGTGACGCCCAACTGGGCCGAGGAGCTGGTCGGCTTCCTCACCCATCCGGCGGTCAGTTCCATCCTCCTGGCCGTGGGTATCTTCGGCCTGATCGCCGAGGTGAAGGCCCCTGGATGGGGCGTGGGCGGCACGGTGTCGCTGATCTGCCTGGGCCTCTTCTTCGGCAGCCATTACCTGGTCCACCTAGCTGAATGGCACGAAGTGTTCCTCTTTGTGTTGGGGGTAGGGCTGCTGATCGCCGAGATCTTCTTCATCCCCGGTGTCGGAGTGGCGGGTCTGGCCGGCATCCTGTGTATTGTCGGCAGCCTGCTCTTGACCCAGATGGGGAACTTTGAGCTGTGGAGCCTGGAGGAGTTCGCCGGGCTGATCAGCCGGCTCACCGTATCGCTGTTGGCAGCCATTGCCCTGGCCGCCCTCTTCCTGCGCTCGCTGCCCAGGATCGGAGCTTTTAGCCGTCTGGTGCTCCACCGCCAGGCCCCTTCGTCAGAAGGATTTGTGGCCGCCTCCACCGAAAAAGACCAGGAGTTGATGGGCCTGGAGGGGGTGACGCTCACCTATCTGCGGCCGGTGGGGGTGGGATTGTTCAAGGGCCAGCGCCTCGACGTCATCGCCGAGGGCGAGTTCATCGAAGCCGATAAACCCATCCGTATTATCGCCGCGCACGGCAATCACATCTTGGTGAGGTCGGTGTGAATTTCTTCGATCCCCAGATTCAGCCCTGGGTCTATGCCGTCGGTCTGCTGGTCATGGGGTTTGTCCTATTCTACCTAGAGGTTTTCGTCATCCCGGGGATCAACATCTTCGGGATTCTGGGCGTTGTCTCCCTGCTCACCGGCATCGTCTATGCGTATGTGCGCCTGGGGTCAGGGGCAGCTCTGTGGCTGGGGGCGGGGACCGCGTTGGCCACGGCGGCATTGGTCTGGCTGGTGCTGCGACTCGGGGCCTGGCAGCGGCTGGTGTTGCACCGGGGCAATGCCAGCCAGGATGGGTACAGCGCCGTCCCGGCGGACCTGGCCGAGCTGGCCGGGCAGACCGGCGAGGCGCTCACGCCGCTGCGGCCCAGCGGCCGCGCCCGCTTCGGGGAGCGGATCGTCGATGTGGTGACCCAGGGGGACTTCATCGCCCGCGGCACCCCGGTCGCGGTCCTGGAGGTCGTTGGCAGCCGGGTGGTGGTGCAGGAACGAGCCGCCGAAACAGCAGAGTGAAAAGCGTTTCATAGTTCATTCATCACAGGAAGGTGGCAATGACACTCCTAGTTCCCATTCTCATTCTCTTTGGCATCATCATCTTCATCAGTCTATTCACCTACTTTATCCCCATCGGCTTGTGGATCACCGCCTACTTTTCCGGGGTCAAGGTGAGCATCTTCCGGGACCTGATGGGCATGCGTCTGCGCAAGGTGCCGCCCCAGGCCATTGTGCGGCCCAAGATCAGCGCCACCAAGGCGGGTCTGGAGGTGAGCCTGGACCGGATGGAGGCCCACTACTTGGCCGGCGGCAATGTGGAGGCGGTGATCCTGGCCTTGATCTCGGCCGACAAGGCCAATATTCCGCTCACCTTTGAGCGGGCCACGGCCATCGACCTGGCCGGCCGCGACGTGCTGGAGGCGGTCAAGGTCAGCGTCAATCCCAAGGTGATCACCACCACGCCCATCGCGGCAGTGGCCAAGGACGGCATCCAGGTCAAGGCCATCTGCCGGGTGACGGTGCGGGCCAATATCGAAAGGCTGGTGGGCGGCGCCGGCGAGGAGACCATCCTGGCCCGCGTGGGCGAGGGCATCGTCACCACCATCGGCTCTTCGGCTACCTACAAGGAGGTGCTGGAGAATCCCGACCGCATCTCCAAGACGGTGCTGGGAAAGGGCCTGGACTCGGGCACGGCTTTCGAGATCCTCTCCATCGACATCGCCGACGTGGATGTGGGCGACAACATCGGCGCCAAACTGCAGATCGACCAGGCCGCGGCGGATCTCAAGATCGCCCAGGCCCGGGCCGAGGAGCGCCGCGCCATGGCCGCTGCCCGCGAGCAGGAGATGAAGGCCCTGGTCCAGGAGATGAATGCCCGGGTCAAGGAAGCCGAGTCCGAGGTGCCGCGCGCCATCGCCGAAGCCTTCCGCAACGGCAACCTGGGCATCATGGATTACTACCGGATGCGCAATATGCAGGCCGACACCGACATGCGGTCGTCCATCTCCGGGGCCGGCGACGAAGGCAAGCCCCCCCAGCCCCAGGCCTGATGAGGAGCTGAATACATGGAACAACTGCTCTTTTTCGCGGCGTTTGTCCTCTTCAGCGTGGTCTCCGCGCTGCTGGAACGCCGCAAGCGCCGCCAGTCCCTGGAGGAGAGCCGCAAGAGCTACAAGGCGGGCGGCAAGCAGGGTCCAGTGGCCGAGGAATTGGAGGAAAAGAAGAAGGTGGGCAACTGGCCCTGGCCGGACATCTTCCAGCAGCCCCCTTCCCGCCCCAGGCGGGTGCCAGTGGAGCGCCGCCCGGCGCCGCCAGTCGTTTCCACGGAGGTGTCGGCGGCCGAAGCATTGCCTGGCGAGGGCAAGTACCGCCGGGCCGAGGAAGAACTGCGGGAGATGGAGCAGCGGGTCCAGGAGATGGACCAGCGGACCCGAGACGCCGACCGTCGGTCTATGGAAGAGTACCGTCTCATGGAAGCGCAGGCCGCCGCCCGGATGAACACCGGCGTGGCGGGGCGCGGCCGGCCGACCCGCACCGCGGAGGGTGGGACCCGGGCGCGCCAGCAGGGCTGGGGCCTCAACCCCCGCGAGGCGCGCCGGGCCCTGGTCTACGCCGAGATCCTCGGCCCGCCCAAGTCCGAGCGCCTGGAGTGAGGGTTTACACAGTCGATTAAGGGGTGTATCTTATACGCCCGGTTAGCTTGCCGAAGTGGCGGAACTGGTAGACGCGCTGGACTCAAAATCCAGTGCCGGTAACGGCGTGTGGGTTCGATTCCCTCCTTCGGCACCA